>JACSRI010000126.1 GCA_014879845.1 Opitutaceae bacterium
GCGGGCGGACCGGAGCACGTGCCATCGCACACGCGCTTCAGGTGGGCGGCGCGGCATCCGATCCTCGTAGGATGACCCCGATCCAGATCCGCGACCTTCGTCCCGAGGAACTGCCGGCGGCCGGCGCCATCGCCGGGCGCGCGCTCGCCGACAGCCCGATGTTTCACGAGGTGTATCCGACCAATGCAGGCAAACGCACGGCCGCGCTCGGCCAGATCTTCGGCGCGTTGCTGAAGGCCTACGCCTCGCACGGTCGCGTCTTCGGCGCGTTCGGCGCGGGTACGCTGCTCGGCGTGAGTGTGATCCGCGAGCCGGGCGGCAGCCAGCTCTCCGCCCTGGAGAAGCTCGCGTTCGGCAAGGCGGTCGCCGCGGCGGTCTCACTCGGGTTCTCGGTTTCGCTGCAGAAGGTGATGTCCGACCTGGCCCTGCGCGACCCGCAGGTGCGGCACTTTCATCTCGGGCCGGTCGCGGTGGAGCCTTCGTACCAGCGGAAAGGGTACGGCACGGCCTTGATGCAGGAGTTCTGCCGGCGCGTGGATCTCGCGCGCGAGATCAGCGCCGCGGAAACCGATCGCAAGGCCGTGATTCCCTTCCTGACGAAGTTTGGCTTCAAGGAGCTGACCAGCGCGGCCGTGGGTGGCGTGTCGCACGCCTTCCTCGTTCGCTCCAGGACGTAGGGGACCGGACGGCGCGTGCGGCGCCGGACGCGGCGCGCGGCCGATCAGGGCAGGAGCGCGTGCTTGCGCATGATCGCCGCGATGTCGCGCCAGGAGAGCGGCTTGAAGAGCACGCCGAGCAATGACGGCGGCTTGCGGCGCGCGATCGTCTCGGCGTCGAGGGCGTTGCCCGTGACCATGATCGAGGGCACATCGGGCAGGCGCCGCGCGACCTCGCGCAGGAAGTCGAAACCATCGAGCCCGGGCATCCGGTAGTCGGAGATCACCAAGGTGGGCGATCCCTCGCTCAGCCCCTCGAGGGCGGCGACCGGGTCGTTGTAGATGCGCGCCTTCACGCCGAGCCCGTGCTCGAGCAGGGCGCCCATCAAGTCGGTGAACGGCTTCTCGTCGTCGACGAGAAGGACGACCGGCTCGGGCCGGTTTCCAGGATGAGAAGGAGGGATCTGCACGGGTCGTGTATTCGGCTGGACCGTCCGAACGGCTGTTCTTTCGACCCTACAGGACGTTCCTGAAGTCTTTTCTGCGAAAATGTTGCTAATTGACCCATCACCTCCGGCGCCTCATCGGTCGGAGAAATGCTGCATGTCGTTCTCTTTCAACCGCAGATCCCGCCCAATACCGGCAATGTCGGGCGCCTCTGTGCCTACACCGGCTGCAGGCTCCACCTGATCCATCCGCTGGGTTTCACCATCACCGACCGCCACCTGCGACGGGCGGGCATGGACTACTGGTATTCGCTCGATGTGCACCATCATCAGGATTGGACGGCGTTTCGCGCCTCGCCCGTCGCGCCCCGGCGCCTGTGGCTGCTGAGCACGCGAGGGGAACGCACGATCTGGGACACCCGGTTTGCCGACGACGATGGCCTGCTCTTTGGCAACGAGGGCGACGGTGCGCCGTCGTGGCTCCATGATGAGCTCGGAGCGACGCAGCGCATCCGCATCCCGCAGTTCCGCGAGGGCCTGCGCTCCCTCAACCTGTCGACCGCGGCGGGCATCGCCACGTATGAGGCGCTTCGCCAGTTGCGCGGCGCGCCGTCGACCGTTCCACTGTCCGACTCCAGCGCATGAAACGTCTCGCCGCCAACGGCCCGCAGTCCACCCAGGATCTTCACATCGCCGCGGTCCGGCCGCTCATCGCACCGGCCGTGCTCCAGGAAGAACTGCCGCTCACTGCCGCCGGCGCGAGCGCAATCGCCTCAGCGCGGCGGAGCATCGCGGAGGTGATCGCCGGCCGCGACCGCCGCCTGCTGGTGGTCGTCGGTCCGTGCTCGATCCACGATCCGTCCGCGGCGGTCGAATACGCGCAGAAACTCCGCCGGCTCGCCCGACGACTCGCCGACGACGTGCTCGTCGTCATGCGTGTTTACTTCGAGAAGCCGCGCACCATCGTCGGCTGGAAGGGATTGATCAACGACCCGGGCCTCGACGGGACGTTTCGCATCAACGAGGGGCTGCGTCTAGCGCGGCGGCTCCTCCTCGAGGTCAATGGGCTCGGCCTGCCGGCGGCCAACGAGTTTCTCGATACGACGATCGGGCAGTACTACGCCGACCTGATCAGCTGGGGATGCATCGGTGCGCGCACCGTCGAGAGCCAGGTGCATCGCGAACTTGCCTCCGGCCTGTCCATGCCCGTCGGCTTCAAGAACCGCACGGATGGCGACATCAAGGTCGCGATCGACGCGATGCGCGCGGCCCACCATCCGCACTGGTTTCCGTCACTCACGCTCGAGGGAGCGCCCGCCGTCCTCGGCACGACGGGCAACCGCGACACGCACCTCGTGCTGCGCGGCGGTTCGCAGTCGGGACCGAACTTTTCGACCCCTGCTGTCGCCGCCGCTGTCGCGGCCCTCGAGGGCGCAGGCCAGCCGGGGCGCGTGATGATCGACTGCAGTCATGCCAACAGCGGCAAGGATCCGGAGCGCCAGCTCGTCGTGGCCGCCGATGTTGCGGCGCAGGTGGCGGCGGGTTCGCCCGCGGTGCTCGGGCTGATGCTCGAGAGCCACCTGGTGTCGGGTCGCCAGGAGCTTGTCCCCGGCCGTGCGCTGGTTCGGGGGCAGAGCATCACCGACGCGTGCCTGGGGTGGCGCGAGACGGTGCGCGTGCTCGAGCGCCTCGCGCGTGTGTCGGCCAAGCGCCGGCGTTCCCGCCGGCGCTGAAGCGAGCCGGCCGGCCGGGCGCCACGGGCACCGGATCGATGATCGCGGGGCTCGTGCGAAACCCGTCCGCGTGCTTGGTGGGCAAATTGAGACTCGTGTCCGTATTTGCCTCGCCGACCTGGCAAAAGACGCCCAAGCTCCGCTTCACCCATGTCCCCGATTAATCGCTTCCTCCTCCAGAACAACCTCCGCATCAGCTCCAACCCCTGCGTCAGTCCGGACTTCTGCCTGGATTGGCCGACCCTGCGCTCGAAGCTCCAGGCGGGTGGCGCGGTGACGGTCCATGCGAAGAGCCGTTTTGAGATCGCGGCGGGGTTCGTCACGCTGCTCGAGGATCCCGCGACGGGGGACTGCGCCTGGCGGCTCGATGCGAGCCACGCCGGTGCGACGGCCCAGGGGCTGAGTGAAGGCGCGGCGCTGGCCGACGGCGCGTCGGTTTTCCCGGCCTCCTTTGCCAACCTGCTCGTTCTGAAAAACCTCGCCCAGTCCTTCGACCCGGCGACGACCATCTTCCCGACGGCCGCGCAGAAGCTCGGCCAGAGCACGCTCGGCATCGGCGCGCGTTTCACCACGCTGCACTGGCCGGCGGTGGAGTGGGCGATGAGCGCCCTCGAGATCGGCGTGACAGCCAACCAGAACTCCATCCCGCGCGAGCTCGTCTACGACGTCAACGCGATGCTCGACGGCCGCCTCGACACCGTGCCGTTCCCTTTCATCGGCACGAATGTGCCCGAGGGGCATCAGGGCCAGAGCGTGGAGGGCATGAGCCACGGGTGCATCCTTTCGAAGCTCAAGACCGGCTTCCACCGCCGCGGCATCGCCTGGAGCTTCAACGCCGACCACCAGCCGATCGGTGGAAAATTCGACTCGCGCGAGGACCAGCTCGTCGAGGGGTGCGTGCTGGCCAGCTACATCACCTTCGACCTGTCTCCCGAACTCGCGCAGACCAAGGTGCCGGACGACGCCGCCGGCTGGGTGAAGTCCCACGTGCCGGCCGACCTCATCGCCAAGGTGCGCGCCCGCGTTGCGAGCGTCGGGCTCACGCTTAACGAAACCGAACTGGCCAAGCTCCTCGCCTACGTTTGGCCCTCGATGCAGAAGATGAAGCGCCGCGACGAGAAATACGCCGCCGCCCGCGCCCGGCTCTTCTCGACGAAGGTCGGCCGCGAGTACCTGCGCGAACTCTCCATCGACGAGCTGCCCGGCCTGACCACGCCCGAAACGACGGCGATCATGCTTTCTCTCTGCGAGGCGCTCGGCATGAAGATCCACTTCGTCGCTCCGGCCTTTGGCTTCCAGAAAAACATGCCCTATCCGGACAACGCCGCGCTGCGCGGCCTGATCGAGAAGCAGTGGGCGGTGTGCCGGCGGTTCGAGTCAAGCATCGGGTTCCACTCCGGCTCGGGCAAGTCGGCGGAAAACTACCAGGTCATGGGCGAGGTCACAGGCAGCCGCCTCGAGATCAAGACGAGCGGCCGCTACACCTACGAGATGGGTCGCGCGATCTTCGCCTCCAAGAACGCCGCCGACCAGGCGCTCTGGCGCGACTGGTACACCTTCACGGTCGAGCTCGCGCTCAAGGGTGCGTTCTCGTCCGACGCGACCGAACAGAAGATGGCGCGCGTCTTCATCACCGACGCCCTCGCAAAGAGCGGAAAACCCGTCGACGTCTTCGCCAGCGAGGCGACCGCGCGCGCCGCGATCGAGGCGCTGCCGCCCAGTCCCGAGCACATGTTCTGGTTCGAATACAACTTCCTCTACGTGCTCGCCGGCGGCGGCCGCGCGGAGAAGGTGGCCCTCGGCGACCACTCGCCGGCCGGCTACCAGCAGCGCGCGCGTTTCTACTCGGTGAGCGACGAGACGCGGCTCGGCTACGCGAAGAACGTCGCCAGCTACATCATCTTCCTTGCGGAAAACACCGGCCTGGCCTCGAAGGCGCGCTGCGCCGGCGCGGCGAAGTTGCTCGCGGGATACACGTCGATGGACGCGTTCCTTGGCGGGATCTCGAACTGAGCGAGCGAGACGGCCTTGGGGTAGGGCGGGTTCTCCGAACCCGCCGCGTGTGTCTCTGCACTCCTGCGGCGCGCTCGGAGCGCGCGCCCTGCCGGTTCATCGCTTCGCGAACAGCAACCGCAGGCTGTTCAGGCACACGACGACCGTGCTGCCCTCGTGCGCGGCCACGCCGAGCGTGAGCGGCACGAGCCCGAAGAGCGAGGCCACGGCCATGACCACGACCGTGCCGAGCGAGATGACGAGGTTCTGCTTGATGACGCGGCGCGCGCGGTGACTGAGGCTGAGCGCGGCGAGGAAGTTCTCGATCCGGTCGTTCATCAGCACCACCTCGGCCTGCTCGAGGGCGGCGTCGCTGCCACGCGCGCCCATGGCCACGGCGACATGCGCCGCGGCGAGGCTGGGGGCGTCGTTCACGCCGTCGCCCACCATAGCGACTTTCGCGCCGCTGGCGCCGAGTTCCTGGATCGCGTGCACCTTCTGCTCGGGCAGGAGGCCGGCGCGCACCTCGTCCACGCCGAGCTCGCGCGCCACGGCCTCCGCCGTGTGCCGGCGGTCGCCCGTGAGCATGACCGTGTGGATACGGTGGTGGCGCAGCTGCTCGAGCACGCCGCGCGACTCGGCGCGGAGCTGGTCGCGCAGGAGGATGCGGCCGATAAGGTCGCCGTGAAGGATCCAGACCTCGGTCATTTCGGGACCGGGGGAGGGCACGGACTTGATCCAGTCCTTGAGAGGGCCGTCGTCCATCAACTCGCGGCGGCCGAGCAGCGCCTGGGCGTCGTCCACCTCGCCGTGCACGCCCTTGCCGGTGAGCGAGCGGAAATCGTTCACGGCCGCGGCCGCGAGGCCCTCGCGCCGTCCGTGCGCGACGATGGCGCGGGCGATCGGGTGGTGCGACTTGCTTTCGAGCGCGAAGGCCACCTCGAGCACGCGGCGCTCGCGACCCGGCGGGAAGCTCTCGAGGCCGGCGAGCGTCAGTTCGCCGGTGGTGAGCGTGCCTGTCTTGTCGAGCGCGACCACGCCGACCTCGGCGAGCTTCTCCACCGCGGCGCCGCCGCGGAAGAGGATGCCGTGCTTCGCGCCCCAGGCGATGGCGGCGAGAATGGCCGAAGGGATCGAGAGGACGAGCGCGCATGGGCTCATGACGACCAGGAGGGTCATCGCGCGGTAGAAGGCCGAATAGCCGGCCTCCGCCGTGTGGGTGAACGGCGGGATGCGAAAGCCGAGCCACCACACCAGAAAGGCCACCGCGGATACGCTCAGCACCGTGTAGGTGTAGCCGCTGCCGAAGCGGTCGGTGAACCGCTCGCTCGGCGCGCGCAGTTTCTGGGCGTTGCGGATGAGCGAGATGATGCGTTGCAGCGCGCTCTGCGACGCGAGGCGCAGCACACGCACCTCGACCGCGCCCCAGAGGTTGAGCGTGCCGCCGCCCACCTCGTCGCCCACGGCCTTCTCGACCGGGCGCGCCTCGCCCGTGAGGTTGGACTCGTCGGCCGCGGTCTTTCCCGAGAGCACGACCGAGTCGACGGGAAACTGTTCGCCCGGTCGCACAAGCAGGACGTCGCCGACCTCGAGCAGGCCGACCGCGACCTCCTCGTGCGAGCCGTCGCGCGCCACGCGGGTGGCTTTCTTGGGCGCGGCCTTGAGCAGCGAGTCGATTTCGCGGCGCGTGCGGTGCATCGCGTAGTCCTCGAGCGCGCTCGAGGTGGAGAAGAGGAAGAGGAGCAGGGCGCCTTCGCCGAACGCGCCGATGAGGCTCGCACCGAAGGCGACGACGAGCATGAGGAAATGGATGTCGACCTCGCCCTTGGGCAGGCCCTCGCGCACGTCGCCCAGGGCGTCCCAGCCGCCGGCCAGCATCGCGAGCACGAAGATCGCTGGCGCGAGCCACGCCGGGCCGAGCGCCGCGCGCTCGAGCGACCACGCGAGCACGGCGAGGATACCGCAGGCGCCGGCGAGCACGGCGAGTTTGCGCCACTCCGGCGCCTCCTCGGCCTCGGGCGCCTCTCCTTCGGTCGGCCAGGAGAGTTCGCGCCAGCGCCAGAGCTTGGGCGCGGTGAGGCAGGTGTCGCGCTGCAGCGTGGCGCCGCCCGCTCCGGTCGTGAGCGAAAAGCCTGCGGGCGCCTGCGCAGCGTGCAGCGCGTCGGCGGTCATATCGGCGCGATGGGCCTCGATCACGGCCGCAAGTTTTTCGCGCAGGCGCGCGAGGTCGACGTGGCCGAGCGTCGCGATCGCGACCTTGCCCGCGCCGGGGTCGATGCGGACGGCCTCCACGCCGGCCTCCCGGAGGAGAAATTGCGCCAGCGTGTCGGTCCAGTTGCCGTTGGCGTCGCCCTTCTTCGTGCTGTGCGGCATGGTGAGTGGCGCGAAGATTGGTCGATTTTTCCCGGGCGAACCATAGAAATCCCGGCCTTCCATGATCGGCGTGCGCGAAGATTTCGGCGGCGGTCCCGAGGAGCGCGGTGCATCGACCGCCTGCCTCGACCTCGCCGTGCGCGCGTTTGCCGAGGGCGGCTGGGTCCAGAGCGCGCTCGATCTGGAGCACCGCCCGCAGCAGGAGCAGATGGCGCTCGCCGTGGCCGAGGCGCTGCTCGCGGACGAGCCGCTGCTCTTCGAGGCGGGCACGGGCGTGGGCAAGAGCATGGCCTATCTTCTGCCAGGCATCATCCACGCTACTGATACGGGCCGTCCGTGCGTCGTCTCCACGCATACGATTTCACTTCAGGAACAGATCGAGTTGAAGGACCTGCCCCAGTGCCGGCGGCTCTTCGCCGCCGTGCCGGAGCTGAAGCGTTACGAGTCCTTCCAGTCGGCTGTGCTTCTCGGCAAGGGCAACTACCTGTGCCGCCACCGCCTCGTGCAGGCCCTGCAGGCCAAGGCCGACCTCTTCGGCGGCGCGGAGCAGGACGAACTCATGCGACTCGCCGACTGGTCGCAGCGCACGAAGACCGGGCTCGTGCAGGAGTTGCAGCCGCCCCCGCTGCCGGAGGTGTGGGACTGGGTCAACGCCGACAGCTCCTCGTGCAACCGCCGTACCTGCTCGCCGGAGACGTGCCCCTACCAGGCGGCGCGCGCGCGCATCCGCCGCGCGCAGGTTGTGATCGTGAACCACTCGCTGCTCTTCGCCCTGGTCAATGCCGGCGGGCTCATGCCGGGCGCGCGCGGGGTGCTGCTGCCGGACGACTTTGTTGTCATTGACGAGGCGCACACCATGCCCGATGTCGCGACCGACCACTTCGGCATGCACATCAGCAGCTACTCGGTGGAGCGCATGCTCAAGACGCTGTTCAACCCGCGGCGCCGGACAGGCCTGTTGAAGAAGCTCGGGAGCGATGCCGACCGCCAGCGCGTGCTCGATGCGATCGACGCGTCGGAACAGTTCTTCGGGTTCATTGCCGACCGGCTCCTCGCCAAGCAGGCGATCACGCGCGTGCGCGAGCCGGAGTTCTGCGAGCCGGTCCTGCTCGAGCCCCTGCGGCTCGTCGTCGACTCGCTGGAGAAGATCCAGAGCCGGCTCGACGAGGGCCACCAGCGCGACGATGTGCTCGAGCAGAAGGGGCGCGTCAACGGCTGCCACGATCGTATCCGCGCCTTCCTGGCGATGGCCGAGGAGGATCACGTGCACTGGGTCGAGCGCGGCGGCCGCAAGGGCCAGATCACGGCGTTGCGCACCGCACCGATCGACGTGGCGCCCTACCTGCGCGAGTCGGTCTTTCGCCGCGACACCGCGGTCGTGTGCACGAGCGCGACGCTCGCCGTGGCCGGCGAGATCGGGCCCTTCCAGCAGCGGGCGGGTGCGGACGGCGCGCGCACGCGCGTCGTGGCGTCGCCCTTCGACTTTGAACGCAATATGCGCGTCTATGTCGCCGCCGACATGCCGCTGCCGGGCGCGGCCGACGCGAAGCTCGCGCTCGACCCGCTCATCGACTGGGTCAGCTTCTGCGTGCAGCGCGTGAGCGGCGGCACCCTCGTGCTCTTCACCAGCCACGGCGACCTGCGGCGGGTGGCCGATGTGCTCGAGGAGCCGTTCAAGCGCGAGGGGCGGCCGGTCTTCGTGCAGGGCCGGGCCTTCTCGCGCACGGAGATGACCGCGCAGTTTCGCGCGGCGGAGAACGGCGTGCTTTTCGGCACAGACAGCTTCTGGACCGGCGTGGACATCCCGGGGCCGTCGCTCTCGCAGGTCATCATCACGCGGCTGCCGTTCGAGGTGCCCACACACCCGGTGGCCGAGGCGCGCGCCGAGTGGATCCGGAGCCAGGGCGGCAATCCCTTTGCCGAACTCAACCTGCCGGAGGCGCTGACGAAGTTCCGCCAGGGCGTGGGGCGCCTCATCCGACGGCATGACGATCGCGGCCTCATCACCATCCTCGACGCGCGCCTGCTGCACAAGGCCTACGGGCGCCAGTTCCTCGCGTGCCTGCCGACGGAGCGCTTCACGCGGCTCACCGTAGTGAATCGCGAGACGTTGTTTCGGCCTTACGCGTGACGAGCCGGTCGGACGCTTCGCGCGATGTCGGCTGCCCGGTGAAAAGCGCGCATGATACGGCGGGACGGGCGACCCGCGCTCCGCGTTTGGGGCTTTGCCTTTTCCGTCGATTAAGGCCTTCTGTGCATCACTCCGCCATACGCATGCATCTTCGAGTCCATGGGGCGACCGATCCGGGTCTCGTCCGCCGTCGCAATGAGGACAACCTCCTCGTCGATCTCGAACACCAGGTCTTTGCCGTGGCCGACGGCATCGGCGGCATGCCCGGCGGCGACGTGGCGAGCCTCACCGCGACCCAGGCGCTGCGGGCCGAGATCGCGCGCGATCCGACGGCGGCCACCGCCGATCTCCAGGCACTCGTCCAGCGCGCGCATGAGAGCGTGCGCCGCACCGGGATGCGTTTCGGCGCCGAGGGAATCGGCACGACACTCACGCTCGCCCACATCGCCGGCACGCACCTGCACATCGCGCATGTGGGCGATTCGTTCGCCCTGCTCGTGCGTGGCGGTCGTTGTCGCGCCATCACCCACGAGCACAACGTCGAGAACGAGCGCCGCGACATCTTCCGGCTCTCACCGCATCCCCCCGCGTACCGCTACGCGCTGACGCGCGCGGTCGGGCAACCCGACGACGTGCGGGCGGACCTCTATGATGAGGAACTGCGCGAGGGCGACCGGCTGATACTCGCCACCGACGGGCTCACCGACGTGGTGGAGGATGCGGAGATCCTGCGTGTCTGCGCGGAGTATCCCGCACCCGACGAGGCCTGCGCCGAACTCATTGCCGCCGCGCTCAAGCGCGGTGGACCCGACAACATCACCGTCATCGTGATCGTGGTGTCAGCGTAGCCGGCCCCCGGAGTTTCCGTTCGGACGGGCTCCGAGCCCCGGCCGACGGTCGAACACGCCGTCCGAGAAAGAACCGGGCTGCGAGGAAAACGTATGGCCTCACGGCCGGGCTCCGCCATAGTCGTGCACGACGCGCATGAACGACCCTCGACAGACGACCTCGCACATCAATCTCTACCTCGTCGGCTTCATGGGCACGGGCAAGACCACGGTGGGCCGGGCGCTCGCCCAGCGGCTCGGCATGCAGATGATAGACATCGATGCGGAGATCGAACGGCGCGAGGGCATGCCCATCCCGGAGATCTTTCGCGAGCGGGGGGAGCCGGTCTTTCGCGAGATGGAGCGCGCCTTCATCACCTCGGGCCATCCGGCGACCGGCTGTGTCGTCTCCTGCGGCGGCGGGCTCGTCGTGCAGCCGGGCATGATCGAGGAATTGCGGCGGCGCGGCGTGGTGATCTGCCTCACGGCGCGTCCCGAGACGATCCTCGCGCGCACCCAGACGCACAAGAACCGCCCGTTGCTCGACACCGACGATCC
This sequence comes from Opitutaceae bacterium, assembly GCA_014879845.1. Classification (GTDB taxonomy): domain Bacteria; phylum Verrucomicrobiota; class Verrucomicrobiia; order Opitutales; family Opitutaceae; genus JAEWQP01. Next base: position 10,717 of record JACSRI010000126.1, read on the forward strand.
GCTCGCACGCATCCGCGAACTACTGGAAAAGCGCGAGGCCGCCTACCGCGCGGCCGGCACCCAGGTGCTCACCGATATGCGTCCGCTCTCCGAGATCGTCGGACACGTGCAGCGCGTCTACCTGCGCGAGGCGCGCGAGTTTCGCGCGTCGGCGGCGCCGTGAGCGATGTGGCGTCGATGGCCGCGACCACGACGATCGATGCCGAGGGCCTGCGGGCGGCGTTGCGCGCGCTCGGATTCGACACGGTGCGATTTGCCGCGGCGGCGTCGGTCGTGGCCGGCGACTTCGCCGCGTGGCTCGAGGCAGGGAATCATGCCGACATGGCGTGGCTCGAGCGCGGCCGCGACAAGCGCCTGGATCCGCAGCGGGTGCTCGCCGGCGCGCGCTCGGCCATCGTGCTCGGCGTGAATTACCTGCCGGCCGACGCGCGTGCGGCGGCGCAGGGGCGCTGGGCGAAATATGCGCTCCACGCCGACTACCACGATACCCTTGGCGATGGCCTGCGCGCGGCCGCCCGCGTGGTCGAGCAGCGTCTCGGGCTGACCTCGGCGGATCATCGTTACTATGTGGATACGGGCCCGGTGCTCGAGCGCGGCTGGGCCGCGCGCGCGGGCCTGGGCTGGCGAGGCAAGAACGCGATGTTGATCTCGCGGGAGCACGGGAACTGGCTGTTGCTCGCGGTGATCCTTGTCCGGGCGGAGTTGCCCGCCGATGAGCCGCTGCTGTCGCGGCGCACGGCGCGGCCCGGGGTGCCCGCGCGCGAGGTCGGCCTGCTCTGCGGATCGTGCACGCGCTGCCTCGACGCCTGTCCGACGTCGGCTTTCCCGAAGCCGGGCTGGGTCGACGCACGACGCTGCATCTCCTACCACACGATCGAGAACCGCGGCGTGATCCCGCGCGAGCTGCGCGCCCAGTTCGGGGGACGGGTCTTCGGGTGCGACACCTGCCTCGACGTCTGTCCGTGGAACCGCTTTGCGCAGGCGGGGCGGAGTGTGCTGCTCACCGCCCGTCACGAGATCGCCGGCCTGACGCTCCTCGATTTGCTGGCGATGGACGAGACCCGCTTTCGCGAGGTGTTTCGGCGCACGCCGATCAAACGATCCAAGCTCCAGGGCCTGTTGCGCAATGCCTGCATCGCCGCGGGCAATTGGGACCACTCGCCGGAATGGCATGTCGATGCGGGGGTGGATCGCGCCGCCGTCATTGCCGCGGTCGAACGTCTGTGCGCCCACGCCTCCGAACTGGTGCGGGCCCACGCGGTCTGGGCGCTGTACCGGCTGCTCGGGCACGTGGCGGCGGGTGCGCGGCTGGAGGGCCGGCGGCGCGTCGAGAGTTCGGCCATGGTGCGTGAGGAATACGTGGCGGCGGAGTCTGCGGATTGACCGGCCGCGTCCGCGCCGTTCATCGTGCGCGCATGGCTCATCTTGCCTGCGTCCTGCTTGGGTTTCTTTCCGGTGCCGCCGCCGCGGCGACCGCGGCTGACGTCGCGCCGGAACTCGAGTTGACCAAGGCCTGGTCGGTCGAGGGGCCCGGGCGGTTCGACGCCTCGGGGATCACCGCGCGTGACGGCGTGTTCTACGTCGTGACCGACCGCCACGGCGACACCGTCTTCCGGCTGGCGCTCGAGGGCGGGGTCGCGCGGGCGGAGCCGTATCTGACTTTCGACGGACCGAAGCCATATCCGTGGATCGGTTACACCGATCTCGAGGGCATCGTCGCGGCGCCGGACGGCGGCTTCTTCCTCGCTCCGGAGTGGGGATTCGCCGTGTGTCATGTGTCGGGCCGCGCCGGGCGGGCCACGGCACACTGGGTCACACCCGACCTGAAGGCGGCGGGCGCGGCCGTGGGACTGTTTGCGACCAAGGATGCCTTCGTCGAGGGGATCGCGTATCTGGGTGAGGGGCACTTCCTCATCGCGTGTGAACGCGGGCCGCGCGGACTCATCGAGATCCGCGGCGGGCTGGAGCCGGCACGCGTCGACGCGCAGCGCCTGGAGAGGACGCGCTATGCGCTGCCGGCAGGGCGCACGCTCGACTTCTCCGACCTCGCGGTGTGGCGCGGACGGGTCTTCGTGCTCGCGCGCAACCAGCATCTCGTCGTGGAACTCATCCGCGGCGAGGACGGGGCGTGGTGCGAGGGCGACGCCTGGTCATATGCCGCAGCCGAGAATGCCCCGGAGCATCGCTTCACCGACATGACGTATGGGCAGGCCGAGGGACTGACGATCGTCGACGACACGATCTACGTACTCATCGACAACAACAACTTCGAGCGGGAGGGCCGTCCCGGCGACCGCCGGGCCTGGCTTTTCGCCTTCAGGAACGCGATTCCGCGGTGACTTCCGCCGGGGTTGCCGCTGGCGCTGGATGCGGCACGGGTGGCGGCACCTTCGTGATCGTCCATCCGAGGTAGCCGAGCAGGATCGAGATGAGCGGATTGATAAGGTTGAGAAACGCGAACGGCGCGTAGTGGAACGGGAAGACCCCCAGCGTGGCCCACATGTAGGCGCCGCAGGAGTTCCACGGCACGAGCGGTGACGTGAGTGTCCCGGAGTCCTCGAGCGCGCGGGAGAGATTCTTCGGATGCAGTCCGGCCTTGTGGTAGGCCTCGCGATACATGCGCCCGGGCACGACGATCGAGAGATACTGGTCGGGCGCGATGATGTTCATGCCGAGGCAGGTGCAGACCGTGGCGGCGATGAGCGAACCGGTGGACTTCGCCACGCGCAGGATGGCGGCGGCGATCACGCCGAGCATGCCCGTGCGCTCCATCACGCCGCCGAAGGAGAGCGCGCACACGATGAGCGCGACGGTGGGGAGCATGCTGATCATGCCGCCGCGGTTGAGGAGTGTATCCACGGCCTTGACGCCGGTCTCGGTGGCGAAGCCGGTCTGCGCCACCTCCATCACGGCGGCGAGGCTCATGCCCTGGACGAGCATCGCCGTGCCGGCGCCAATGACCGAGCCCGCGAGCAGCGCGGGCAGGGCCGGGATCTTGAAGGCGACCATGACGATGACCAGGACCGGCGGGATGAGCAGGCACCAGTGCACGGTGAATTTCTCGTCGAGGGCGCGTGTGATCGCCTCGATCCCGGCCGTGTCCATCGTGTCGGCGCCATAACGCAGCCCGATGAGGGCGTAGAGCGCGAGTGCGATGACCAGGCTGGGGCCGGTCGTGTAGACCATGTGGCGCACGTGCGTGAACACGTCGGTGCCCGCCACGCTGGGCGCGAGCACCGTCGTGTCGGAGATGGGCGACATCTTGTCGCCGAAATACGAGCCGGAGATGATCGCGCCGGCCACGAGCGGGAGCGGGATGTTCAGGCCGTGGCCCACGCCGATCAGGGCGATGCCGACCGTTCCGGCTGTCGACCACGAGCTGCCCGTCGCGAGCGAGACGAGCGCGCAGATCGCGCAGGTGGTGAAGAGGAAGACCGACGGCGAGATGAGCTTGAGCCCGAAGTGGATCATCGTCGGCACGATGCCGCTGGCGATCCACGTGCCGATGAGCATGCCGATCACCATCAGGATCAGGCAGGCGGGCAGGGCCACGACGATGCCGTCGACCATGCCGCGCTCGATCTCCTTCCAGGAAAGGCCGAGCCGGATACCCATGAGCGACGCGATGACCGTGCCGAAGATGAGCGGAATGTGCGGCGTGAGCCCGCTGTCGAGCAGCGATCCGACGACGGGAAGGCTGCCGAGGAAACGCAGGACCGGCGAGATGACGGGAAGCTCCGGCAGGCTGGGGGCGTTGACCACGGACATGCCGAGGAACGCAATCATGAGGACGACGGGAATCAGCGCCTCGGCCAATCTGGGTGGCCGGACCGAGCGGGTGCTTGTCATCGGGAGAGGAGAGGTGGCTGCGGCCGCGGCGTCGGCCGGGCGGCGCGCACGATCAAGCAGCCGGCGTTCCCCGGCACGAGGCGAAAAGGTGCGGTCCGGACCGCGACCGCGCGTTTAATACGGCCCGCGGATGTGGGCGTGCACCTCGGAGCGATAGAACTCCGCCAGCTTCTCGTGCAGGTCGAGGCCGAGCTGCGGAAGCATGCTCGGCACCACGTTGGCGCGCGCCTGCTGGGGATGGCTCGCGCCGGGGATGATCACGCTCACGGCCTCGTGGTCGAGGATCCAGCGCAGGGCGAAATCGGCCATGGGCATGCCGAACGGCACGAGGTTGCGCAGCTCGGCGATGAGCTCGAGGCCCTTCTCGAAGGGCAGCCCGGAGAAAGTCTCGCCCACGTTGAAGGCCTGGCCGTCGCGGTTGAACGACCGGTGATCGTCGGCGCCGAAGGTCGTCTTGCGCGTGAACTTGTCGGCAAGCAGGCCCGAGGCGAGCGGCAGACGCACGATGATGGCCACGCCCTTGCGTTTGGCCGCGCCGAGCAGCGTGTCGACGGGTTTCTGCCGCAGGACGTTGAAGATGATCTGCAGCGACGAGAGTCCGGGCTGGTCGAGGCAGAGGTGTGCCTCCTCCATCGACTCCACGCTGGCGCCGAAGCGCAGGATCTTGCCCTCGGCCTTGAGCTCGCGCAGATGCTCGAAGACATCGCCGCGCCGCAGCACCTCGGTGGGCACGCAGTGCAGCTGCGTGAGGTCGAGCGCTGCGACGCCGAGCCGGCGCAGCGAGTCCTCGGTATGGCGGCGCATGGCCTCGCGGGTAAAGTTCTGCGGCCAGCCCGGATCGCCCCGTCGACCGAGCTTGGTTGCGACGAAAATGCGTTCCTTGCGCTTTTTCAGGAACTTCGCGATCCGCTCCTCGCTGCGGCCGTCGCCATAGACGTCGGCCGTATCCAGAAAGTTGACGCCGGCTTCGACGGCCGCGGCGAGGGTGGCCTCGGCGGCGCGGTCGTCGACCGGGCCCCAGTTGCCCCCGAGCTGCCACGTGCCGAGGCCGACCTCGGAGACCTTCGTGGATTCGCTGCCGAAATGGCGAAAATGCATCCCACCAGCGTCCCCGGCCGGCAGACGGGAATCAAGTTCAAGCCATGAGGGCCGCGAGGATGCGGGCTGCCGCCTGCTCGGGCGGAAGCTCCACCGGCACGACAATCGCGTCGCCGCCCGGTTCCTCGAGCGTCTCGAACTGGCTGCGCAGGAGCGCCGGCGGCATGTAGTGGTCCGTGCGGGCGGCCAGGCGTGCGGCGATGGTGTCGAAATCGCCGCGCAAGTAGGCGAAGTGTACGGGCTCGCCCGGACGGCGGAGCAGGGTGCGGTAGCGTTCGCGCAACGCCGAACACGCGAGCACGGCGTGCGTGCCCGAGGCGAGGCGCGCCTCGATCTCGGATCTCAGCCGCGCGAGCCAGCCCGCGCGGTCGCCGTCGTCCAACGGCACGCCGCCGCGCATCTTCGCGACGTTCTCCGGCGGATGGAAATCGTCGGCGTCGAGAAATTCGCAGCCGAGCCGGCCCGCCAGCGCGCGGCCGACGGTCGACTTTCCGCAACCTGAGACGCCCATGATGATCACGATCACGACGGGATGCTCGATGAACGGGGTTGCCGGGGCAAGCGCCGGGCGGTTGCCTGCCCGGATGTCCACGTCGGGATCACCTCGCATGCCAGCGCCCGGGTCGGGCGGAGCGCCGACGGCTCCGCGGGCGTCGGCGCCCGATGGGGGTCCCGGGGTGGAGGCGGCTGGCACGGTCTGGCTGGGCGGATGGGTGCGCGTCGCGGTCGCGCTCGTGGTGGCCGGGCAGACGATGTCGTTCGCGCTCGCCACCAACCTGTCGCCGCCGGAAGGCCGCACTTACTGGCTGCTGCAGGCCGGGCTCATGCTCGGCGCGGGCGTGGTGCTGGCGCTGCTCGCCGGGCCGCTGCTGCGCGAATCGTGGATCGCGCTGCGCGCGCGGCGCATCACGGTCGACCTGCTCTTCCTCGTCACGCTTGCGGGCACGCTGGCCGTTTCGGTCTACGGGTCGGTATGGCGCCGGCCGACGGTCTACTACGACCTCGTCGCCATCCTTCTCGCGATCTACACGGTCGGCAAGATGCTCGGCGCCCGTTCCCGCGCCCGCGCGCTGCAGGCGATCGAGGCGCTGCGGGTCGAGCACGATCGTTGCGTGGTCGTCATGGCGGACGGACGCGAGGAGACGCGGTCAGCCGGCGCGGTCGTGGTTGGCGAGTGGGTGCGCGTGCCGGCGGGCGGGGCCGTGCCGGTCGACGGTCGCGTGCGCGAGGGCCGCGGGCTGGTCCTGACCACGCCGCTCACGGGCGAACTCGAGCCGGCGGCGTTCGCTCCGGGCGACACGCTCTATGCGGGCATGCGGTCGGTGGACGGCGTCTTTCTGCTCGAGGTCACGGCGGCGGGCGGCGCGCGGCGGCTCGACGCCATGCTCGGCGAAGTGGCGGCGGCGCGGTTGAAGCCATCGCGTGTCCAGCTCGAGGCCGACCGCCTTGCCGCGCGGTTCGTGCCGCTCGTCGTGGGCGTGAGTGTGCTCACGTTCGGCGGGTGGCTCCTGGCGGCCTCGCTCGACCGCGCGATCATCAACAGCCTCGCCGTCATGGTCGTGGCCTGCCCATGCGCGCTCGGCCTGGCCACGCCACTGGGCATCTGGTCGGGGCTGGTGCGCCTGAGCCGGCTCGGCCTCGTGGCGCGCACCGGCGACCTGCTCGAGAGCCTCGCCACCGCCGATGTCGTGCTCTTCGACAAGACCGGCACGCTCTGCGAGCCCGAACTTGCGGTGCGCGCCCTCGCCGTGCTGCCCGGCGCGCCGATGAGCCCGACCGACCTGCGCGCCGCGCTCGCGGCGGCGGAGGCGGGCGTCGACCATCCTGTGGCGGCGGCGGTCCGGCGCCTCGGTCCGGACGGTGAGGGCGGCCCCGTGTTTCGCCAGCTCGAGGCGCGCGTCGTGCCCGCATGCGGGATACGCGCACGAATCGCCGGCCCGGACGGCGCGCGCGTGCACGAAGTCGCCGTCGGCGAGCCGGCGTGGATCTCCACGCTCGTTGGGGCGGACGTGCCGACGGCCGGCGCCCGCCGGGAAATCGCCGTCGCGATCGACGGACAACTCGCCGCGCGTATCGAGCTGGATGAGACACCGCGGGCGCGCGCCGGCGCGGTCTTCGCGCGGCTTGCCGCTCTGGGACTGCCTTCGGTCATTCTCACCGGGGACCGGAATTTCCCGGCATCGGTCTGGCCGGACATCCCGCGCCGCACCGGCATGACACCCGAAGCCAAGGCCGAGGAGGTGCGGGCCCGGCAGGCGCGCGGCGAGCATGTCGTCTACATCGGCGACGGCCTCAACGACGCGCCCGCGCTGGCGGCGGCCGACGCGTCCATCGCCGTGCGGCAGGGGGCCGATCTCGCCCGCAGCAGCGCGATGGCCGTGCTCGCCGGAGAGAGCCTGGCGAGCCTGCCGCAGGCGGTGGTCGTCGCCCGCGACGTGCGTGCGGCCATCCGATCCAATCTCTGGCTCGCCGCCGGCTACAACGCCATCGGCATGGCCGTGGCCGGAGCCGGCTGGCTGCACCCGGTCGCGGCGGCGTTGCTCATGGCGGGGTCAAGCATCGTGGTCTCCACGCGGGTCCTGCGCGCGGGTGGCGGGCGGGCCGCAGGCGTGGCGACCGCAGGGGTGGACGCGGACGCGTGAAATCTTGCGCTTGCCCCGACCCGGTTGATTGCCCCAAATATCGCCCTTTCGCCTTCACGGCGGCGCCGGGTCTATAGCTCAACGGTAGAGCAGTTGCCTTTTAAGCAATTGGTTCTGGGTTCGAATCCCAGTGGACCCACCAGCGCCCGACGGCGATGCGTGCGGACCGAGGTCGGCAGGATCGAGGTCGTGCGCGGACCGGCGGCAGTCTCACGTGAGACGCATTTTCGTGTTCTGCCTGTAACGCGCGGATCTAGCGTAGCACCTTCGCCCCATGGAATCGACCGATCGTTCTTCCTTCGCCGTGTCGTCGCTGCGCACGGCCGCCCTTTCCCTCGCCTTGGCCGTGCCGGCGTTCGCGGCATCGGCCGCCGCACCGCTCGTACCGGACGGTTGGTTTCTCTGGCCGGCGGTCGAGCCCGCGGATGGTTCGGCGCTCGATACCGGGGCGCTCAACGCCACGCCGGCCGGCGCGCACGGGCGCGTCGCGGTGCGCGAGGGCGTGTTTGTCGACGGGCAGGGGGAGCGCCTCCGCTTCTGGGGCGCCAATCTCTGCGCCGCGGAGTCGTTTCCGTCGGCGGAGGATGCCGAACTCATCGCCCGGCGTCTCGCCAAGGGCGGCGTGAACATCGCCCGCCTCCATCACCTCGACAACACCTGGTCCATCGGCGAGGGCGGCACGTTGTGGTCGGCCGACCACAAGACGCGCGACACGTTCGACCCCGACCAGCTCGACCGGCTGCACCGGCTCGTGGCCACGCTCGCGCGCCACGGCATCTATTCGAACATCAACCTCAAGGTCTCGAAGTCGCTCACGCCCGCCGACGGCTTTGCCGACACCATCGGGCAGTTGCCGGAGTTTCAGAAGCGCGTGGATATCTACCAGCGCCGCATGGTCGAGTTGCAGAAGGACTATGCCCGGAGGCTCCTGACGGCGAAAAACCCCTACACCGGACTCTCGCTCGCCGAGGATCCGGCTGTGGCGGTCGTCGAGATCAACAACGAGAATTCGCTCCTGGGCTACTGGACGCGCGATCTCGGCCGCGGGCTCGACCGGTTTCCGGAGCCGTTCCGCGGGGAACTCGTCGCGCAGTGGAATGCGTGGCTCGCGCGCCGTTATGGCGACGACGAGGCCCTGCGTGCGTCGTGGCACGAGCCGCCGGTCGGCGGCGCCGTGTCGCTCGTCCAGCCGAAGGCCTCATGGCGGCACAAGGTGCAGCCGGGCGCGGCGGCCCGGCTCAAGCCGGGGCGGGATGCGACCAGCTTCGAGGTCCGGGTCGAGCGGACCACGGGCATCTCGCACCACGTGCAGGCATCGCTGCATGGCCTGGCCCTCGAGGAGGGGCGGGTCTACACGCTCGAGTTCGAGGCGCGGGCGGATCGCGAGCGGCCGCTGCAGGTCGTCGTCTCGATCGACGGCGAAGCCCGCCCGGGTGCGGAATGGCGCAGCTTCGGATTGCTTGAGACGGTGACGATCGGGCGCGCGTGGGCGCCGGTGCGCGTGGCCTTTCCCGCGCATTCCATCGCGGGTGACCCGGCCTCGCTCGCCTTCAACCTGGCGGGGGCGATCGGCCGTGTCTCGGTGCGCGGCGTGCGGCTCGTCGCCGGCTGCGAGGGTTCGGGCTTGCTCGCGGGCCAGTCGCCGCGGGCGGGCACGGTGCCGATCCCGACCTCGCCGTCCGCGCGCCAGTGGGCCGACTGGATCCATTTTCTCGCGGACACCGAGCGGGCCTTCGCCGACGAGATGCGCGCGTATCTGCGCGATGAGCTGGGCGTGCGTGCGCCCATGGAGTGTTCACAAATCGACTACGGAGGCCTCGTCGGGCTCTGGCGCGAACAGGCGATGGAGTATGCCGATGCGCACGCCTACTGGCAGCATCCGGACTTTGCCGCCGGGCTCGGCTGGGACCCGGCGCGGTGGACGATCAAGAATTCCCCGCAGGTCGCGGAGCTGCGCGACCGTGCTTTTGCGGGATTCGGCACGCTCGCCTTCGTGCGCGTGGCGGGAAAGCCGTTCTCGGTAAGTGAATACGACCACCCCGCGCCGAGCGACTACGCCTGCGAGATGTACGCGACGCTCGCGTCGTTCGCGGCGCGGCAGGACTGGGACGCGTTGTATCCCTTCGCTGTCGCCGAGTATGGTTCGCGCAATCCCGGGAACGCGCTGCGGGGATTCTTCGACCAGGTGCAGCACCCGGCCAAGTGGGCGTTCGCGCCGTTCGCGACCCGGGTCTTCCGCCTCGGCCTGGTCGCGCGTGCCTCCTCGCAGGCCACGCTGCATCTCGCCGCGCCCGTGTGGACCGAGCAGCCGCATGCGGACCTGCTGTGGCGGAAGCTCCTGCCTCCCGGGCGGATCCACTTCCTCGACCAACGCCTCGGCGTGAGCGACCGGCCCGCGCCGGGGGCGGCGCAGGCACGGCTCGATGTTTCTGGGGCGGTGGAGCCGGGTGCGGTCGCGCTCGTGGCTGGCAGCCGCGGGCAGGTCTATCTGGTAGCTGCGCCGGCGGCCGCCGCGGTCGTCGGCCCGATCGGCGGGACCGAGATCCGGGCCGGCGCGCTGCAGGTGGCATGTGCGGAGTTCGGACGCGGTTTTGCCGCGATCACGGCCGTGGCGCTCGACGACCTCGAGCTGGCGCAGTCGCGGCGCGTCCTCATCACCCTCGGGGCGCGCGGCGAGAATCTCGACATGAGCTGGAACGCCGAGCGGACCTCCGTCGGAGCCGCCTGGGGGAGTGGCCCGACCATCGCGGAGCGCGTGCCGGCCACGATCGTGCTCGCCGGCGACATGGCCCGATCCGTCTACGCGCTCGCGCCTGACGGGACGCGCGCGCGCCGAGTCGACGTGTCCCGCGTCGCGGGCGGGCTGCGCTTCGCGGTGTCGCCCGGGGATGCAACCATGCACTACGAGGTGGTCGCCGAGTAGGCGGCCGCCGGGCCGGGTGGCCCGCGTCGCTCGCGGCGCACAGTTCTTGAAATGCTTCGTGCGCCGGTCGTTGCTAGGGGCATCCGCCGGTCCTCGTCCGACACGGCACGACGACCAACTGCGTGAAAGCCTTCAGCCAGGAATTCATCCGTGATCTCCGCGCCATGCCGCGCGGGCTCTGGGTGCTCGTGGGCGGGCAGTTCATCAACAAGTTCGGCAGCTTCGTCATGCCGTTCCTCACGCTCTTCCTGGCGGGGCGTGGGCTGGGCCCGGGACAGATCGCATCGATCCTCGCGGCGATCTCGATCGGTCACCTCGTCGCGCCGTTTGTCTCGGGCTACCTGACCGACGCGATCGGCCGCCGCGACACCATCGTGCTTTCGCTGGCGGGTGGCGCGGTCGCCATCCTCGGCATCTACTTCGCGGGCAGCTACACGCAGATCATCGTCATCGCGGCGGTCTACGGATTCCTGTCGTCGATGTTCTCGCCTCCGGCCAACGCGCTGATCAGCGACCTCGTGCCGCCGGAGCTGCGGGTCACCGCGTTCGCGTTGTTGCGCCTCGCGATCAACGCCGGCTTCGCGGCCGGGCCGGCCGTTGCGGGGGTGCTTTTCACGCGGGCGCCGATGCTTATCTTCATCGGGGACGCGGCCACCACACTCGTCTTTGCCGCGCTGGCCTGGGCCTTTCTGCCTCACGGCCTGCGCACGGTGACGGGACGCGTCACGTCGGTGCGCGTGGTGGCGCGCAGCTGGGTCGAGGCGACCACCGACATGGTGCGCAACGGACCGTACGTGCAGCTGCTCATCGCCACCTTGTGCATGGCGGTGGCGTTCCAGCAGGTGTTTTGTGTGCTCGCGCTCGACGCGACCGAGCGCGGACTCGATCCCGTGCACTACGGCCTGCTCATGGGCTCCAACGGGGTGTTCATCGCGCTCTTCGAGCTGCCGCTGTCGCAGTGGACCAAGCGCATGGACCCGCGGCGCGTGCTGCGGGTGGGCTACGCCATGGTCGCGCTCGGGTGCGCGTCGTTTGCGTTGGCGCAGACCTTCTCGCAATTTCTTGCGGCGATGGCGCTGTTCACCTTCGGCGAGATGCTCTCGCTGCCGGTGGCCGCTGGATACGGCTCGCAGCTCGCGCCAGCTCAGTTTCGCGGCCGGTACTTCGGCTGGTCCACGGTGGTGTGGAGCCTCGCCGGCATGGCGGGCAGCTCGGGCGTGTGGTTCTACGGCACCGTCGGTGCGGTCTGGTGGTTGTGGTCGGGACTGGTGGCCGGGGTCGGCACGCTGGTCATGTGGCCGCGGCTGCGAGCGCGTCCGGTGATCGACGAGACTGCCGCGGCGCCCGCGAAGTAGGGCGTTGCCGTCGCGGCGTCGGGGCCTAGGTTGGCGGCGCGTTGGACTCGGGTCCGGCGCGCCTCGACGCACCGCCCCCGGCATGACCCCTTCGCTTCCGTTTCTTCGCTTCCGGATCGCCCCCCGGGGACTGTGGTTCGTGCTCGCCGGGATCCTGGTCGTCTCGTGCGCGCTGGCGCAGGGCGGCGGGACCGGCCGGGCCGGTCTGCCCGGTGGCGGACGGTTCACGCGGCTCAATACCGACGATGGGCTCCCGACCAACGACATCCGCTCGATCGCGCAGGACCACCAGGGATTCATCTGGCTGGGCACGGCCGACGCGGGATTGTGCCGATTTGACGGATACGAGATCCGGCGGTTCGTCCACGACCCGGCCGATCCGACCAGCCTTTCCCACAACTTCATCTGGGCGCTGCTCGTCGACCGCTTCGGCACCGTCTGGATCGGCACGGCCGGCGGCGGGCTCGACCGCTACGATCCGAAGACCGGCACGTTCCTCCACCTGCAGAACCAGCCGGGTGATCCGGGCAGCCTGCCGCACAACACCGTGCTCTCGCTGCACGAGGACCACGCGGGCGTGCTCTGGGTGGGCACGCGCGGCGGGTTGAGTCGCTACGAGCGCGAGACCGGGCGCTTCACCACGTTCGCCCGCGCCGCCGACGCGCGCATCGGTCCCAACCTCAACAGCGTGCGCTGTATCACCGGGGACGCGGAGAGCGGGCTGCTTTGGCTCGGCACGAGCGACAGCCTGTGCGCCTTCGATCCGCGCGCGGGCGTGTTCACGACGGTGCTCCGCCCGATCGAGGGCCTGGTGCCGACGGGCTTCAATTCGGTGAACACCGTGATCAAGGATCGCGACGGCTGGTTCTGGGTCGGCACCGAGCGCGGACTGCTGCGCTTCCAGTCCCCGGCGCGCTTGCTCGCGGAAAACGCCGGCGGCATCGTGTTCGCGGATTTCGAGGTCCACACCCACCGGCCCGGCGACCCCACGAGCCTGCCGGCGGAGTACATCCGCGAGGCGCGACTCGACCGCCAGGGACGGCTCTGGCTGGCGACCCAGGACGGACTCGCCGCCTTCGACCCGCGGAGCGGCCAGTGCCGCAGCTTCCGCAATCACCCGGGCGACCCGGAGTCGATCGGCGCCAACGTTTGCCACCGCGTGTTCGAGGATGCGGCCGGCAATCTCTGGGTCACCTCGCAGCACAACGGGGTGAGCCGGCTCAACGCGTGGGCGAAGGAGTTTCGCAGCTTCCGCCGCATCCTCGGCGAGGCGGACACGCTCTGCCACGATACCGTGACGGCGCTCTTGGTCGCGGCCGACGGAGCGCTGTGGGCCGGCACGGTCGACGGGCTGAGCCGGTTCGACGGCTCGGGCTGGCGCACGTATCGACATGTTCCCGACGATCCCGCCAGCCTCAGTTCCAACGGCATCGCGGCACTCGCGCAGGATGGTTCCGGCCGCATCTGGGTGGGCACGAACATCGCGGGTATCTGCCGGCTCGAGGCGGACGGGCGGTTCACGCGATTCCTGCGGCGGGCCGGGGATCCCGGGCCCACGCATCTTGCCCGGCTGGCCTACACGCACAACCAGATCAGCACGCTCATGCCTGCCGCGCGCGGCGGCGTCTGGGTGGGCGCGCGTTCGTGGGGACTCGACCTCTTCGAGGACGGGGCGTTCCTGCACCGCGCGACGACGGACGCCGAGGGCCGGCGGCAGCCCGTCGATTTCGCCGTGTTCGGCCACGAGACGGGCGATGGCCGTCTCTTCTACGGCACGGAGCAGTGGGGCTTGGTCGAGCTCGATCGCGCGACCGGCGCGATGACTGTGCACCTGCCCGAGCCGGGCAACGCCGGCAGCCCGCTCAACAAATACATCACCACTGTGTACTCGGACGATGGTGACACCGTGTGGCTGGGGTCGATCAACGGCCTGTTCCGTTTCTCGCTCGCACAGCGGGTATTCACGCTGCGGCTGACGCGAAGCGACGGCCTGCCGGCCGACTCGGTCGTGAGCATCGTCGCGGACCGGGCCGGTCTGCTCTGGGTGGGCACGGCCGCGGGCCTGGCGCAGGTGGACGGCGTGCGCGGCGCGGTCGTGCGGGTCTTCGATCGCGCCGACGGGCTCGCCAGCAACCAGCTTGCGCCGCGGGCGGCCGCGGTGGGCCCCGAAGGCCGGGTTTATGTCGGCACGACCGCGGGGATCACGTCGTTCGATCCCGGGGCGCTGCACATCAACGAGGTGCCGCCCCCGGTTGTCATCACGGACGTCGAGGTCTCGGGGCGCGGAGCGCATCAGGCGGACGGCTCGAGTGGCCGCGCGCGGCTGCCGTGGTCCCGCGATCCCGCTCGCCTGGGGCCGGGGCGGACGAGCATCATCGTGCGTTTTGCCGCCCTCGATTTCACCGCGCCGGCCCGAAATCGCTACCGCTACCGGCTCGAGGGCTACGACCAGGAGTGGCACGAGACGGATGCGGCGAACCGTCACGCCACCTACACCAACCTGCCGGCCGGGCTTTATGTCTTCCGCGTCCTGGGGTCGAACAACGACGGGCGCTGGAGCGAGACCCCCGCGGTCGTCGAGTTTGAGATCCTGCGGGCGTGGTGGGCGACGGCGTGGTTCCGGGGCGGCTGCGCCCTGGCGGTGGCCGGGGCGATCCTCGCTGGTTTCCGGTTGCGCATCCGGGCCATCGCCCGGCGCAACGCACAACTGGAGCGGCAGGTGGTCGAGCGCACGCGCGAGCTGGAGGTCGCGAGGGACCAGGCGGAGGCGGCGAGCCGGGCCAAGAGCACGTTTCTGGCAACCATGAGCCACGAGCTGCGCACGCCGCTCAACTCGGTGCTCGGCTACACGCAGCGCATCCAGAGTGATCCGGACATGGCGTCGCGCCATGGTGCCGCGCTGGCAACCATCCGGCAGAGTGGCGAACACCTGCTCGCGCTCATCAACGACGTGCTCGACCTGTCGCGCATCGTTGCGGGCCGGCTCGAACTCCTCGCCGACGACTTCGAGCTGCCGCGTTTCCTGCGCGGGATCGCCGACATCATGCGCGTGCGCGTGGAGGAGAAGGACCTGCGTTTCGCCGTCGAGCTCGACCGCGACCTGCCGGGCATCGTGCGCGGCGACCCGACCCGCCTGCGCCAGGTGCTGCTCAACCTTCTGGGCAATGCCGTGCGCTACACCGACCGCGGTGTCGTCAGCTTCCGGGTACGGCGTCTGGCCGGAGCCGGCGGGGCGGGGCGCGTGCGGCTCGGCTTCGAGATCGAGGACACCGGCGTCGGCATGTCGGCCGACCAGGTCGCCCGGTTGTTCCGTCCATTCGAGCAGGTGGGCGACGGGCGCCACCGCACCGGAGGTGCCGGGCTCGGCCTCGCGATCACCCGGCAACTGGTCGAGCTCATGGGCGGGCGCATCGACGTGATGAGCGTGCCCGGCCGGGGCTCGCGGTTTTCCTTCGGCATCGAGGTCGAGGTGAGCGGCCCGTCTCGTTCCCCCGACGAATCCGCAGGACCGGTCGTCGGTTATGTTGGCGTCCGGCGCAAGGTGCGGGTGATCGATTCGCTGGGGCCGCGGCGCGCGGCGCTTGCGGACATGCTGCAGGCGCTGGACTTTCGCGTGATCGAGACCGGCGTTCAGGCGGAAGTCCCGCCGGGCCGCGACGACGCGTTACCCGACCTGGTGATCGAGGCGGTTGAAACGGGACCGACCGACACAGTCTCGATCAGGGGAGCCGATGGTGCGAAGGGTGCGGTGCCGAGGATCCTGATCGCGGACGTTGCCGAGGTCCGTGCATCGTCCGAGGGAGCGCGCGTGCTGCGGCGTCCGGTTGAGATGCCGGCCCTGCTCGCGGCGATCGCCGAGGCGCTCGGGCTCACCTGGATACGCGGGACTGTGCCGGGCGTGCCCGATGGCGATGCCGCGTCGCCGCCGGCGGCTCCATTCGCGGCTCCTCCGGCCGCAGAAATCGAGGCCCTCTGGGCGCTGGCGCTGCGCGGCGACATGCGTGGCGTGCGCGAGCGCGCCGAACGCCTGGCCGCGTTGGGGCCGGCACACCGGCCGCTCGCCGAGCATCTGAAAGCGCTCGCTTCAGACTACAAATCGCGGGCAATCCTTGCCACGATCCGGCAATTCGGACGCCTTGGTGACAAGTCATGAGCGAGACGCCGCCATCCGCTGACCCCACGCAAGGCACGATCCTGCTCGTCGATGACACGCCGGCGTCGCTGCGTTTTGTGGCCGAGCACCTCGAGGTCTCAGGCTATCGCGTCATGGTCGCCGAGGAGGGCGGCGAGGCGATCGAGCGGGCGCGACTCGTGGGCCCGGACTTGATCCTTCTCGATATCATGATGCCGGGCCTCGACGGCATCACCGTGTGCCGCCGTCTCAAGGAGGATCCGGTCACGGCCGTGGTCCCGGTGATCTTCCTCACCTCGCTGAGCCAGTCCGAGACGATCGTCTCGGGTTTTGCGGCCGGGGGCGTCGATTTCCTCTCCAAGCCGGTGCAGCTCGACGAACTGCTCGCGCGCGTGCGCGCGCACATCGCGCTGCGCCGGCTCCAGGGCGAACTCGAGGCGCGGGTCGAGGCGCGGACGCGGGAGCTGGGCGCGGCCAACCAGCGTCTGCGCGACGAGGCGGCGGAGCGCGAGCGCGCCCAGGCCACCCTACGCGCGAGCGAGGAGCGCTATCGCGAGCTCTACGAGAACAACCCGGCGATGTATTTCACCGTGGATACGGAGGGCCGCATCCTGTCCGCAAATCGCTTTGGAGCCGAGCAGCTCGGCTACACCGTCGACGAGCTCCTGGGCAGCCCGGTGGTCAACCTCTTCCATCCCGACGATCGCGACGCCGCGCTCCGGCAGGTCGGCATCTGCGTGGCCGAGCCCGGGCGGATGTTCTCGTGGGAACTGCGCAAGGTGCGCCGCGACGGCTCCGGCCTGTGGGTGAAGGAACTCGCGCGCGCCGTCGCGCGGACCGGCGGCGGCATGGTCATCTTCATCGTCTGCGAGGATATCACCGCGCGCCGGCAGCTCGAGGCGCAGCTGCGGCAGGCGCAGAAGATGGAGGCGTTCGGCCAACTCGCCGGCGGGGTGGCGCACGATTTCAACAACATCCTCTCCGTCGTCCTCGGCCAGGCTGAGCTGGCACTCGAGGATCGCGCGGTCCCGGGGGGCGTGCGCGAGGCCCTGCTGGACATTCGCGAGGCCTCGCTGCGCGCGCGCAACCTCACGCGCCAGCTCCTCGTCTTCAGCCGCCGCCAGGAGATGCAGTTCGAGGCCGTGGATCTCAACGCCGTGGTCACCGACGTGGCCGGCCTGCTCGGGCGGCTGATCGGCGAGAACATCGCCCTCGAATTGCAGCTGTGCCCGGATCGGGCGCCGGTCGTCGGTGATCCCGGCATGCTTGGTCAGGTCATCGTCAATATCGCGGTCAACGCCCGCGATGCCATGCCCGCGGGCGGCCGCCTCACGATCACGACCGCGCGCCAGGAGGTCACCGCAGCGGCCGTCGCCCTGTCGGGGCGGGGTGCGCCCGGCGAGTATGTCGTGCTCGGCCTCGGCGACACCGGCACGGGCATGCCCGCGGAGGTGCAGGCGCGTATCTTCGAGCCATTCTTCACGACCAAGGAAGTGGGGCAGGGCACCGGCCTCGGGCTCGCGACCTCGCTCAGTATCGTGCAGCAGCACGGGGGGTGGATCGACGTGGAGAGCGAACCCGGGCAGGGCGCTCTGTTTCGCATTTTCGTGCCCTGCCGCACCAGTGCGGGGGCGCGGCTCCCGCGTTCGGGTCTGGCCCGGCCGGTCGCACGCGCCAGCCAGGGCACGGTCCTGCTCGTGGAGGATGAGACGAGCGTGCGCCGCGTCGCCACGCGCAGCCTCGAGCGGCTGGGCTACCGCGTCATCGAGGCCTCGGACGGCGAGGAGGCGATCGAGGCCTGGCATGAGCATCGCGAGCAGGTTGACCTTGTGCTCACCGACATCGTCATGCCGGGCAAGATATCCGGCCGCGCGCTCGCCCGCCGCCTGCGCGAGGAGGCGCCGGGAATCCGCATCGCCCTCATGACTGGATATGATCCCGAGGTGCTGGCGCAGAAGCTGGCCGATCAGGACCGCGACCTGCCGCATATTCAAAAACCATTCACGGTCGACGCGCTGGCGGAATTCATTCGCCGGGTGCTCGGCCGCTGAAGCGGGCGGGGGTGCCGTTGCTCGACGGAGACGGTTCAGCCACGGCTTTCCATCGCCGGACGCCGGGTGACGGCCCGTTCCGGTAACGATTTGGGGTGGAACGACGTCGAACAAAAGTCGCGGGCCGCGGTCCCACTGCGCACGCGGTGTCCGGGCGGGTCGCCCCTTTGACTTTCCCGGCGCTGCGGCATTGTTATGGCCACGGCCACCGGTATTTCCTCACAAACCCTTCACGTGCAGCGATCCTTGGGAACTCTAGACACTGACTCGCGTCCAAAGGAGGCGGAATCCATGTCCTCCAAAGCGCAGGAAGTTGCCATCGACCGCATCCTTGTCGACCGCTTCAAGGCGGGCGACCAGGGGGCGTTCGATGAGATGGTCACGCGTTACTGGGATCGCATCTACGGGATGGTGAACCAGTTGCTCCGCAACCAACAGGATGCGGAGGAAGTCACGCAGGACGCCTTCATCCGGGCCCACCGCGCCCTGGGCAACTTCCGCGGCGAGTCGTCGTTCTCGACCTGGCTTTACCAGATCGCGACGAACCTCGCGCGCAACCGGTATTGGTATTGGTGGCGCCGCAAACGCGACCGCTCGGTCTCGTTCGAGGCGCCCCTGGGCACGGATTCAGATACGACCCTGGCCGACGTTTTCCCGGCCGAGGTCGTCAGTCCCGAGGACGCGACCGTTACCCAGGAATTTGTCGATCGCGTCTCGGCAGGCATGGAGCAACTCAGCGAGAAACACCGCGAAATCCTCATCCTGCGCAATGTGCAGAACCTGTCCTATGAGGAGATCGCGGAAATCCTGAAGATCAGCGTGGGCACGGTGAAAAGCCGCATCGCCCGCGCGCGCGAAAGCCTGCGCGAGAAACTCGGAGGGGAGACCCTATGAACGAGAAGAAATTCATCCAGCTGCTCAACCTGTACATCGACGGAGAGGCCACGCCACCCGAAGCCCGCGAGGTGGAACTCGAGATCGAGAACGACCCCGCCCGCCGACGCGTTTACGACGACTATCGCCGCATCCAGGCCGCCACCCGCGCACTCTACGCGCAGTTCCGGCGGGACGATGCGGGCACCACCACCCAGGCCGATCCCACCGGCCGCAACCGTGCCGCCGGCGTGCGTACCGCCGCGGGGGCGCGACCGGGCCGTGCGTCCGGGTATCCCTTTCGCCGCGCGCTCTTCTGGGCGGGTGGCGCCGTCGCCGCCTGCCTGGCGCTCGCGCTCTCGTTCTGGTCGCTGCCGCGGATCGGCGGCGGGGCTCCGGAGCCGGTGCAGGTCGTGGAGGCGACTGGCCTGAGCGTGCCGACGATCGAACGTGCGGCGACCGCGGTCGCCGCGTCGACGCCATCCACCTACACTGCGCCGTTTACCTCGGCGATGCGTGTCGATCCCTACCTGATCGGCAACACGCTGCCGCCGGGCGACCCGTTCTCGCTCACTTCGAGTCCCCGGCAAAACGCCTTCGGCGATCCCGACCTGGTGCTCAGTTTCCCGCCCGCGCTGGCTTCGTTCACCCAAACGATGGATACGCCGTCGGCCGAGGCGGAGCGGCTGCGCAAGCTGCAGTCGATCCTGCGGCGCGAGCAGCCGAAGCCCGATGGGAAAGGCCAGTTCGTCCCGGTCAACCTCCGGCAGCAGCCGTGACCCGGTCGGGGCCGGCCGCCGTGATCAGCCCGCGAGCGCGCGCTTGACCAGTTCCTCGGTTGTCGCCGCGGCGTTGCCGCCCGCACCCGCGGCGCGCCGCACGGCCTTTTCCGCGTCCGGGACTTTGTAGCCCAGTGCAGTCAACGCGAGCACGGCATCGTGCATGCGCGTGTCGAGCCCGGCCGCTCCGGGCGTGGCTGAGGCGGCCGACGCGACCGGCGTCGGCGCCGCGCCGCCGTCGATCGCGGCGGGCCCACCGACGAGCCCGATCTTGTCCTTGAGTTCCACGACGAGGCGCTCGGCCGTTTTCTTGCCGATGCCCGGGCACTTGGAGAGCAGCCCGACATCGCCGCTGACGATCGCGCTGCGCAGCACCGGCAGCGCGAGGCGGCTCATGATGGTGAGCGCGACCTTCGGGCCCACGCCCGAGACATGCTCGATGAGCAGCTTGAACAGGTCGCGCTCCTCGAGCGTCGCGAAACCGTAGAGCGACTGCGCATCCTCGCGGTAGATCGCGACCGTGTGGAGCTTCACCGGGCTGCCGAGCCGCGGCAGTTTCTCCGCCGTCGTGACCGGCACGTGCACCTCGTAGCCGAGACCGTGGGTCTCGATGATGGCGAGGAGCGGGGTGGCCGAGACAAGGGTGCCCTGGATGCTGACGAGCATGGGGAGAAATCTAGGATTTGGGATTTAGGATTGATGATTGCCGCGTCGCCCGGGGCGGATGCACGACGGCACCGGTGGATCGGAAAATCATCAATCCTAGATCATGAATCTCATTGCTCACCGCAGCCCGAGCACGTCCTGCATGTCGTAGAGACCGGGCTTCTGCGTCACGACCCAGTGCGCCGCGTGGACCGCGCCGCGCGCGAGGATGGCGCGGTCGCCGGCCTTGTGTGCGAGTTCGAGTCGTTCGCCGAGCGCGGCGAAGATCACGGTGTGATCGCCCACGACGTCGCCGCCGCGCAGGGCGTGCATGCCGATCTGGGCGCGCGGACGCTCGCCGGTGATGCCTTCGCGGCCGTGGACGACGGCCTCGGGAGGCAGCGAACGCGCCTCGCGCGCGACCTCGGCCAGGCTCGCGGCCGTGCCGCTGGGGGCGTCCTTCTTGAAGCGGTGGTGCATCTCCACGATCTCGATCTCAAACTCCGCGGGCAGCGCCTTGGCCGCGCGGCCGACGAGATGGAAGAGCACGTTCACGCCGACGGAAAAGTTGCTCGCCCACACGGTCGGCACCTTGGCGGCGAGGACGCGCAAGGCGTCGCGCTCGGCCACGGCGTGCCCGGTCGTGCCGATGATCAGTGGCTTGCCGGCGGCGACGGCGGCCTCGATCACGCCGCGCGTCGCGCCGTGAGCGCTGAAGTCGATGACCACATCGCAGCCGGTGATCGCGCTGCGGATGTCGTCGCCCGCATCGATTTCGGCGGCGACCACGTCGCCGGCTTCACGTGCGGCGGAAATCACGGCGTGGCCCATGCGCCCGCGGGCGCCGTTGACGAGGATCTTGAGTGCCATGGAGGGAAGTGGGGCGGACTCGCGGGTCGGGACTCAGGCGATGCCGGCCGCGGCCATCGCGGCGAGCAGCGCCTGCCGGCTGGCCGGGGCGAGCTCGCAAAGCGGCGCGCGCACCTCAGCCGAGGAGATCAGGCGCGTGTGCACCATCGCGGCCTTCACGGGCACGGGGTTGGGCTCGATGAACAGGGCCTTGAAAAGTGGATACAGTCGGTGATGGACCTTCAGCGCCGCCGCGAAGTCGCCGGCGAGCGCGGCGCCGACCATGGCGACCATGTCGGCCGGGATGAGATTTGAGGCCACGCTGATCACGCCCTTGGCGCCGATGGAGATGAAGGGCACGGTGAGCGAGTCGTCGCCGCTCAGGATGGTCATGTCGGCCCCGAGCGCCTGGCGCAGTTGATCGACGCGATCGCAGCTGCCGCCCGCCTCCTTGATGTGGTTCACGTGCACGAAGGCCTTGCGCAGGCGCTCGACCGTGGGCACGGCGATGTCGATCACGCAGCGGCCGGGGATGGAGTAGAGCACGATGGGCTTGTCCGTGACCTCGGCTACCGCGGAGAAATGCCGGAAGAGGCCCTCCTGGCTGGGCTTGTTGTAGTAGGGCGCGACCTGAAGGAAGCCGTCCGCGCCGGCCTCGTGGGCGCGCTTGGTCAGGCTGACGGCCTCGCTCGTGCAGTTCGAACCGGTGCCGGCGATGACCGGTACGCGTCCGCGGGCCGCCTCGACGACGGCGCGGATCACCTCGAGGTGCTCGCCGTGGTCGAGGGTGGGGGACTCACCTGTTGTGCCGACCGGCACGAGGGCGTGCACGCCGCCTGCGATCTGTTTTTCCACCAGGGCCCTCAGGTCGTCGAAGGCCACGTGGCCGTTGCGGAAGGGCGTGACGAGGGCCGTGATGACCCCTGTGAACGGTTTTACAGACATTTGTCAGGTGGGCTGGAGCGTGCGCCGTGTTCCAACGACGGAATCGGCGACGAAAGCAAGATCTCGACCGGAAATGACAATCCAAAACTCGGTAAGGAAACCTCCCCGGGCTCACTCGCGTTCAAGGCGCTGCGCAGTCCGGTCGATTCACCCCATGAATGAGCGACCAGATCATCAACGACCTGCTCCGCCTCGCCGTGGAGAATCAGGCTAGCGATATCGTCTGCAAAACGGGCAAGCCGGCACTCCTCCGCCTCGCCGGTCGCCTCAAGCCCGTGGACATGGAGCCTCTCACCTTCGACGTCCTGGCCGGTTTCGTGGAGCAGCACGTGCCGGAGTTCCTGCGTGAGCAGATGGAGGTCGAGGGCCAGATCGACTTCGCCTACGAGATCGAGGAACTCGGCCGCTTCCGCGTCAACGGCTTCAAGCAGCGCGGCACGATCAGCGTGGTCTTCCGCTACGTGAAGAGCCACATCCCGACCTTCGAGGAACTCAACCTCCAGCCCGAGACGTTGATCAAACTCTCGCAGGCCAAGGACGGCATCCTGCTCCTTTGCGGCCCCACCGGTTCGGGCAAGAGCTCGACCATCGCCGCGATGCTGAACTGGATCAACCACAACCTCGATCGGCACATCGTGACGATGGAGGATCCGATCGAGTACAATTTCTCGGACAACAAGTCCGTCTTCAATCAGCGCGAGATCGGCATCGACGTGCCGACCTTCGAACTCGGGCTCAAGGCGGTCCTGCGCCAGAACCCGGACATCATCTACATCGGTGAGATGCGCGATCGCACGACCTTCGAGACCGCGATCACCGCGGCTGAGACCGGTCACCTCGTCGTCTCGACGCTCCACGCCTCGACCTCGCATCAGGCGGTGTTGCGCCTCTTTGAGTTTTTCCCGCCCGAGCAGCAACTGCAGGCGCGCCGCCAGCTCGCCATCGCGCTGCGCGGCGTGATCGTGCAGCGACTCATCCCTGCGCTCGAGGGCGGCGGCCGCATCCCAGCGCTCGAGATCCTCGTGGCCGACCCGGTCGTGAAGAACCTCATCAACGAAGGCCAGTTCGAGAAACTGCCCGCCTGTCTCGAGTCCGGCATGGAGTCGGGGTCGTTGCCCTTCAACAAGGACCTCTACCGCCTGGTCAAAGCCGGTCGGATCTCGAAGGGCGATGCCCTCAAGGTCTCGCCGAACCCGCAGGCCCTCGAGATGAACCTCAAGGGCATCTTCCTGAGCGAAGGCCGACGAATCCTCGGATAGTCGCCGGCGCGGCGAGACCCGGTGAGGTCGATTCGCCGGGTCGGCGGACACAGGTGACCGGTTGGACCGGGAGGTCACCGGAGACTTCCCGGTCGGAATTACCGGCCCATTTCCGCCCGCGATCTTCCTGCTCGACCTGCCCATCTGCGGACCCGCCGGACCGCGGCGGCCCGCGCCAGCGTTTCGGTGCGGCCGAAAGCGCGAACGCGGTCCGTTCCTCCGCCGAATTTTCCTGCTCGACCCGCCCGAAACCGGGCCGCATGGTCCGAGATTCGTACCATGAGTTCCGCCGTCATGTTTTCCGGTCAGGGTGCCCAGAAAGTGGGCATGGGCCGCAGTCTTTACGAGAATGCTCCGGCCGCCCGCGAGCTCTACGACACCGCCGACAAGGTCCTCGGCTGGTCGCTCACGAAAGTGTCGTTCGAGGGGCCCGAGGCCGACCTCACGCAAACTCGGGTGTGCCAGGTCGCGCTCTTCGTCCACGGCTATGCGCTCTTCCGCCTGCTCGAGCAGTCCGGAAAAACCGCCGACGTGCGTTATGGACTGGGCCTGAGCCTCGGCGAAGTGACGGCGCTCACGGCCGCCGGCGTGTTTGATTTTGCCACCGGCCTGAAGGTCGTGGCCGAACGCGCCCGCCTCATGCAACTCGCCTGCGAGCAGACGACCGGGACGATGGCCTCGATCATCGGTGAGGAGCCGGCGAAGGTCGCCGAGCTCTGCCAGGAGTTCGACATCGAGATGGCCAACCTCAACTGTCCCGGCCAGATCGTCGTCTCCGGCGAAAAGGCCAAGGTCGGCGCCGCTGTTGATGCCGCCAAGGCCCGCGGCATGAAGAAGGTCATCCCGCTCAACGTCGCCGGCGCCTACCACTCCCGCCTGATGGAGCCGGCGCGCGCGGCCTTCGCGGCGTTTCTCGCGGGCATCGAGTTCAAGCAGCCACGCTTCACCGTGCTGACCAACACCACGGGCAAGGCCGTCGCCGATCCTGCCGCGATCCGCGCGGCGCTGGTGAAGCAGGTCGTGTCGCCCGTGCTCTGGGAGGCCTGCATGCGCGAGGCCGCCGCGCTCGGCGCCACGCAGTTCCTCGAGCTCGGCATGGGCGGCGTCCTTGCCGGCCTTGCCCGTCGTACCGAGAAGGCCTGGCCCGTGAAGAGCTACGCCGAGTTTTCCGACCTCCAGTCGTCGTCCGCCTGATGTCCATCGAGCTCACCCGCAATTTCTGCATCATCGCCCACGTCGACCACGGCAAGACGACGCTCTCCGATCGTCTGCTGCAGGTGACCTCGACGGTCGCGAACCGCGTGCTCCAGGAGCAGCATCTCGACTCGATGGACCTCGAGCGCGAGCGCGGCATCACGATCAAGTCGCACCCGGTGACGATGTTCTACACGGCGAAGGACGGAAAGACCTACCGCCTCAACTTGATGGATACGCCGGGCCACGTGGACTTCTCCTACGAGGTCTCGCGTTCGCTCGCCGCCTGCGAGGGCGTGTGCCTGCTCATCGACGCCTCCCAGGGCGTGGAGGCGCAGACCGTGGCCAACGCCACGCTCGCCCACCAGCAGAACCTCACGATCATTCCGGTCATCAACAAGATCGACCTGCCCACGGCCAACCTCGAGCTCGTGACCAAGCAGCTCGAGGACATCCTCCAGATCCACTCGGAGGAGGCGATCCTCGCCAGCGGCAAGTCGGGCATCGGGATCGAGGACATCCTCGAGGCCGTGGTGCACCGCATCCCGCCGCCGCGCTGGTCCGACTACCCCGCCACGCGCGTCCTCGTCTTCGACTCCGTCTACGACAGCTACCGCGGCGTGATCGCGTTCGTGCGCGTGTTTTCCGGCAGCCTGAAGAAGGGCGACCCGATCCAGTTCATGAGCGACGGTCGCAAGACCGAGATCATGGAGGTCGGCGTGTTCCGCCCCAAGATGGACGAGACGCCGATGCTCGAGGCCGGCCAGACCGGCTACATCGTGACGAAGATCAAGGACGTCACCGACATCAAAATCGGCGACACGATCACGTCCGCGCTGCGCCCCGCCGCCGAGATGGTGCCGGGCTTCAAGGCCGTGCGCCCGATGGTCTTCAGCGGCCTGTATCCGGTCGACACCGGCGACTATGAGAAGCTCAAGACCGCGCTCTCAAAACTTCGCCTCAACGACGCGGCCCTCGTCTACACGGCCGAGAGCTCGGTGGCGCTCGGTTTCGGCTTCCGCTGCGGTTTCCTCGGCCTGCTCCACATGGAGATCGTGCAGGAGCGTGTGCGCCGCGAGTACGACGTCGAGATCATCAACACGCATCCGTCCGTCGTCTACCGCGTGGTGCTGCAGAACGGCGAGACGATCGACGTCGACAATCCCGTCAACCTGCCCGAGCCCGGCACGTTCACCGAGATCCTCGAGCCCACGATCAAGGCGCGCATCCACATCCCGAACACATCGCTGGGCGACATGCTGGCCCTCATCATGGAGAAGCGCGGCGTGGTCGAGCACACCGACACGCTCGACGGCAACCGCGTGATGCTCACCTGCCTGCTTCCGCTCAACGAGATCCTCGTCGACTTCAACGACAAGCTGAAGTCGATCACGCGCGGTTACGGCTCGATGGACTACGAACTCGGCGACTATGTCGCCTCCGACCTCGTGCGCATGGACATCCTCGTGCACGCCGACCCGGTCGACGCGTTCTCGACCATCGTGCACCGCGACAAGGCCGCGATGCGCGGCCGCGAGCTCTGCGCCAAGCTCAAGGAGATCATCCCCGCCCACATGTTTTCCGTGCCGATCCAGGCTGCCATCGGCGGCAAGATCATCGCGCGCGAGACGGTCTCGGCCATGCGCAAGGATGTCACCGCGAAGTGCTACGGCGGCGACATCACGCGCAAGCGCAAGCTCCTCGAGAAGCAGAAGGAAGGTAAGAAGAAGATGAAGCAAATCGGCCGGGTCTCGATCCCGCCCGATGCCTTCATCAAGGTACTGAAGAACGGGTAACCCCGCGCGGTAGCCCCCACAGGTGATGCCGGGTGACCCCGACCGGCGTCCCGTGCACGGCGCCCGGTGGGTCACCAGGCCTGCGGCGGTGGCTGGCGCGGCGCTGCTGCGGTCACCGGGCCAACGGGGCCGGCAACCGCAAACCTGTCGGGAAGTTACGGGTCGACAATCCGCGATCCGCCCTCCGAAATCCGCACTCCCCACTCTCATGTTCGGCATTTTCATATCGGAGCAGAGCAAGGCCCGGCACGACGCCAAGAACTGGCTCCATCTTGCCAACAAGGTGATCCACTACCGCCGCGACCAGGTCTCTGCCCAGGAACTGCACGCCATCCTGCAGGCCGAGAATGATCTGAAGAACCATCTCGTGGGCCGGGCCGATGTCGCGAAACTCCGCGCCGCGATTGAGCGCCTCGAGGGCTGCCTGCGCCGCTCCGGCGGATCGCATTATCCGAAGTCGGGGATGGCCGACAATGTCGAGTTTGCCCTCGTCGCGCTGATCCTCTTCCTCGGCATCCGCGCGTTTCTCGTGCAGCCGTTCAAGATTCCGACGAATTCGATGTGGCCGACCTACTACGGCATGACGGCCGAGTCGTTTGCGACGGTCGAGGAGGAGCCGGGTCGCGTCGCGGAGACGCTCCGGTTGGCCGCGTTCGGGGCGAAGACCTACCGGGTCGATGCGCCGGCGGACGGCGAGTTGTTCGTCGCCCTGCCGCTCGACAAGGGCATACCGCAGGCCGTGCGGGTCGTGGCCGGCCGCCGCTGGGGTGTGCTGCCCGCCCGCCTCGCCGAATACGTGTTTGTCGTCGGCGGTCAGGCCGCCTCGGTCGCCGTGCCGGAGGAGTTTGAGTTCGGCCGCGTCTACCAGCTCGCATTGCAGCGGCCGATGGGCGGACTCGATGCCGCCTATTCACTCGTGCGCGCCGCCTCGCGTGGCGTGAACTCGTTTGTGACGACGAAATATCGGGCCGAGACCATGCGGCTCGTGCCCACCGGCCGGCAGGTGAAGAAGGGCGAGCGGATCGTCTCGTTCGACATCCTCACCGGCGACCAGCTCTTCGTCGATCGCGTGAGTTACCATTTCGTGCCGCCGCGGGTCGGCGACGCCTTCGTCTTCCGCACCGACAACATCCCAGAAATCACCGGGGCCAATGCCAACAGTTACTACATCAAGCGCCTTGTCGGTGCCCCGGGCGACGAACTCGAGGTCAGGGCGCCCGAACTCTGGCGCAACGGCGCCCCCATCACCGGCTCGATCGCGTTCGAGAAGAACGCCCGGCAGGTCGACCGCTATCCCGGATACACGTTCGGCGAGACGCGGCTCGCGCCCGGCACGACGCTCACGGTACCCGCGGATTCCTTCTTCGCCATGGGTGATAACTCGCCCAACAGCGCCGACAGCCGCCGCTGGGGTTTCGTGCCTGCGGACGACGTCGTGGGCCGGCCGCTCTTCATCTACTATCCGTTCACCCGCCGCTGGGGTCCGGCGCGCTGAGGCGGCTGCACGCGCGTCTGCGGCGGCGCTGCGCGTCCAGCGATCCGTGAGAAATCCGCGGCCGGCTGCGTTGGGAGATTGAGCCTGACCGATGAGATCGGCAGCTTGGGAGCGTCGCGCGGGCGATGTGTCGCGTCGCGCGTGCCACCCCATTCCCCATGAATCGTCGAAACTTCCTGCGCGATGCCGCCGCGATGGCCGGCGCCTCGTTTGCCTCCGCGGCGCTCCTCCCTCGTGTCTCCGCCGCAGAACCGGGGTCCCCGTCCGCGCCGCGGTTTCGCCACAAATACGCCCCGCATGCCGGGCAATTCGAGGCGCACGCGGGCAAGAACGTCCTCGACCAGATCCGCTTCGCCCGCGACGCGGGCTTCACCGCCTGGGAGGACAACGGGATGCGGCGGCGCGAGCGCGGCGAACAGGATGCCATGGCGGAGCTGCTGCGCGCGTCCGGCATGACCCTGGGCGTGTTCGTCGCGTATGCAGAATTCAAGCACCCGGTCTTCGCCGGCAACCGCCTCAGCATCGACGACCGCAAGCGCGACCCACAGGCGGTCCGCGAGATGCTCGCGCGCGAGATGGAGGCGACGGTCGAGCTCGCGGCGCGCGTCGGCGCCCGCTGGTGCACGGTCGTGCCCGGCGCGGTCGATCCGTCGCTGCTGCCCGAGCAGCAGACCGCGAACGTGGTCGAGAATCTCCGCCATTGCGCCGCCATCTGCGAGAAGGCGGGCGTCGTCCTCGTGCTCGAGCCGCTCAACTACATGGACCATCCCGGATGTTTCCTGCAGCGCGCGGCCCAGGCGCACCAGATCTGCCGCATGGTCGGCAGCCCGTCGGTCAAGATCCTCTTCGACATCTATCACCAGCAGATCACCGAGGGAAATCTCGTCGCCAACATGACCGACGCCTGGGACGAGATCGCCTACATCCAGGTCGGCGACGTGCCAGGGCGCAAGGAACCGACGACCGGCGAGATCAACTTCAAGCACCTCTTCCAGTGGCTGCGCGACCGCGGCTACGCGGGCGTGATCGGCATGGAGCATGGCTTGCGCACGCGCGGACTCGAGGGCGAGCAGGCCTTGATCGCGGCCTATCGGGCCGTCGATGGCGGCGCACCTTGATGTAGCGCGAGCCCGCCCGCGGACGTCTCTTCCTCCTCTTACCCCAGTTACCTCCATGGATCCACTCAATCGTCGTCAGTTTCTCGCCACCACCACCGTGGCGGCCGCCGCCGCGGCCGTCCTGCCGCGCCGCGCCTATGCGTCGCTCAACCAGCCGGACAAGCTCCGCCTTGGCCTGATCGGGTGCGGCGGTCGCGGGGTGGGCGCGGTGGCCGACGCGCTCCTCGCGGATGCACACACCGAACTCGTGGCTGTCGCCGATGTCTTCGCCGACCAGTTCAAGGACCTCGAGGTGCGCCTGGCGAAATCGCTTTCCGGGCGGCAGCTGGGCGCCGTGGCCGAGTCCGTCGCCGGCGAGATGGTCAAGACCCGCGCCGCCGTGCCGGCGGACCGTCGGTTTTCCGGCTTCGACGCCTACACGCGACTGTGCGCGCTGGATACAGTCGACGTGGTGTTGATGGCGGCGCCGCCGGTGTTTCGCCCCCTGCACCTGGAGGCGGCGCTCGCGGCGGGCAAGCACGTGTTCATGGAAAAGCCCGTGTGCGTCGACCCGGTCGGCGTGCGCAAGATGCTCGAACTCGCGGCCGTGGCTGATGCGAAGAAACTCAGCGTGGTCGCAGGCACGCAGCGCCGGCACGAGGCTCGCTATCTGGAGGGCCTCAGCCGCGTGCGCGACGGCCAGATCGGCGAGATCGTCGGGGCGCAGTGTTTCTGGCTCTCCGGCCACTACGTCGGCGCCAACCTCAAGCGCACGGAACTGCCGGTCGACGAGATGGAATACCAGCTGCGCAACTGGCTCACGTTCATCTGGACGAGCGGCGACCACATCGTCGAGCAGCACATGCACAACATTGACGTGATCCTCTGGGCGCTCGGCAAGACTCCCACGCAGTGCGTGGCGCTCGGCGGGCGCGGCGTCGATCTCCCGGTGCCCGCCTATGGCAACCGCTTCTCGCACTTTGCCGCCGAGTTCGATTTCGGAGGGCTGATCGTCTCGAGCTACTGCCGGCAGGAACCGGGTACCTACGACCGGGTCGCCGAGCGGATCATCGGGACCAAGGGTGTGCTCAACTTCGGGACGCGTCGCGCCGAGATCACGGGCGAGAAGCCGTGGACCGCGCCGGACATCGCTCCCAATCCCTATGTCCAGGAGCACGCCGATCTCGTCGCGAGTATCCGCGCCGGCCGGCCGTTGAATGAGATCCGCGCCGTTACGGAGAGCACGGCGGCCGCCATGCTCGCGCGTGAGTCCGCCTACACGGGCCGCGCGCTGAAGTTCGACTGGTTGCTCGCGAAGTCTCAGCTCAACCACACCCCGCAAACCTGGGCCTGGGGCCCCAAGCCGATCGCACCCATGCCGGTGCCGGGCAAGACCGAGCTGGTCTAGCCAGGGCTCGGTGCGGCGCGGTGGTGCCGCGCGTGGGCGCGACCGCGAAAGCAAACGGGCCGGACGAGGTGATCGTCCGGCCCGTGGTGCTGCCGCGCGTGGCGTGGTGCGGCTCAGTGCCCGAGGCGCGAGGTCATCGCGTAGACGATGAGCACGAGGAGCACCAGACCCAGGCCGAAGAACATGAAGCCCATGGCCTTGGCGATGTTCTTGCGGCCCTCCCAGTCGTCGCCCTTCACCCGATGGGATTCGAGGCGGCCCTCGGCCACGAGACGGTCATACCAGCGCTTGCGTTCGTGGAGCAGCTCGGTCTTCGACATCTTCCCGGAGAAGATGACCGTATCCATCGGGAACTTCTCGATGCGGAAGTGGGTGTTGAAGAAGTGGAAGGTGAAGATGAAGCCCGCGGCGAGCAGCGCCTCGTCCGAGTGCACGACGAGCGCGATGTTGATCATCCAGCCCGGCATGAACTGGGAGAAGAAGATCGGGAACCACATGATCAGGCCCGAGACGCCGATGGCGAAGATGCCCCAGAACACGGCGAGGTAGTCAAACTTCTCCCAGTAGGTCCAGCGGTCGAACTGCGGACGCGGCCCCTTGCCGAAGAACCACTTCTGGTGGGCGACGAAGTCGTGCCAGTCCTGCATCGAGGGCAGCATCGACTCGGGGCCGAACATCGCGCCGACGATGCGCTTGAGCGACACCTTGCCGGTCTGCGGATCGCGGATCGCGCGGCGATTGCGCCAGAGGCTGAGCGCGAGGTCGGAGAGGTGCAGGATGAAGTAGGCGAACGTGATGACCGCGCCGAAGTGGTGGAGCGAGCGCGCGACCTCCGCGCCGCCCAGGATATCGAACATCACCTTGGCCCAGTCCGTGTAGTAGAACTTCAGCGGCATGCCGGTGATCACCAGCAGCAGGAAGCTCGTCACCACCATGAGGTGCAGCATCCGGTCAAACGGTGTGAAGCGCGTGTAGTTCTCGTCGTCGTCGTGCGCCGCCACCTTGGCCTCGCGGAACTTCTTCGAGTCGTGCAGGTAGAGGTAGATCGAGCGGAACAGCCAGAAGAGCGTGTGCACGCCGAAGAAGGCGAACACGCCGATGAGCAGGCTGGTCATGAAGAGGAACACCTTGTTCAGCGCCGGGTAGTGCTCGGCGTCGAGCGGGTTGGCGTGCGGCTGGTATTGGGCGAAACCCTCGTTGGCGCCCGGGTGGCACTTCGCGCACGTGTTGACGATGTTCTGCGGCGCGAGGCGGGAGCGCAGGTCGGAGACCGGCAACACGTCGTGGTGCCCGTGGCAGTCGTAGCAGGCGGCGACATCGGAAGCGACGTTCGGCCGGCCCAGCGCCATGGCCTTGCCGTGGTAAGTGTCGCGGTAGTGGACGAGGCGGTCCTGATGGCATTTGCCGCACGTCGCGTCGCTGCCGGCCTTGAAGTGGGCGTTGGTCGGTTTCTCGATCTCGTGCGCGGAGTGGCAGTCCGAGCAGACCGGGCCCTTGCCGTCACCCTGCTTGAGCAATTGGCCGTGCACGCTCTGTGCATAGACCTCCTCCACGCCGACGTGGCACTTACCGCAGGTGTCGGCGATCTTGGAGTGGTGCGTGTGCGAGCCGCGGTCGACCGAGCGTTTGATGTCGTGCACCCCGTGGCAGTCGTTGCAGGACGGGGCGACGATCAGGCCCATCTGCAGCAGCGCGCGGCCGTGAATGCTCTCCATGTAATGGTTCGCGGCCTGCGGGAACTTCATCCGGTACTCCTCGGTGATGCCCTCGTTGCTGTGGCACTGGGAGCAGGTTTTCGGCAGGTTCAGTTTGAAGACGGGCGAGTCGGCGTGCTTGACCGGGATGATCTCGTGCGAGCCGTGGCAGCTCGCGCAGGTCGCGGCGCTCGACGAGCCCATGGCGTGGGAGACGCCGTGGATGCTGTGGTTGTATTGGTCGACCGCACCTTCGTGGCAGGAGGCGCACTGGGCCGGCGGGAGCGGCGTGGCGTGGTCTGCGGACTTTATGCCGTCATGGCAGTCGATGCACGAGAGGCTCCCGTGCACCGACTTGGCGAAGGGCTCGGGGCGCACGCCGTCGTATTTGAGCTGGCCGGTGTCGGTCTTGACCGGCTCCGGGCTGGCGGTGTGGCACTCGAGGCAGGAGGCGTTGCCCAGCTCCTCGCTTGCAGTTGCGGCGATGGGTTGGCCGACGACGAACGCGGCAAGGGCCGCGGCGAAAGTGGCTGCCCGGATGCGGGCACACAGGGCGACAAAACCGGGGGATAAGGAGAGAAGTGACACGGCGAAGTCGGGCTGATCGGGCCACCGGATCCGCGCCGCTGGGGGTGTGGGGCGAACTTGGCGACTCTCTTGTTAGAATAGCTGATGTGATTCAGTATCGGCAGCAATTCAAAAATTCTAATATTGAGCCGTGTGATTTTTGCCGATTAGCTCAACACGATCTCCCGCAGAAGGCCCGCTTGTGCGGTGGATCGACTCCCATGCGTCCGTCCGCTCGTTCTGGTCGTTCACAACATGCTGGCACCACGTGTCCTGTTGCGCGGGTGCCTCTCGTGCGGCGACTTTTCGCCGTCGCCGCGGCAGTCGCGTTCTCCGCGGGCGGATTCCTTTGGGCGGCGGACGACGCGACATGTCTGGAGTGCCACAAGGACGCCACCTTGACGACGGAGCGGGACGGCAAAACGGTTTCGCTACTGGTCGAACCTGGGCAGATCGCCGCCTCCAAGCACGCCGGCATGGCGTGCGCGGATTGCCACGAGAATTTCGACGCCGAGGCGATTCCGCACCGCGAGCCGATCGTGCCGGTCAACTGCCTGGGCTGCCACGAGGACTTGGGCAAGTCGCACGGCTTTCACCCGCGGATCGGAGCGCTCAAGGAGATGGGGGCGGCACCCGACGTCTCGTGCGCGGGGTGCCACGGCGGCCACGATGTTGGCGGTGTGGCCGATGCGGGATTCCGTTTCGCGGCCGCGCGGCAGAGTGAATCGTGCGGTGCATGTCACACCGAGGTGCGCGAGTCCTTTGTCCGCTCCGCGCACGCTGGCGCGGCCGATGGTCCGTTTCCGACCTGCCTGAGTTGCCACACCTCCGACGTGGTCGATGGCTCAAAGCCCAAGCTCGAGCTGAAGCAGGCGCAATCACGCTTGTGTCTGTCCTGTCACGTCGACTCGCCCGCGGCGGCCGGCCGGACCCGGCTTGGTGGCAAGTTCGTCGCCTCGTGGGGCGCCAGTGTGCACGGCCGGGCGCTCGACGCCGGCAAGGGCGACGCGGCCAACTGCGTGGACTGTCACGGCAGCCACGATATGGCGCGCGCCATGGTCGCCGACTCGCGCGTGAACAAGCTCCACATCCCGCAGACCTGCGAGCGCTGCCATGAGGACGTGTCCCGCGAGTACATGGGCGGCTCCCATGCCGCTGCCCTGCAGCGCGGTGAACTCGAGTCGCCGGTGTGCACGGACTGCCACGGCGAGCACGCCATCCTCGCTGCCTCCGATCCGGACTCCCCGGTGGCGCCGCGCAACCTCTCGCAGCAGCTCTGCGGGGACTGCCACGGCTCGGTCAAGCTCTCGCGCAAGTACGGCATCTCCAGCGATCGCTTCGAGACCTTTGCCGACAGCTTTCACGGCCTGGCCGTGCGAGGTGGTTCGATCGCTGTAGTCAACTGCGCGAGTTGTCACGGCGCGCACGGCGTGCTGCGCTCGTCCGACCCGGCCTCGCCCGTGCACAAGGCCAATCTCGTCAAGACCTGCGGCCAGTGCCACCCGGGTGCCAACGAGCAGTTCTCGCTCGGCAAGGTGCACGTCTCGCTCGCCCCCGGCGCGATCGGCGGGCCCGGTGGGACGGGCGAGGGGACCGACTGGCTCGTCCAGACCATCGCCACGATCTATGTGTGGGCGATCTTTTGCATCGTCGGCGGCATGTTCCTGCACAACGCCCTCGATTTCTTCAAGAAGGTGCGCCGCAAGGTGTATGGGCACGTGTTCGGCCTGGCCGATCCCCACGTGCCACACCGGCTCTACGTGCGCATGACCGTCAACGAGCGGCTGCAGCACGGCCTGCTCGCGCTGAGTTTCATCGTGCTGGTGGTGACGGGCTTCATGTTGCGGTTCCCCGAAGCCTGGTGGGTGGCCGGCCTGCGCAGCCTGAGCGACTCGTTCTTCGAGTTGCGCAGCCTCGTGCACCGCATCGCCGGCATCGTGATGATCGGCGCGGGCGTGTGGCACGGGATCTACATCACCGCCACGGCGCGCGGACGCGAACTCGTGCGCGAGCTCTGGCCGCGCTGGGGCGACCTCGCCGACATGTGGGGCGTGCTCCGTTACAATCTTGGTCTCTCGAAGGAGAAGCCGCGCTTCGGGCGGTTCAGCTACATGGAGAAGGCCGAGTACTGGGCGCTCATGTGGGGCGCAGTGCTCATGACGGTGACCGGCGCGATGCTCTGGGCCGACGAGATGACCATGGGTGCCGTCGGCAAACTCGGTTTCGACATCGCGCGCGTCGTGCACTACTACGAGGCGATCCTCGCCACGCTCGCCATCGTGGTCTGGCACTTCTATTTCGTGATCTTCAACCCCGAGGTCTACCCGATGAACCTCTCGTGGCTCACCGGGCGCCTTTCCGAGGAGGAGATGGCGGAGGAACACCCGCTCGAACTCGAGCGCATCAAGCGCGCCGAGGCCGCCGCAGGCTCTGCGCCCGAGTCGCGCGCCGACGAGCCGCACGAACCGAAGCCGCCTGCCTCCTGAGCGCGGGCCGCGCCGGCCGCCCGGTCTTTGGGCTCGTGCCAGCGGGCGCGCTGCGACTGCATGCGGGCCCGGCGCGTCGCACCCGCCGGCACGATGACCATTCGCTCGCACGCTCTTTCGTATTCCGCTCTCGGCGCCCGACTGCAGCCCCCTGCAATCGCCGCGCTGATGAACACGGCGCTGGCCGACCCGGGTATGTTGAGCTTGGCCGCGGGTTTCACCGACACGGCGACGCTTCCGGCCAGGGCCGTCGGCGATGCGGTGGCGGCGCTGGTGGGCGGTGAGGGACCGGTGGAGTTTCTGCAATACGGCGCGAATCGCGGGCGCGAGCGCCTGCGCCGGCAACTTGCGGCGCGCACGGCGGCGCTCGACGGACCGGGCGCAGCGGTCGCCGACCCTGACCTCACGATCATCGGCAACGGTTCGCAGCAACTGCTGCACCTCGCCATCTCGGTGCTGGCCGACCCGGGCGACATCGTGCTGGTCGAGCGACCGACCTATTTCGTGTTCATGGAAATGCTCGGTGGGCTCGGAGTGGAGCCGATGGGCCTGCCCGCCCGGCCGGACGGTGCGCTCGACCTGCCGGGTTGCGAGCAGATGATCTCCGCGCTCGGGGCCTCGGCCCGACGCGGTCGGGTCAAGGCGCTCTACCTCATGAGCTACTTCGGCAATCCCTCCGGCATCTCCCGCACCGAGGCGGAGAAGATCGCGCTGGCCGGCATGCTCGAGCGCGCGGGGCTGATCGTCCCGGTCCTCGAGGATGCGGCGTATCGGGACCTTGGATTCGCCGGGACCTGGCCGGCGCGCAGCGTGCTCGCCCTGGACGCCTATCGGGCGTTCCCGCGCCTCTACCTTGGCACGCTGACCAAGCCGTTCGCCACCGGCCTGAAGATCGGCTATGCCCACGCGACGGAGCGCGGCTGGTTTGACCGCATGTGCTGGCTGAAGGGGCACGAGGACTTTGGTTCTGCGAATTTTCCCCAGGCCATCCTCGAGGCGGTGATCGAATCCGGTGCTCTCGAGCGGCACATCGCGGGATTGCGTGCGACCTACGCGGCCAAAATGCACGCGCTCGACGCGGCGCTCGAAGCCGGGGGACTTCGCGCTCTCGGGTGGGACTGGGCGCGTCCGGAAGGCGGCCTTTATCTCTGGCTGCGCGCGCCTGACGGGATCGACACCGACGGCGAGGGCCCGTTCTGGCGCGCCTGCATGCACGAGCGCGTGCTCTATGTGCCGGGCAGCCTGTGTCTCGCCGCTCCGGCCGAGCGTCGGTTTGTGCGGCTGAGCTTTGGTGTGCTGGCGGGCGATGCGTTGGCGGGGGCGGCCGCACGATTTTGCCGGGCTGCCGCGTCCATGGCGCCGACGTAGGGGAAACCCGGGGAGCGGCGTGTTCCCGCAAAAACCCGTTGCCTGCCTCGCCCGGGCGTGTGCAATCGCCCATCCTTCGCGGGCACATCCCGCGTCACCCTAAGCTCCATTCCAACTATGAATATCTGCTGCATCGGCGCCGGCTATGTCGGTGGTCCCACCATGGCGATGATCGCCCACAAGTGCCCGGACATCCAGGTCAGGGTGGTCGACGTCAACGCCAAGCGCATCGCCGAGTGGAACTCCGACCGGCTCCCTGTCTATGAACCCGGGCTGGACCACGTCGTCCGGTCGCAGCGCGGAAAGAACCTGCACTTCTCGACCGACATCGATGCCGCCATCGCCGCGGCCGACATCATCTTCGTCTCGGTCAACACCCCGACCAAGTCCTACGGCGTCGGCGCCGGTCGCGCGGCGGATATGAAATACATCGAGCTGTGCGCCCGCCACATCGCCCGCGTGGCGCGCGGCAAGAAGATCGTGGTCGAGAAGTCCACGCTCCCGGTCCGCACCGCCGAGTCGCTCAAGACCGTCCTCGCGGCCAACAGCCAGGGCGCGGAGTTTCAGGTGTTGTCCAATCCCGAGTTCCTCGCGGAGGGCACGGCCGTGGCCGACCTCGAGAGCCCCGACCGCGTGCTCATCGGCGGCGAGACCACGCCTGCCGGCCTCGCCGCGGCCGAGACGCTCGCCGGCGTGTACGCCCGCTGGGTGCCGCGCGAGCGCATCATCACGACGAATCTCTGGTCCTCCGAGCTGTCCAAGCTCGTGGCCAACGCCTTCCTCGCGCAGCGCATCTCGAGCATCAACGCGATCTCCGCGCTCTGCGAGGCGACCGAGGCCGACGTCGACGAGGTCGCGTTCGCCATCGGCCGCGACTCGCGCATCGGGCCGAAGTTCCTCAAGGCCTCGGTCGGGTTCGGCGGCTCCTGCTTCCAGAAGGACATCTTCAACCTCGTCTACCTCTGCGAGCACTTCGGCCTGCCCGAGGTGGCGCACTACTGGGAGCAGGTGATCAAGATGAACGACTGGCAGAAACGCCGCTTCTCCAGCGCGATCGTCAGCTCGCTCTTCAACACCGTATCCGGGAAGCGGATCGCCGTCCTCGGCTTCGCCTTTAAGAAGGACACCAATGACACGCGCGAGTCCGCCGCGATCTATGTGTGCCGCGACCTCGTCGAGGAGCAGGCGCACGTGGCGATCTACGACCCGAAGGTCACGCGCCAGCAGGTCTTCGGCGACCTCGGGCAGGCCGAGACGACCGCGGACGGGAAGTCGAACCCGTACGTATCCATCGCGGCAGACGCCTATGAGGCTGCCGCCGGCGCCCATGCGGTGGTCATTCTCACGGAGTGGGATGAGTTCAAGAAACTCGACTACAAGCGCATCTTCGACGGGATGATGAAACCCGCGTTCCTCTTCGACGGCCGCAATATCCTGAATCTGGCCGAGCTGAGAAAGATCGGCTTCACGGCCCGCGGTGTCGGCAAGCCCTGAGCGCTCCGCCATCTGTCGCGGTCGAGGCGGCTTTCGACAAAAAGGCCCGCACGGCAGGTGCGGGCCTCCTTGTATGCCGCGGCGACCGCTGCTTACGCGACCTTGTCGGTCGACGATTCGGGCAGCGGATACTCGTCGAAAAGGGGCAGCCGGACGGGAAGCTCGCGCCATTGGGCGTGGCGACTGGAGTCCAGGGCGGGCAGCCAGCGCGTGCCGATCCACATGGCGAGATCGGAGCTGCCGTCATCGAAGCGCAGCTCCACCGCGGTGTTTGCCGGCGGGGTCTTGTCGATGGGTGTCCAAATGCGTCTCATGGCAAGTGATTCAGTTATTCGCATCGGGCAACGGCGCAAGAGGCTGATGCATTCAAGGGTGACGGCCGCGTTAAATCACGCGTGGTGAGATCGTGCCCGCCGATGCGCGGGTGATGCAGGGGCAGGCCGGGCAGGGAGCGTGGCACCGGGCGCGTTCGCCGTTTGCCATCCGCGGGAGCCTGCGTTTTCTCGGCCGCATGACCGTCACCAAGCTCCTGCACACCCGCATGCGTCTCAACGACGTCGAGCGCTCCGTCCGTTTCTACACGGACGCACTCGGCCTGACCGTGTCGCGGCGGCACACCTCTCCGCGCGGCGCGCAGCTCGTTTTCCTCAAGACGCCCGGCAGCGAGGAGGAGATCGAGCTGTGCCAGATGCCTCCCGGTGCGGAGCCGGTGAAGGTGCAGCCTGATCTCATGCACCTCGCCTTCGAGGTGCCCGACCTCGCGGCCTTCGCCGCGGAGCTGGCGAAAAAGGGCTACGCCCTGAGCGATGGCCCGACGACGACGGGCAGCGGCAGCGTGATCGCGTTCATCGATGCGCCCGAAGGGTACGAGGTCGAGCTGATCCAGAGCAAGTGAGCCGGTCGCGCGTGGTGCGCGCGCGATGGAGTATCTTCCGGCGCGTCGGCGCCGAAATCGCTTCCCTGCGCCGGGCTTATCGGCGATGAACGGTCGTCTCGATGAGCCAGGAAACGAGCATCTACCTGACGAACATCATCATCGTCGCGATCCTGGCCGCGCTCATCACGCAGCACTGGATGGCTCACGCACGAGCGCGGGCGTTGCGTCCGTGGGTGGTGGCCGCGTGGGTCATGCTGGTCGCCGATGTGCTTTTTGTGCTGCGGCCCGAGTTGCCTGCGTGGATCGGCCGCGTCGTGCCGACCGCGCTCGTGACGGTGGGGCAGGCGGTGTTGCTCGTCGGGGCCCGTCGCACGGCGAATCTTCGGTCAAGCCCGCTCCTCCTCGGCGGTGTGTTCGTGGTACACGCCGCGCTGCTCATCGTTTTCCTCGCGGCTGCGCCGCAGTCGGACTGGCGCAAGGTGCTCAACGGCGTCGTCTGGGCCGGGCTGTCGTTCGCATCCTACTGGTCGCTACGTCGCGCGCCCAGGCCCTACTGGAAACCGCTGCAGTCGCCGGCCAACGCCTTTCTCCTGCACGGTTTCTTCCATTGCGGACGCGTGGGGCTCGCGTCGGTTTTCAGCATGTATCAGCTGGCCGACGCGGATGCTTGGCTGCAGGCCATCGGCGACCTGGAGGTGAGCTTCTTCATGGTCGCGCTGTTCGTGAGTATCCTGATCGCAAGCCTGCAGGTGCGCAACGAGGAGCTCTCCAACGCGCTCACCGAGGTGCAGACGCTCGCCGGCCTCCTGCCCATCTGTGCCTGGTGCAAGAAAGTCCGCAACGACGATGGCTACTGGCAGAAGGTCGAGGACTACCTCGCGACCCACAGCCAGATCAAGTTCACCCACGGCATCTGCTCGGACTGCTACCGCGAGCACCAGACCGCACTCGGGACGCACGACCATTCGGGCAAGGCGCCCGGCGCCCGCTGAGCGCCGCGCTCGGCGCGAAGCGGATTGCGCGCGGCCCGCACCGGCCGCCACACTTCGTCGATGCGCGAAAACTCCTCCGACAAGGTGCCCGAAAGCCTGATCGCGGCCGAAACGGCCCGCGAGACCCCCGCGGCGCCGGTCGATCGCTCGCGCTGGCCGCGCCCGTGGGCGCAACTGAAGTTCTTCACCTTCCAGCCGGCGATCTTCCCGCGCATGCTCGGCGAGGTCTCCTCCGGCGCAAAGCCCGGCGACCTCGTCACCGTCTACGACAAGTCGGGAAAGATCTGCGGCACCGGTCTGTTCAACCCCCGCGCAAAAATCCCGCTGCGTGTGGTCTGCCACGCGGCGGCCGCCGTCGATGAATCGTATTTCGAGACGGCACTGCGCCGGGCCGTCGAACTCCGGCGCGGAACGCTCGGCCTCGACGCCCTCACCGATGCCTATCGTCTCGTCAACTCCGACGGAGACGGCGTGAGCGGGCTGACGATCGACCGCTACGGCCCCGTGCTCTCGATCGAAGTATTCAGCCTCGGCATCGTGCAGCGGCTCGGCCGCTGGTTGCCGCTGCTCCACGAACTCGCCGGCACGCGGCACCATCTCGTGCGCGTCGATCCCGAACTCGCGCAGGTCGAGGGCATCCGCGGCACCATGATCTCCGCCCTCGGCGACGGCCCGGGCGGCCCGTCGCCCCGGCGCGTAAAGATCCGCGAGCATGGCGTGACCTTCGAGGTCGACCTCGAGGAGGGGCACAAGACGGGGTTCTTCTGCGACCAGCGGGAGAATCGCCGGCGCTTCGCGGCGATGGTGGGCGAGGGCGCCCGCGTGCTCGACCTGTGCTGCTACAGCGCGGGATTCTCGGTATCGGTAGCCGCGACGGGCCGCGCCACCGAGGTCACGGCGGTCGACCTCGACGAGGCCGCGATCGAGATGGCGAAGCGCAACGCCAACCTGAACCGCGCGCGTATCCGCTTTGTCCATGCCGACGCCTTCGCCTACGCGCGGCAGATGCAGAAGAACGGCGAGCAGTGGGACGCCGTCATCCTCGACCCGCCGAAGTTCGTGCTCACGCGCGAGCCGGCCGGCGCCGCCGAGGGTCATCGGAAATACCAGGATCTCAATCAGATCGCCCTGACCCTGGTGAAGCCCGGCGGGCTTTTCCTCACTTGCTCGTGCTCCGGCCTCGTCTCGCTCGAGGATTTCGAGGGCCACGTGATCAAGGCCGCGCACCGGCTCAACCGGCGTCTCCAGTTTCTCGACACCACCGGTCCGGGCTCGGACCACCCGGTGCTGTCCAACTGC
Organism: Opitutaceae bacterium; assembly: GCA_014879845.1. Lineage (GTDB taxonomy): Bacteria > Verrucomicrobiota > Verrucomicrobiia > Opitutales > Opitutaceae > JAEWQP01. The sequence goes on from JACSRI010000126.1 coordinate 51,884, forward strand.
CTGGAGAGCCGCTACCTCAAGGCGATCTGGGCGCGGGTGTTCTAGCGGCCGGTCGCAGCGTCACACGACCGCGATCTTCATGACGATCTTGCGCACGGCCGACGGCGCCGCGCCCGCCTGGCAGCCGGGCTTGTGGCCGTCGGCCGGGAAGTAGATGGCGAAGTCGCCGGCGCGCAGGAGCGTGCGTGAGCACGCGGCCGGATCGCGGAAAAACATCAGGTCGCGCTCCGCCGTATAGGGCTCGGTCACGTCGGGCAGGCGCTCGATCGGCGCGTGCTCGATGATCTCCTCGCCCTCGAGGATGAACTGGATGTCGATGAAGCGCCGGTGCGCCTCGAAGCGCTTGGTCGCGGCCGGTGCCGTGTCGTAGCGCTGCGGCAGGGCGAAGAGTTTCTCCGGCTCGAGCACGACCTTGCTGTCGGGGGTCGCGGGATCGAAGGTGCGCAGGTACTCGAAGGCGCGCGCGAAGAGAGGGTGCAGCCGTTCGTAGGCGGCGGTGGGGCGGGCGAGGGTGTCGGCGATCATGGTCAGGTCAACTCAACCCCGGGGTGGCGATTCGCCCGAGGGTCGAGCGCGCAGGTTGCGGTGCCGGGACCCGGACTTCAACTTCAACTCGAGAGGGCCGCCCGCTCAGTACCGCTGCATCCCGGGCTCGATCTGGCGGGCCCAGGCGTCGACGCCGCCGGCGATGTTGCTGACCTTGTCGTAGCCGTTTTGCCGGAGGAACTGCGTCACGCGCGCGCTTCGCCCGCCGTGGTGGCAGAGGACGAGCACGTGCGCGTCGCGGGGGATCTGGTCGAGATTGCGCGGCACCTGGGCCATCGGGATGTGGGCGGAGCCGGCCACGCGGCAGATCTGCAACTCGAACGGTTCTCGTACGTCGAGGATGCGGGCGGCGCCGCTGCCGGCCAGTCGCGCGGCTTCAGCCACGTCGATTTCGAACGGGACATTCACCTCTGCGGGCGCCGGGCCGGTGGCGCCGACGCCGACGGCGTGGTTGATCGGCGCGCATCCCTCAGCATAGCGGGCCGGGTCGATCGCGCGGATGGCCGCGCGCGCGCCGCAGAGCGGGCAGTCTGGGTCCTTGCGCAGCTTGAGCGTGCGGAACTGCATGCCGAGCGCGTCGATCACGAGCAGCCGGCCGTCGAGCCCGCCGGGCACGCCGGCCAGGCGCTTGATCGCCTCCATCGCCTGGATACTGCCGACCACACCGCAGAGCGCGCCGAGCACGCCGGCCTCGCCGCAGTTGGGCACCGAGCCGGGCGGCGGCGGTTCGGGGAACAGGCAGCGGTAACACGGCGTGCCCGCGTGCGGGTCGAAGACGGTGACCTGGCCCTCGAACTTGAAGATGCTGCCATAGACGAGCGGGCGCCGCGCGAGGAAGGCCGCGTCGGTGTTGAGGTAGCGGGTGGGGAAGTTGTCCGTGCCGTCGACTACGAGGTCGTAGGCGGCGAAGAGTTCGACGGCGTTCTCCGGGCGCACGCCATCCACGTGCTCGACGACGCCGACATGCGGGTTGATCTCGCTGAGGCGCCGGCGGCCGGAGGCGGTCTTGGGCGTGCCGACGTCGCTCGTGCCGTGCAGGATCTGGCGCTGGAGGTTATGGGCCTCGACCTTGTCGAAATCCGCGAGCCCGATCGTGCCCACGCCGGCCGCCGCGAGGTAGAGCGCGACCGGGCTGCCGAGGCCGCCCGCGCCGAGCACGAGCACGCGCGAGGCCTTGAGTCGCTCCTGCCCCTCGAGGCCTATCTCGGGCAGGATGATGTGGCGGCTGTAGCGGGCGGTTTCTTCGGAGCTGAGGCCGGCGCGTCGAGTCATGGTCGCGACGAGCAAACGCGCCTCGGGCCGCTTGGCAAATGTCCTCTGGCGCGGTCGGGCGAGCCGGTGATGGCCCCAGCGGTTCCCCGGCAGCGGCAGGCGCGGGGCGGTGTGCCCGGGCAAAATCCGTTGACGGAGGTGCCGCCGATCCGACACTCGGCCGCCATGTCGCACCGCTACGCTGTGATCATGGCTGGGGGCAAAGGTGAACGCTTCTGGCCGCAGAGCCGCCTTGCGCGGCCGAAACAATTGCTACCCATCGTCGGCGAGACGCCCATGCTGGCGCAGACAGTCGAGCGCCTGCGGGGGCTCGTGACGCCCGAGCAGGTGATCGTGATCACCAACCGCGAGCAACGCGCCGCCGCGGTCGCCGCCTGCCCGATGCTTCCGCCCGAGAATATCGTGGCCGAGCCGGTCGGTCGCGACACCGCGGCCGCCGTCGGCCTCGCGGCGCTCCTGGTCGCGCGCCGCGATCCCACCGCGACGCTCGCGATGCTCCCGGCCGACCAGGTGATCCACGATACGAAGGCGTTTCGCGAGGTCTTGCATGCGGCCTACGATGCCGCCGAGGCCGAGCCCTGGCTCGTGACGATCGGGATTCATCCGAGCGAGCCGGCGACGGGATACGGGTACATCCAGCGCGGGCAGATGATCGCGCGCGCCCAGGGCCGCGATGTGTTCGAGGTGAAGCGGTTTGTCGAGAAGCCCCATCTCGAAAAGGCGCGCGAGTATCTCGCCTCGGGCGACTACCTCTGGAATGCGGGCATGTTTGTCTGGTCGGTGGCGACCATCCGCGCCGCGCTGGCCAAGCACGTGCCGCTGCTCGCCGGAGGCCTCGAGACGATCGAGCAGGCCATTGCGGGCGGACGCTCGATCGACGACGCGCTCGCCGAGCATTTTCCCACGCTGCAGAAGATCTCGGTCGACTACGCCGTCATGGAAAAGGCCGACAACGTCGTGACCCTGGCCGGCACGTTTGACTGGGACGACGTGGGCGCCTGGCCCGCGGTCATGCGCCATCTGCCGGCCGACGAGGCGGGCAACGTCCTGCGCGGCGAGGCCCTCGTCGAGACCGGCGCGGGCAACCTCGTGGTCTCGACTGACAAGCACCTCGTGGCGCTGATGGGCGTCGACGATCTCATCGTGGTGCACACGCCCGACGCGACACTGGTCTGCCCGAAGTCGCACGCGCAGCAGGTGAAACTCCTGCTCAAGCGCCTGGAGGCCAAGCCCGAGTGGAAGCGGCTGCTCTGAGTGCATGCGCTGCCTCGGCATCGACTACGGTGAGCGCCGCATCGGCCTGAGCTGGGGCGACGAGCTCGGCGTGGCCGTCCCGCTGGCCGCCGCGACACAGTCAACCTCGGAAGCCCGACTCGCGCACGTCGTGCAGCTCATCCGCGAGCGTCGCGCGACGGATCTCGTCGTGGGTTATCCCTACAACATGGACGGCTCCATCGGCTTCAAGGCCCGAGAGGTCGATGCCTTCGTGGAAAAACTCACGGCGCTCGTGCCGCTGCCCGTGCACCGCGTCGACGAGCGTCTGAGCACGCGCACCGCGACCGAGCACATGTCGAAGCGCCGCGATGACGCCATGCGCCGTTCCGGCAAGATCGACTCGATGGCCGCGTCGGTGATCCTGCAGGACTTTCTCAATCAGCGCCTCCCGCCGCCCGCGCCGGACGAGCCGCTTGCCGAGTGAAAACCCCCGCCGCATCGCCGACGTCGCCCACGCGCTGGAAAGCCGTCTGCGCCTACGACGGCACGACCTACCACGGCTGGCAGAGCCAGACCAACGCCGTGGCCGTGCAGGATGTAATAGAAAAGGCGCTCGGCACGATCCTCGGCACTCCGCTGCGCATCCACGGAAGCGGCCGGACGGACACCGGGGTGCACGCACGCGGGCAGGTGTTTCACTTCGACGCGTTCTGGCCGCATGGCGCGCGCCGGCTGCTCATCGCGCTCGGCACAAAACTCCCCGCCTCGGTGCAGGTGCGCTCGCTCGCGCCGGCCGCATCGGACTTTCATGCGCGTTTCCACGCCACCGGGAAACGCTACATCTACCACCTCCACTTGGGGGCGGCCGACCCGTTCGAAACGGCCTACAGCTGGTCGGTGCTCAAGCCGGTGGACCTCGCTCGCATGGAGGCCGGGGCCTGCCTCCTGCGCGGGCGGCACGATTTCGCGGCCTTTTGTGCGGAGAGCGGCGACGAGCGCGAGACGACGGTGCGCGACCTGCGCCGGCTCGAGATCGTCCGGCGCGGGCGCCGCGTGCGCGTGATCCTCGAGGCCGATGGGTTTCTCTACAAGATGGCGCGCAGCCTCGTCGGCACACTCGTCAACATCGGCATGGGCCACCTCGAGCCCGCGGACGCCGCGGCGCTGTTGCACACCGGCGGCCGCATCCCCAAGGTCAAGACCGCCCCGGCCCATGGGCTTTTCCTGGAAAAGGTCTTCTACGACTGACGCACCCCCATCGTGGTGGCGACGCGCCCTCGATCGCGCCGACCGCGCCCTCGACGTCGTCTATCCGCCCACGTGCATCGAGTGCGAGGGACTGATCGAGGGCGGCGCATCCGAGGCGGACACCGCGGAGGGCGGGGGACACCGCTACCGCCACATCTGCCCGGCGTGCGCATCGAAGATGCTCCTGGTGCGCGCGCCCCATTGCACGACCTGCGGGTATCCGTTTTTCGGTGCCGTGGCCGAGGCGGGCCGCGAGTGTCCGCACTGTGCCGGGTTGGTGCCGCAGTACCGCGAGGGCCGCACGGCGACGCTCCTGCAGGGGCCGGTGCGCCGCCTCGTGCACGGCATCAAATACGAGAGCGCCCTGCACCTGCTCGCCGACGTCCGCGCCCTCGTCCGGGCCAACCCGCATTTTCGCGAGCACCTCGCGGGCGCCCGCCTCGTGCCCGTGCCGCTCCACCGCCTCAAGCTCCGCGATCGCGGCTACAACCAAGCCGAGCTGCTGGCCCGGTGTTTCGCCGAGGTGGCGCCCGGCGCGACGGTCGCGCCGCTGCTGGAGCGGGTCGTCTGGACCTCGACACAGACCCGTTTGGACCGCCAGGCGCGCCGGGAGAACCTGAAGAATGCCTTTGCCTTGGCCAAAGGCGCCCCGGTAATACCCACCGCTCGCCATGTCCTGGTCGACGATGTATTTACAACTGGAGCCACACTCAACGCCTGCGCAGTCGCCCTGCGCCGGGCGGGCGTGACCAGCATCGACGTCGCCACGCTCGGACACGGTTAGCCCTCCTCCTCACCCTCCGCTCTTTCCTGCATGTCCCTGTTCAGCAAGCCGAAGTACTCGACCGTCACGGTCAAGAAGAAGGACATCCCGCAGGGGCTCTGGAAAAAGTGCCCCGTCTCCGGCGAGATCATCTACATCAAGGAGCTGGAGGAAAACCAGAACGTGGTGCCGAAGAGCGGCTACCACTTCCCGATCAGCGCGCCCGAGCGTCTGCGCTTCCTCTGCGACCCGGGCTCGTTCCAGGAGTTTGACCGCGAACTCGCGGCCATTGATGCGTTGGAGTTCGTCGACTCCGCTCCCTACGCCAAGCGCCTCGAGAAATACAAGCGCGAGAGCGGGCTCAACGATGCCGTGGTCTGCGGCACCGGCCGGATCCACGCCATCCAGGTATCGCTTGCCGTGATGGACTTTCGTTTTGCCGGCGGCTCGATGGGCTCGGTCGTGGGCGAGAAGATCACCCGCGCGATCGAGCGCGCGATCGAGCAGAAGATACCGTGCATCGTCGTGTCCGCCTCCGGTGGCGCGCGCATGCAGGAAGGCATCCTCAGCCTCATGCAGATGGCCAAGACCAGCGCCGCGCTCGCGCGCTTGGCCGAAGCGAAGCTGCCGTTCTTCTCGATCCTGACCAACCCGACGACTGGCGGCGTGACGGCCAGCTTCGCCGTGCTCGGCGACGTGATCATCGCCGAACCGGGCGCGCTCATCGGCTTCGCCGGCCCGCGCGTGATCAAGGAGACCACGCAGCAGGCGCTGCCCGAGGGGTTTCAGTCCGCGGAGTTTCTGCTCAAGCACGGACTCGTGGACATGATCGTGCCGCGCACGGAGATGCGCGACCGCCTGCGCGATCTGCTCCAGGCCCTTTTTGTCAAGAAGGCCGGCTGAGGCCGGAGCGCGGCGGCCATCGCATCGTCATGGCGGGCACGCTCGGCAGGATCGCCATCGTCGGCTCCGGCGCGGTGGGCGCCTACTACGGCGCGCGGCTCGCACATGCCGGCGAGGACGTGCGTTTTCTCATGCGGCGCGATCTTGCGGCCGTGCGCGCCCGCGGGCTGGAGGTGCGTGTCTTCGCCGCGCAGCAGCCACGGGAGCGTTTCCACCTCTCGCGCGTCGCCGCCTTCGGCACGACGGAGGAGATCGGCCCGGTCGACCTCGTCATCGTCGGGCTCAAGGCCACGGCCGACGCGACCATGGCCGAGCTGTTGCCCGCGCTCCTGCATGAGCGCACGGCCGTGCTCACGCTGCAGAACGGGCTCGGCTCGGACGAACTCGTCGGCCGGCTCTTTGGCGCGGAGCGCGTGCTCGGTGGTCTGTGTTTTGTCTGTCTCAACCGCGTGGGCGGGTCCGCGGACGTCCCGGCGATCGAGTGTTACCACGCCGGCACGGTGAGCCTCGGCGAACTTGGCCGACCGGCCACGGCGCGCACGCACGCGATCGGCGCCGCCTTCCAGCGCGCCGGCGTGAAGTGCACGGTGGCGGACAACCTCGCCGAGATCCGCTGGCGCAAGCTCGTCTGGAACATCCCGTTCAACGGCCTGAGCATCGCGGCCGGTGGCATCACCACGGACCGGATACTCGCCGACCCGGCGCTGCTGGCTGAGGTGCGCGCGCTCATGCGCGAGGTGCAGGCTGCCGCGGCCGCCGTGCTCGGCGTCGCCATCCCCGACGAGTTCCTGCAGAAGCAGGTCGACGTGACCGGTCCGATGGGCGCCTACCGGCCCTCGAGCCTGATCGACTACCTCGATGGCAAGGCCGTGGAGGTGGAGGCGATCTGGGGCGAGCCGCTGCGCCGCGCCCGCGCCGCCGGTGTGGCGACGCCGCACCTGGAGAGACTCTACGCGCGGCTGCGCGAACTCTGCGCGGTGCGGTAGGCTCCGCGGGTCGGGACGCCTCGGTGAGGCGTCCTTACCGTTTGAGCGCGACGAGCGGTTCGTTTGCGGCCACGGGTGTCGGGACTGGTGATGGGGTGGTGTCGGGCTTGGATTGCGGCGCCGGCGGGGGCGGCGGAAGGTCAGGCGAGGTCGGTGTGGGAATCGGCACCGGCACTGATGGCTGAGGCGCAGGACTCCTTGGGGCGGGCGGAATGATGTAGCGTGGCGAGTCGAGCTGCGGGACCGACAAATCCTGGAACTGCGGGGGTGTCAGCGGCCCGACGCGCAGTTTCGCCAATTGCCGGCGCACCCACGCCTCCTCCGCCTCCCAGCCACTGTGCTGGCTGAAGAAATAGGCGAGGTCGCGGTAGCGCACCTCGAGATTGGCGCCGGTCGCGTGGCGCAGCTTGCGCAGGCACACCGGGCAGAGGTGATGCGGACGGCTGTCGCTCTCGGCTTCGTGGTTGGAACCGTTTTCGACGCAACGAAAGTAGGTGCAGTGCGCCAGGCCGAAGATGTGCGTGATCTCGTGAACCAGCGTCTTCGCGCTGCGGCGCAGCATGAGCGCGTCGAAATCGTCGGGCCGGTCATTGCTGAAGAACATCGGGTCGTGACGCGCAAAACTGAAAACACCGGCGCGGAGGGCCGACGACGCCTGTCCGTAGACGAAGTTCCACCGTGGATCCGGGTAGAGATCGGTCATGGTCACTGCGACCATGCAGAAGGCGTCGTCCGGCAGCCTGGCGTTCAGCCAGGCGAGGACGGCGGTGGAGAGGAGTTGCGGTTTCCGGGTCTGTCGGCTGATGCGCGGCTCGAAGGCCGCGCTCTCCGTCAGGTCGGCCGGCAGGAGTACGACCTCGACCTGGAAGAAGGCCGCGGCGTAGTCGCGCAGCGCCTCGAGCGACGGGGCGGAGTCGGCCGGAAACTCGCCGAGCGGCTGCAGGTAGATGACCTTGCGCGACTCGTCGATGCGCTGGGCATCGGAGCGGACGAAGGCGGCGTAGGGTTGGCCGGGTTCCTCATGCGCGGCGAGCCAGTCGCCCGGAGCGGGAGGTTCGATCGGCCTAAAATCGTCATCGATCGTGAGCAGTCGCCGCACGGCCGAGGGTTCGTCGTCGAGCGGGCCGAGCGCGGCGACGACCTGTTCAGCGGTGGGTGGGACGAAGTCGACGCCACGGAGCAGGGTCTGCGCTTGCGCGACAAGCAGGCCCGAGAGCAAACCCGCGAAGCAAAAACCGCGGGCCGGAAAGGTCGGGGTGGACACGGCAGTGAGTAGTTGGCGAAGGGTGATACCCCATAAGACGCACGACGACCCGATTTCTTGGGCATCGGGCATGTCGGGGCGCGTAGGTGCAGTCGGCGACGATGGGGAGCGTGGGCGGTCGGGCGGCGGCAAGCCATCGTCACAGGACGGTTTGTGCGCGGTGGCCTCTCGCACTCGCGATTGGACCTTCGGCGGCCGAGGCTCAAGCATGCGGCGCCTCATGGAATCCGCGCCCACGCTTTACCTCGACGCCGCGTCGCCCGCCATCGCGGTCGGCCTGCGCGTGCGCGCCGGGGAGGCGCCCACGTGGGTGCACACGCACGACGAGGCGGGCGTGGCGCTCTTCCGCGCGGTCGGGACGCTCGCCCGCGCACGCGGCATCGCCATGGGCGACGTCGCGACCGCCGTGTTGTGCGAGGGCCCGGGTTCGCTGCTGGGCGTGCGGCTCGCGGCCATGGCCCTGCGCACATGGATGGCGCTGCCGCGCCCAAGGCCGCTCGAGGTGGTTGGGTATCGATCGCTCGAACTGGTCGCCGCCGGTCTGCTGGCGCGCGGGCAGCGCGGACCGTTTCACGTGATCGTCGACGGACGCCGCGCGACCTGGAACACGCTCACCGTCGACGCCGAGGGGAACTTGGGCCCGATCCGGCGACGACCGGCGGCGGAGGCCTTTCCGCCGGGCGAACCGGTGTTTCACCCGCACGGGTTTCCGCTCTGGCAGGCGCTGCCGACGGGTGTGCAGGCCGTCGAGTACAACCCGGCGGCGCTGCCCGGGCTGGCCACGCGTTTCGGGCTCCTGCGCCCGGTGGCGTCGCCTGAAGCCTTCATGATCGAGATGCCGACCTACCGCGAGTGGACGCACGAGCATCCCACGCGTCCGGCGTGATCCGCTTCCGATGAATCCCACCACCACGCTCCCGCTGCGCTGCTGGGCCGAGATCGACCTCGGCGCCCTCGAGCGCAACCTCAAGCGCATCCGCCAGGAACTGCCCGCGCACATCAAGTACGTCGCCGTGGTCAAGGCCGACGCCTACGGCCACGGCCTGCACCAGACCGTCGCGAGGCTCATGCACAGCGGCGCGGACTATTTCGCCGTGGCCAACATCACCGAGGCCGCCGCGGTGCGCGAGCTCGGGCCCGGCTGGCCGATCCTCGTGCTCGGTCCGCTTCTGCCGGATGAGGACCGGCATGTCGTCGAGTACGACCTCATCCCGGCCATCTCCTCGGCGGCCGAGGTCGAGCGACTCGAGCGGGTCGCCGCGGCGGCCGGTCGCACGATTCAGGTCCACCTCAAGGTCGACACCGGTATGGGCCGCGCCGGGGTCTGGCATGCCGAGGCGCCGACGTTGCTCTCACGCCTGCGTGCCTCGCGCTATGTCGCGCTCGCCGGGGTGTTCACACACTTTTCGTCGGCCGACACCGATCCGGCCTTCACCGAGCAGCAGCGGAAGGTCTTCCTCGGCGTGCTCGCGCATTGTGCCGTCGCCGATCCGTCGCGCCTGCTCATCCATGCGGACAACAGCGCCGGGCTCGAGAGCTTCTCGACGGACAGCCCGTTCAATGCCGTGCGTGTCGGGCTCCTGCAGTTCGGCATCCTGCCGTATGAGAACTCCCTGCTCGCGCGCGTGCATCCGGAGCCTGTATTCAGTTTCCACACGCGCGTCGGCCTGGTGAAGACCGTGCCGGCCGGCACGGGCATCAGTTACGGGCGCACGCACGTCGTCGCGCGCGAGACGCGCATCGCCGTGCTCACCGCCGGCTACGGCGACGGCATCCCGCGCGCCTCGAGCAACCGCGCCAGCGTGCTCATCCGCGGCCAGCGCTGCCCGGTGCTGGGCCGCGTAACGATGGATCAGACGATCGTCGACGTGTCCGGGGTGCCCGGTGTGGAGGTCGGCGAACAGGCCACGCTCGTCGGCCGCCAGGGCGAGGGCCGGATCAGCGTGGCGGAGTTTTCGCAGTGGGGCGATACGATCCCCTGGGAAACGCTGACCTCGGTGACCAAGCGCGTGGCCCGCATCTATCGCACGGGCCTCGGCCTGTAGGACGGGGGCGCGCTCCGGGCGAGCCGAGGTCTTCGGTCGATGGTCGCAGCGGAGATCGAAAAACCCGTCCCACGGTCGGCGGCTTGCCGGCGGGGCGCCGAAAATCGCGCTCGTCGGCGGCCCGATCCACCGGGTAGATTGCCGGTTTTTCCTCCTCCATGATCATCCCGAAAGGCCCTCGCCTCACGCCCGAGCAGTTGCAGGAAGTCACCTCGATCGTCGAGGAGTTCGGCTGCCGCATCCAGACGATCATCGGCACGACACGCAGCGTCTACGCGATCCTCGGCGACGAGCGCAGCGAGACGATGCGCGGGCGCATCGAGGGCCTGCCCTACATCGACCGCATCGATTCGATCCAGTCGTCCTTCAAGCTCATGGACGTGCGCTCGGATCTTGCGTCGCATGAGATCCGGATCGGCGGGATCGGGGTCCGGAAGCAACTCCTCGTCATCGCGGGCCAGTGTACGATCGATCCCAAGAATCCGAACATCTTCATCGAGACCGCGCACGCGGTGAAGGAGGCGGGCGCACACGTCCTGCGCGGCGGCGTGTGGAAGCCGCGCACCAATCCGTATTCATTCCAAGGCGACAATCGCTCCATGGAGATCCTGCTCGAGGCCTCGCGTCAGACGGGCCTGCCGGTCAACACCGAGGTGATGGATGAGCAGCACCTTCAGATCGCGCTGCAGGCCGGCGTGCAGATGATCCAGATCGGCACGCGCAACGCCCTGAACTACTCGCTCCTGCGCCAGATCGGCGCCGCCATCGCGGGTCGTCCGACCATCGTGCTGCTCAAGCGCAGCCGCCACATGGGGCCGATCGACGAGTTCATCTCGGCCGCGGAATACATCGTCAACTTCGGCAATCCCAACGTGATGCTCTGCCCGCGCGGCACGATGCCCACGCTCGAGGGATACCGCAGCCATCCCGATGAGTCGATCACCCCGCTGCTCAAGGAGCGCACGTGGGCGCCGGTCATCGTCGACCCCTCACATTCCGTCGGCAAGGCCACCTACGTCGAGGCCTGCTCGCTCGCCTCGATCGCCTACGGAGCCGACGGCCTCTGCATCGAGGCTCACGTCAATCCCGCCAAGGGCATCGGCGACGACCCCAAGCAATCCGTCACACCCGAGACGCTCCGCCGCATCATCGAGCGCGCCCACGCGATCTGGGCCCTGACCCGGTCGCGGTAGTGTCCATCCCGCACTTGCCAGACGCCCGCGGGGTTCTTAGCTGGGGAGTTCGAACGACATTCCATCGCGATGCCGATCTACGAATACTACTGCCCGGACAACAACCGGATCTACCAGTTCTTCGCGAAAACCCTGGCCCAGGGTGAGACCATCCCGAAGTGCCCGGACAACCCGGCCTTCAAGATGGTGAAGTTGGTCTCGGGCTTTGCCATCGGCGGCGCCACGAAGAAGTCCGGCGGCGATGCGCCCACAGCCGGCCCGGGCGACGACGCCGGCGGAGGCCCTGCGGGTCCGGGTGCTCCCGGCGGAGATGCCGGGGCGCCTGACGATCCGCGCATGGAGGCGGCGTTTTCCCAGCTCGAGCGCGAGATGGAATCGATCGACGAGAACGACCCGCGTGCGATGGGTCGCATGATGCGCCGCATGTCCGAACTGACCGGCGAGAAGCTCGACGGCGAGATGGAGGAGATGGTGCGCAAACTCGAGGAGGGTGAGGACCCGGAAAAGCTCGAGGAGCAGTTCGGCGACATGATGGGCGAGGGCGGGCCCGACGACGAAATGGGCGGCATGGGTGGCTTCGGCGGCGGCCGCAGTGCCCCCACGCGCGACCCGCATCTCTACGACTACTGAGCGGCCGGCCGGCAACGCGCCGGTTCTGAGGCGTGTTTTCAAACCTCAGTTCGCCAATGAAGGGCAGTGCTCTGGGTGATCCTGTCCATGGAGGAGGCGGCGGTGTTGAACTGGGCGATGCCGGTTCGGACCTGGCCGGTTGCGGTCGCACGGTGCGCATGCTTCAGGACGGTTTCGGCATGGATCGTCCGCTCGAGTCGGCGGGCGGGGCTCCTCTCGGTGCGATTCTGACGCGTGAAGTCTCGCCGACGCGCCGTGGCAGATGCCTCGTCCGGGGATGGACCGCGTGGGGACACGCAGGACTCAGCGCGCCCCGGCGCCGAATGTCCGATGCGCTGGTGTTCGGGCGGTCGTCGGACGGGAGATCAATGGGTGCCCAGACCTGGCCAGCATCTGCGCAGGGTGGAAACCTTGAGGGTCGCGCCTGCGCTCCGATATATACCGTGGCGTATTTCTCCTATGGTGCCATCCCTCCTCCCTGCCGCGGTCGATGCGGATGCCAGCCCGGATTCCCTTTCGCGACTGGGCGCCGAGACCGAGGTTCTTTCCATCCCACCGCTCAGCGAATCCGACGAGACGCTGCTCGACGCGCATAGTCTGCTCAATGGCCTCAACGCCCTGGTGGGTGAACTCGGGCTGCTGGCGGGCACCCTGGGGCGGGACGAGTCGGTGTTTCAAGCCGCGTTCGACGTCTGCGACCGGATGGTGCGCTGCCTGCGGGAACGTGCCGAGTGCGTGGTCGAGGCCGAGCGTTTCGATGCGTACCGGAACACGATCCTGACGACCATCGAGATCGAGTCGAGGCGCCCCTTGGCGCCCGCGGCGGCGGTCGAGGCTGCGCGGTCGATCGCGACCATCCGGCAGGTGCTCGAGGTGCTCAAGTTGCGTTCGGCGGAGTATCTCGCGCATGCACGCGCGCCCGGCCTGTGGGTGCGACTGCCCGCCAGTGTGCTGCGCGAGCAACTGGCGGAGTTCTTCCGGGTGGTCGAGTCCCGCGCCCGAGGCCGGTACGGCATCGTCTTCGATCAGGCTCTCCAAGGGGCGCGCGACTACTTCGTCGACCTGCGTTTCGGCCGCGACGGCGGGACGCTCGCGCTCCCGGACGCGCTTCGAGACGTGGCACGCGACTTGGCGGCCAATGCCCGAAAGTTCACGGCTCCCGGTGGAACGATCACCGTGGAGTTCTCCAATCGGGGCGGCGGTGTCACTCTGGTCGTCGCGGATACCGGCCGGGGCATTCCTGCCGGCGACATCCCCGGCGTGGTCCATTTCGGCGCGCGCGGGGCGAATGTGTTCGATGTGGCCGCCTTGGGCGGCGGCTTCGGGCTGACCAAGGCCTTCCTTACGACCAAGCGCTTCGGAGGCCGGTTCTGGATCGCCTCCCGACTCGGGGTCGGCACGTGTGTCCGGATCAAGATACCGGAGAACATGCCGCGGGTGGAATCCGCGAACGCGTAAGACCCGGCCGCCGGCAGAAGACCTCGTCGAGCGACTTGCGCGCGTGGATACGCGTGACGGGAAAGCCGCGCCCGTGTCGATGACTGCTCGGGCGATCACGATGCTCCGGTGAACGCATGCGTGGAGGATGAAAGCCTTCACGACTTACGCGACCACGGATGCGGCGACGGTGAGGACGCGCGCGGGGCCGGCGATCCTGGCGGCGACGTGCGCGGCGAGTCCCGCGCCGTGGCGGCGGCGGTGTCGGCGAAGGGAGCGCCGCGTTCGGCAGATGCGCCGGTGGCGGCGGCAGCGGCGATCAACGCGCGGTATCCGCCAGGTGCGTCGCGGCCTGTGGTGCACCTGGCGCCGACCGCGGCGGAGACGTCGCCGACTCTGCCGAAATCGTCGACGGTTTCGCCGAATCGCGCGGAAGCATGACGCAATGCGCTAACCTGCGCGACTTGCGTTGATCGTGGCGGGCGCGGCCACGCCGGCGCGACCTCAGGACTCGGTTGTCGGGCAGCGCGATGAGCGGCGCATGTCATCCAGCGACAGTTCCGCCGGAGGTGAAGGACGACCATGTGGAGTCCGGAGTGTCGCTCGCTGACTCGCGTTTCGAGCGGAGTGTGTGGGTGACTCCGGGGGCGAGGTGTGGTGACGATGAGGCCGGGCTACAGCGGCTTCAGAAATGTCGTAGCCGGTTCTGGCATGCAAAAAGAGAGCAAATTCCTCGAGGGCGGAGATCCGCCCGTCGTCGGGCTCTTTCCCCTTTGCTTTCCGTGGGGCCGGCCATTCGCTTGCCGGGATGAGTCAGCTCAGTCCCGGTCCGAGTATTTCCGACGCGATCGCGCGGCGCATGTCCGCCGGCCTCATGACCGTGCGCGCCCGCACGGCCTACATGCACCAGCATTTCGGCAAGGCCGAATCGATGTGGAAGCACGATGGCACGCGTGTGACAGCCGTTGATCTGGCGATCTCGAAGACGGTGTTCGAGGAGCTGCGGAAGAAGTTTCCCGAGGACCAGTACTTCAGCGAGGAAACTGAGCCGGGCGGGGCGCCGATTCCGCTGACGTCGGAGTTTGCCTGGATCATCGATCCGGTGGATGGGACCAACAACTACGCTCTCGGTGTGCCGATGTGCGCGATCTCGCTGGCGCTGCTCCAGCGCGGCGTGCCGGTGTGCGGTTTCATCTACGATCTCGGCACGCGTTCGCTCCTGCACGGCGGCCCGGGCATCGGCCTGTTCGCCGATGGCGCACCGATCGCCCGCCATCCCGCGCCGACCGGGGACACGAAGATCGTGGCCATGCACAGCCCGATCGATGCGCGCCACATGCCGGTGGTGAACGCCGTGCTCGAGACCTACAAGCTGCGCGCCTACGGCAGCGGCGCCCTGCACCTCGCGTATGTCGCGCTCGGCCGCATCGACGCGTGTCTGGACTTCACCGTGCGCGTCTGGGATATCGCGGCGGCCGCGGCGTTCTGTGCGGTGACCGATGTGGAGACGTGGTTCTTCCAGGGCGACGTCTTCCCGCTGCGGGCCTTCGACCTGCACATGAAACCGATCCGCTACTTGGCGGCCCCGGCGGAGGCGATGGCGGAGCTGCGCGGGACGCTCGCGGGCAGGCTGGTGGATTGACCCGCCCGCCGCGCCCCTGCGAAACGGCGCCGACTAGACGCTGACGCGGAGAGGAATCGAGACCTTCGCTTTCACGGGCACGCCGTTCTGCGTGGACGGCTTGAACTTCCACTTCCTCACGGCCTGCTTGATCGGTTCCTCGATTCCGGCGTGCGAGACCTTGGTGATGTCGACGTCGGTGACCTTGCCCTTTTCGTCGATGTGAATCGTGATGACCGCGAGGGCCTCGACTCCCTTGAACTCGAGCGGAAGCTCGGGCGGCGGCGTGAGCAGCGCCTCGGGTTTGGTCTGGGCGCCGTCATCGGCTGGCGCAAGGCTGGCGAGTCCCAGGATAGTCGTGGCGAGTAGGATGATGCGAATGTGCCTCATGGCGCACCCACTATCGGACGCGGGACGGCGGACCTTGCGCCTGTGTCGCCGAATTCACACTACAAGACGCGGCCAGAAAGCCCTGTCATTCCGGCGGAACCGATGACTCGTGCGCGTGGATGGTGCGGGACCTATTCACAGCGTCCATGGACGGCGGTTTGTCGTGAACAGCACTCATGGCTGCATCGCAAACCGCGGCAGCCGCAGCGCCTCGCATGAATGTTCCGCATGGAAGGGAATCCCGCCGCGCGGCCGGATCGGTCGATAAGATCAACGAAGCAGGGCATGCGCGCGGCTTCATTCGTCCGGTCGTGGGCGATCCTGCACCCACGCCAGCCGGCGGGTGCTTCAGGCGCGGACTTTCTCCGCGAGCTTCAGGATCTGGTCGGCCAGGGCGCGACCGCCGGCGGCCAGCCACGAGCGACCGTCGGCGACCGTCGCGGCCGTGGCGTCGCCGATCACGCCCGTGCGCGAGAGGTCGGTCGTCTGCCATCCGTAGATGGACGGGGCATCGATCGGCCCCACGCTTTCCGTCGCCGCGGATCGCGGTGGAAATTCGCAGACCGCGTGCTCCATCGACACGAGGTCCGGCGCGACGGCGAGCATGAGCGCCGTCTCGAACTGGCCGGCGTGGATGCCCTGGGCCGCCTCGTGCGGTGGAAGGGGCGCCTTCCAGCCGAAGGAGAGCATGCCGGCGTTGATGCCGACCGCGGCCTGGATCTCGCGCAGCGTCGACACGAGCACCGGGCTGTTGCCGCCGTGGGTGTTCAGCACGGCGAGGGTGCGGAAGCCGAGGGCGGCGAGCTGGCGTGCGGTGGCCCTGAGCAGGCGGTGCAGGGTGCGCGCCGAGAGCGTGATCGTGCCGGGGAAGTTGCCGTGCTCGTTGCTCTTGCCGTAGGTGATCGGCGGGCCCACGTAGATCGGTGCGGCGGGCGGAAGGTGCTGCAGCGCCGAGGCGAGCCAGGCTTGACCGAGGATCGAGTCAACACCGACGGGCAGGTGAGGGCCGTGCTGCTCGATCGACCCGGTGGGGATGATGACGATGGCGGAGCCCTTTCCCGGCAGCCCCTCGATCTGCGCGCGCGTCATCGCCGGCAGGTAGCGCGTGCGAAATGCCTGGGGATGGCGTGCCGGTGTCACGACGAGGGCCTCCTCGTCGTGCGGCTCTCCTTCGTGCGCCGGGTCCGCTTGGCGCTGGGCCCGGTGGATGTGCGCGCGCGGGTCGCGGGCTCTCGTGGAGCGAGGCCGGGCAGGCCGTCGATCTCGGCGAGAAGGCGGGCGAGGCGGGCGCCCGCGTTAGCGAGGGTGGTCCAGCCTTCGGTAACCGCAGCGTCCAGGGACTTGGTCCAGGTCAGCGGCGGTGGCTGGCGGTGGTCGCCGGGACGAAAGTCGATCAACCGGCTGTCACCGCGCGGCACATCGTCCGAGGGCGCACGGCGGGTCAACGCGCAGGCCGCCGCCTGCACGGCGGCGCGGACCGACGAGCGCGTCGGGTGAAGGTCCAGCCCGAGTGCGGCCAGGTGCACGACGTAGGTCCGCAGGCCGAGGTCGACGCGAAGGTCGCACGCGCACAGCTTGGCCAGCTCCTCGTTCCACGGGCTGGTGTTGAAGAGCACGAGGCGCGACGAGCCGGAGGCGAGGACCGATGCGGCGATCTCGCGGACGAGGTCGAGCGCGGTTTCGAAATCGATGCCGAAGAACGTGTGAGGATACGGCCCGAGGACAAAACGCAACGGCGGCAGGACGAGGGTGGACGCCGCGCGGTCCGGGTCGGAGGCGAACATCGCGCGCAGCACGCCGCAGCCGAGCGTCTCCTCCAGGTCGAGTGATCGCCCCAGTCCCCAGTCGGCAAACCCGAAGATGGGCAGCACCACGAG
This sequence comes from Opitutaceae bacterium, assembly GCA_014879845.1. Lineage (GTDB taxonomy): Bacteria > Verrucomicrobiota > Verrucomicrobiia > Opitutales > Opitutaceae > JAEWQP01. Next base: position 69,274 of record JACSRI010000126.1, read on the forward strand.
CGGCCGCCTTGCTTTCGGGAGCGTGGCGAAGTGTGTCCATGGCCGGCTCGACCAAAGGACGGAGTCGGGCAGGTCGGCGAGGAGCGAGGTGGGCGACGCGGTGCTCATGCGGGGCAAGCGGTCCGAGTTGAACCGCAGTGGGCACCGAGGGCACGGAGAAACGATGAGGACTGTGAACCGAGGACAGTGGACGGAGGACGGCTGAACGGGGCCCTATGGAAACATTGCGTTCTCAGCCGGTGCCCGCCGTCCTCTGTCCACCGGTCCCGGCTCGGCTATAGGTCGAAATGGCAGGCCACCTCGTGGCCCGGGCCGGCCGGCCGGAGCTGGGGGACCTCGACGCGGCAGCGGTCCTGCACATGCGGGCAGCGCGTGTGGAAGGGGCAGCCCGACGGCGGGTTGATCGGCGAGGGCACGTCGCCGGTGAGAACGATGCGCTCGCGTTCGCGACGGGGATTGGGCTCGGGGATGGCCGAGATGAGCGCGCGCGTATACGGATGTCGGGCGTTCCGATACAACTCGTCGGCGCCGGCCAGTTCGACGATGCGGCCGAGATACATCACGGCGATGCGGTCGCTGATGTGTTTCACGACCGCGAGATTGTGCGCGATGAAGACGTAGGTCAGCCCGAGGTCGCGCTGCAGGTCGAGCAGGAGGTTGAGCACCTGGGACTGGATCGAGACGTCGAGCGCCGAGACCGGCTCGTCGCATATGATCAGCTTCGGGTTGAGGGCGAGTGCGCGCGCGATGCCGATGCGTTGACGCTGTCCGCCGGAAAACTCGAAGGGGAAGCGGTCGTAGGACGCCGCGGGCAGGCCGACCTTGTCGAGCAGCGCGAGCGCCTTCTTCTTGCGCTCCTCGCGGTCGCCTTGACGATGGATGACAAACGGCTCCTCGAGGATCTGCCCGACGGAGTGGCGCGCGTTGAGCGACTCCACCGGGTCCTGGAAAATCATCTGGATGTGGCGCCGGTGGGGCTTGAGCTGGCGGCAGCCCATGGGGGCGAGATTGAATCCCTCGAAGTGGATCGCTCCCTCGGTCGGCTCGAGGAGGCGCACCACGCACTTGCCCAGCGTGGATTTGCCGCAGCCGGACTCGCCCACGAGCCCAACGGTCTCGCCGTGATGCACGGTCAGGTCGACACCGTCGACCGCGCGACAAAGCTTCGGACGCTTGAAGAGCATGCCCTGGCGAATCGGGAAGTGCATCTTCAGGCCGCGGATCTGGAGCAGCGGCGGCGTGGAGTCGGGCGGTGTCATGATGTGGCGGAGACGGCGGCTCCCGCGACGACCTCGCGCCAGCGGTGACAGGCCACGGCGTGGCCAGGGGCTACCTGTTCGATGGCCGGCTGGTCCTTGCGGCAGCGGTCCACCGCGAAGGGGCAGCGGTTCTGGAAACGGCAGCCGGGCGGCATGTCCTTCAGGGCGGGCACCATGCCGTCGATGATCCGGAGGCGCGACTTGCGCTGGCCGCCGAGCCGTGGGATCGAGTCGAGCAGACCGCGCGTGTAGGGGTGGGATGGATTCTCAAAGATCGCCTCCACCGGGCCGGACTCGGCGATGCGACCGCCATACATCACCACCACGTCGTCGCACATCTCCGCGATCACGCCGAGGTCGTGCGTGATCAGCATGATCGACATGCCCAGCTCGGCCTGCAGCTGTTGCATGAGATCGAGGATTTGGGCTTGGATTGTGACGTCGAGGGCGGTGGTCGGCTCATCGGCGATGACGAGCTGGGGGCGGCAGGCGAGCGCCATGGCGATGACCACGCGCTGGCGCATGCCTCCCGAGAGCTGGTGCGGGTACTCGCCGACGCGCACCTCGGGCGAGGGGATGCCCACGTGCTTGAGCATCTCGATGGCGAGGCGCAGGGCCTCGGCGCGGTCCCTCGTCTTGTGCAGCAGGAAAACCTCCGCGAGCTGGCGCCCGATCGTGTGGACGGGATTGAGCGCGGTCATCGGCTCCTGGAAGATCATGCCGATCTTGCCTCCACGCACCTGATACATCTGCTCCGGCGTCGCCTGGGCGAGGTCGCGACCGTCGAAGAGGATCTCGCCGCCGAGGATCCGGCCCATCGGCTGCGGGAGCAGTCGCATGATCGACAGCGCCGTGACGCTCTTCCCGCAGCCGGACTCGCCGACGATGCCGAGCGTGCGGCCGCGGTGGCACTGGAAGCTCACGCCGTCCACGGCGATCACCTGGCCGGCGTCGGTGTCGAAGGCGGTGACGAGATTGCGAACCTCGAGGATCGGTGCGTCAGCCACGGGCGGGAACACGTCGGAAGTGAAGCAGGGCGGGCGGGAGAGGCATCACGGCTCCTTGTACTGGTCGAACACGTGGATGCCCGGCGGGAACGTCTGGCCCTTGTTCTTGGCCGAGCGGGTTTCCTTTTCCATGTCCTCGTCGATCCAGTGGACGAAAAACTCGTCGGCATAGCGGGCGAGCATCGGGTTCATGCCCTCGGGCCAGCGCACCCAGCGCCAGTAGGCGCAGCGGAAATACGGCTGGGCCCAGCCGGGCACCCAGGCAGCCTCCTCATAGAGAATCTCTTCCATCTTCACCGCCAGCGCCTTCATCTCGTCGAGCGAGGCGGAGCGGTCGTAATGCTCGATGAGGCGGTCGAACTCGGGGATGAATGTCGATGTGTAGTTGTTGGTGTTCGGCCGCACGCGCGTCGGCTTGGGGTTGGGTGTGCCGTCGGAGAACTTTTCGACGAACTTTCCGTCGGGTCCGATGTAGGCGTCCTCGTAGGCGTTGGATCCGTGTCCGTCCTCCCAGTAGCGGGGAAACAGCTCGGGCGACCGCGAGAAGGCGAGCAGGCCGATCTCGTGCTGCTTTTGCTGGAACTTCTTCCAGCCCGTGCTCTGGTCGAGCACCTCGATGTTGAACTCGAGGCCGGCCTTGATCGCCTCGGTCTTCAGGATCGTCATGATGTCGCGGATGTCCGGCCGGTAGGTCGTTATGGTGAAGGAGAGGCGCTCGCCCTGGTCGTTGGTGAGCACGCCGTCCGGACCCTGCTTGGTGAATCCGGCCTTGGCGAAATACTCGCGCGCCTTCACCGGGTCGAACTTGCGCGCCATCATCGTCGGGTGCACGCGCCAAGAGTAGCCGTCGTTGCGCGTGTTCATCTGCATGGCGTCGCCGCGGTAGAACTGGCTGGCGACCATGTCGAAGTTGGATGCGTACTGGATGCCCCAGCGGACGTCCTTGTTGTCGAGCAGGTGCTTGGCCGTGTTGATGTAGAGGCCCCAGTCCGGGCGGGGGATGCGGTTGTAGAAGGTCGCCTTGTGCACGTAGCCATCGGCGACGAGCGGGTGGTTGTTTGGCAGCGTGTCGTACCAGTACTTCGGGACCGCGGTCATCTGCTGGAAGATGTCGATGTCGCCGCGCATGAAGGCCTCGAGCGCCTTGTCGTGGTCGCGGATGATGCGGAAGCGATACCGGTCAGGGTTGTAGCGGCCGCGATAATACTTCAGGTCGCGGGCCCACCAGTCCTTCACGCGGGTGAGCGTCACGGACTGGCCCTTGTCGATGTCCTCCTCGCGCACGGTGTAGGCGCCCGTGGTCGGGAGGACGCGCCATTGGTATTTCTCGACGAAGTCGGGGCCGAGGTCGGCCATGGCGTGCTTCGGGTAGAAGGTCATGCCGGCTACGCGCGTGTCGAAGTCGGGCCGGAGCTCGGCGAGCGTGAGCGCGAAGGTGTATTTGTCGAAGACGGTCACCTTCTCCCAGGTCTTCGAGTAGAAGTCGGTATACCAGTTCAGTTTGTGGAAGCCGGAGCGGTGAAAGTAGAACGAGAAGATCACGTCGTCCGTCGTGACCGGGGCGCCGTCGGACCAGCGGGCGCGTTCGTCGAGGCGGAAATACATGGTGCGTTCCTCGCGCACCGGGGCCCATTCCTTGGCGAGGCCCGGGACGGCCTGGCCGGGGTAGTTCGGATGCTCGAGCACCAGGCCCATCACGATATAGTCGAGCAGGTACTGGCGCATGCCACCCGAGGAGTCGGGACCGATCGTGCGCATCGTGCGAGGGAAGTCCTGGAGGTAGAAATTGAGGGTGCCGCCCTTCTTCGCGTTGGGATCGGCGAATTCGGGAAGGTCGGGGCCGGACGTCCAGGCGAGATTGGTCGGAATATCGGCGGCCGTCTTGATGACGTAGAAATTCGACTCGTGTTTGAGCGTGGCGGCCAGGTCGGCTTCGAGGCCTGGATACGCGGACTTGGCTGTGTCGCCCGCAGTCGCGGAGGCTTCGGCCGTTCCGCTGGTCGAGGCTCCCGCGGCCGGCGGCGGTGTCTCCTTCTTGCCGCAGCCGGCGAGGGCGAAGGCGGTGCTGAGGGCGGCGAGGAGCGCGATCTTGGTGGTCTTCATGGTCGGAAGGGATGGATGACGGCCCGGCACGCAAGCGCCGGCGCCTGTCGTTGGTTGGTCAGCGATAGATGGTGAACTTCTTCGGGTCGAAGGCCTCGCGCACGGCTTCACCGATGAAGGTGACGAGCACGAGCACGAGCATGAGGGCGCCGAACGCGGAGGCGACGATCCACGGGGCGCTGAGGTTGGACGTCCCCTGGCGGAGCAGTTCGCCCCAGCTCGGCGTGGGCGGCGGCAGGCCGTAGCCGAGGAAATCGAGGGCGGTGAGCGCGGAGATCGCCGCGGCCACGGAGAACGGCGCGAACGTCACGAGCGTGGAGATGACGTTGGGCAGGACGTGCGAGAAGATGATGCGCGTGTTGCCTGCACCGATCACCTCGGCGGCGTGGACATAGTCGCGGGCCTTCTCCTTGTAGGTCACCGAGCGCATGTACCAGGTGATACTGGTCCATGAGAACAACACCACGACGCCGAGCAACCAGCCGAGATTCATGCCGCCGAGGCCCGAGACGATCGACGCGACGATGATCACGACGAAAAAGAACGGCACCTGCGACCAGATCTCGATCAATCGTTGTCCGAAGAGGTCGAGCCGGCCGCCGAAGTAACCCATCGAGCAGCCGAGGCTCACGCCGATCAAATACGTGAGCACGATGTAGCAGCCGGCGAAGATGAGGGCGTTGCGAAAGCCATACACCACGCGGGCGAGCACGTCGCGGTTGAGCTGGTCGGTCCCGAGGAAGTGGCGCTCGGCGAAGCTCGGGGCGCGGGGCCGGAAGAACTCGCCGGGATAGCAGTTCTCGATCGGATCGTACGGGACGGGCGGCATGAGGACCCAGCCGCGTTCCGGCTCCTTCTCGAGCCGGGCCTGCAGCTCGCGGAAGTTCGTCGCGTAGTCGTAGTCGAGCCCGAAAGTGCGGCCGGGGATGATCGCGCCGTAGGTCGGGAAATACCACTTCCCCTCGAACCGCACGATGAGCGCGCGGCTGTTGACCAGCACTTCGGCGATGAGCGAGAGGCCGATCAACACCGCGAGGATCGTGAACGAGACGAACCCGCGCCGGATCTGCCGGAAGCGCCGGAGTTTTTTCGCCGTGATCGGGTTGAGGGAGAACTTCACGGGAGGATCATCTCATTTGAATCGCACGCGCGGGTCGATGAGCGCGATAAGCATGTCGGAAATGACGTTGCCGGTGAGCAGCACCAGCGAGGACACCACGAGCACGCCCATGACCGAGGGATAGTCGCGGTCGAAGATCGACTGCACGCCGAGCAGGCCCATGCCGTTGATGTCGAAGATGAACTCGATGAGGTAGGATCCGCCGACGAAAACTGTGAGGCTCGCGCCGAGATGCGTGGCGAGCGGGATGAGCGAGTTGCGCAGCGCGTGCCTGAGCACCGCGGTCTTGAACGACACGCCCTTGGCCACGGCGGTGCGGACGAAATCCGCCGCCAGGTTGTCCATGAGCTGGTTCTTCATCAGCATGGTCAGAAACGCGAAGCTCGTGATCGCGTAGCAGACGAGCGGGAGCACGGCGTGATGCGCGAGATCGACGACCTTGCCCCAGATGGACAGGTCGGAGAAGTTCTCGCCCACGAAGCCGCTCATCGGGAACCATTCCGCTCGCGCGGCGAGAAACACGATGAGGATCGCGCCGAGCGCGTATCCGGGCACGGCGTACCCGAAGAAGATCAGCGCGGAGGTGGCGTTGTCGAAGCCGGTGCGGTGCCGGATGGCCTTGGCGATGCCGAGCGGGATGCAGACGCCGTAGGTCAACGCGAGCGTGATGCCGCCATACACAAGCGAGACGGGCAGGCGCTGCGTGATGAGGTCGCGCACCGGTTCGTTGAAGCGGTGCGAGGTGCCGAGGTCGCAGCGGACGACCTTGCCGAGCCACTGCACGTAGGCGACGGGGATGGGCTTATCGAGGCCGTAGTAGGCCTTGAGGTCGGCGAGTTGCTCCTCGGAAGTCGAGCTGCGGCCCATATCGCCGCCCCGGCGCGTCTCCGACGTCCGGGCCTCCATGATCGCCCGCTCAAGGGGCCCTCCCGGCACGAAACGAGTGATGGCGAAAACCAGCAGCGTGACACCGATGAACGTGGGAGGGATGAGGAGGAGGCGTCGAAGGAAGTAGTCGCGCATCAGGCTGGTCGGACCGATAAGGAAAGAGCGGGGGAAAGCAAGAAGGGCACCAACGTGCGCCCAGGCGCGTGATCGGCAACGCTTTTTGCCTCGGGATTTTCCGGAGGCCGAGACGTGGCGCACCCCGGCGGGCCAGTCGTACGTTTGAACCGCGCGCTGCAGCGCGGCACGGACGTGTCAACGCTCGCTGCTCGAGGCCACGCGCGCCGCCGCGGCCGCACGACGGGAGTCGCGCCAGTCTTTGTAGACGCGGCTGATGCTCCCTAGCCAACGCACGCGGACTCGGAACTCGACGTCATACTCGTCGAGGTAGTGCTTGCCCTCGACCGCGAGGCCGAGCTGCCAACGGCCCGGGCTGTTGAACACGTACTTTGACGGGATCTCGTAGATCACCGAGGGCGTCACGGTGAAGTAGTTGGCGGCCTCGCCGTCGACCGTGTGCTCCCAGCCTGCGGCCAGGCCGTAGGTGAAACGACCGCGATGGTGGAGCACGCCGGGCGCGATGCGAAAATAATCGTCCTGCGGCCGATCCTCGGGAATCCAACCGTCGGCCGAGGAGGGCGTCAGGAAGTCATACGAGAGATTGAGGATGCCCTCGTTTTGCTTGTTCTGCCCGACCTTGCGCGAGAATGCCGTGAGCAGCTTGGTGCGGTTGACGCCGTGGTTGAGCTGGGCGGGTGACGACGGGTCGGGCCAGACGAACTGTACGTTGGTCGCGGCGTTGATCTGGCTGCCCTGCGTGGGCTTCCACTTGCGTTTGAAGGAGAGACGGTAGTTGGCGATACCCACGCCATTCGACTCCTCGGGCTTTTCCGTCGGATTGCCAAAATATCCGTCGATCTCGAACTCGCCCTCGGTTCGGCGATTGAAGCCGTAGGTCACGCCCATCGGGACGCGCACGTATTCGTCGTCGATCAGGTCGAACACGCGGGGCTGCACGGAGAGTTTCCACGTGCCGCGCTCCTGCGTGTCGGGCAGGACGACATCGAAGATGCCGCGCACCTGGGCGTCGCTCCACTGCCAGATGGTCGAAAGGCTGCGCGTGATCGCGCCGGGACGCTCGGGCTGCACCTGTTCCTCCGGCAGCGTCGAGGTCGGCTCCGGCTCTTCCGTCGGCACGGACGGCACCTCCTGGGCGATCGCGAAGGAGACCGCGAAGGCGAGGACGGCGGGGAGCGTGCAAAAGCGGGCCGGCATGGACGAACGTGAGCGTCGAGCGCTCAGGGCAACGGCTCCTCCGGGCGGATGCGAGGGCTTTTTTCGGACCAGCGGGACATGGTCGGGCAGCGACCGTCTCGACCGCGTGCACCCCGCCGAGGTTCCGCACGAAAACCGCGGCGCGGGTAGTCCAGACCTGGCGTACATCGGGCTTGGAAATGGGTCATGGCGCGGTTCACGTCTTCCATCGTCCGGGATGTGTGCACGTCGATCTAAAAAACCGGTAAGAGAAACTTCGATGCACCACGGAACGGTTGCGATCTGCGCCGGGTCCGTGCAGTGTATTCGACGATGGCCAGGCCGGTTCCGCCCCCCGGTGATGGAAACGGCCACGGTGCATGGTTGGCGTCCGACGATCCCGGCGCCCCGGCCCGTGGCGCCATGCGCGTATGGGCGGTTGCCGCCGCGGTCATGATGATGTTTGGGGCGGCCGTTTCGGCCGATGCGGCTGACCAGACGGCGACCATTCCGGGCGGCGCCCGCCTGCGCGCCCTGTCCGACGACGAAGTCCAGGCGCTCTGGGAAAACCGTCCGGTCCGCAGCGCGGCGCATCGCAGCTACATCTACATCGACGAGGACGACATCGTCGAAGGCAACGAACTGCCGCTCTTCCGCATCGAGTCGTCGCGCTACGGGGCGTTGCGTCAACTTGAACGCATGGCCGACGGCGACCCGGGTACTGCCGCCCGCATCGCCGATCTTGCCCCGGAACTGGCGCGCGAGACGGAGATGAGCCGCCGCGCCGACGCGGCCTTTTACTCCCGCCGGTCGGCCGCAGCCCGGCGCGACACGCCGGACCATCCCGACGTCGTGGCCGGTCCGCTCATGAGTCTGTTCGGCCGCGGTCGGTGAGACCAGCCGAGCGCGCGGCGCGCTATTTCTCCGCCGTGCCCGCGCCGGTGAATTCGCGCAGCGAGAAGATCGCGATCGCCCCGCCGAGCGCGAGCGCGACGAACAGCATGATCGCGCCGCCGGCCGCAGTGATGCTCTCGGGGGCATGCAACCCGCGGGCACCAGGCACGATGGGCTGCAGCATGGCGAGGAGGTGGTGGGTCATCGAGAGTTTGCTCACCTGGGTCGGGATCTGCCCGACGCCGATCTCGACCATCAGGCCATACGCGATCGCCAGCGCGAAGTAGCGTGTGGTGATCGCGCCGAACAGAAAACCCAGGGCCGAGAAGCCCGCGACCGCGAGGCCCTGCGCGAGCAGAAGGTGCGGCAGCATCGCGCCCAGTCGGTCCACGCCGTGCAACACGCCCGCGGCATAGACGGCGGCGAACGGCACGAGGCTGCTCGCCTGCAGGCAGAGCATCTGGCTGAGGTAACGCAGGACCACGAAGACCGGGCGCCGCACCGGCCGGGTCAGGACGTAGTCGACCGACACCGACGCCATATCGTCGCGGATCGCGCCGGCGGCTGAGAGCAGCGCGACCGCGGGGAGCAGGAACGTGAGATAGAACTCCGTCGTCCAGCGGAAGAAGTAGGAGGTCTGGCCATGGCGCACGTTCTCCGAGGTGAGCAGGAACAGCAGCGCCGACAGGCCCGCAAGCACGAGCAGGCGACGGATCCGGAAAAAGTCCGGGTAGGTCAGCCGCCACACGCCGCCGAAAGCGCGGGTCAAGCCCGGGTCGATGGCGCCCGGGGCGGCGGGCAGGGAGGTGGCGGAATCGTTCATGGCGTGAGCGAGGGTTCGACGGCGCGCTCAAGAAACGACGCCGTGCTGCGCACCTCGTGGATAGTCACACCGCTCGCGAGCAGGATGCCGTGCGGGTCGGCGTGGAACCGGTCGGTGTCGCTCCAGTGCACATGGAGCGTGCCCCGCTCGGCCAGGATCTCGCAGCCGCGGATGAGGTCGCGCTCGAAGAGGTACCGTGCGAGGGCGGCCGGGTTGTCGCACCGGATGGTCGTCGCGGCGGGCCACCGGCGGCGGGCCTCGGCGCTGGCCGCCTCGTTGCTCGCGCGGGGTATGCGGCCGTTGCGCAGCAGCACGAACGCGCCGCACAGCGCCTCGAGGTCGTGCAGGATGTGGCTGGAGATGAGCACGCTCGTGCCGTCGCGCGCGAGCTGGCGCAGCACGGCCGAGAAGTCCTCGCGCCCCATCGGGTCGAGGCCGTTCATCGGTTCGTCGAGGATGATGAGCCGGGGCTCGTGCAGCAGGCATTGGGCGAGCTTCACGCGCTGCTTCATGCCCTTGGAGAACTTGGCGACGGGCTTGCGCCAGTGCTCAGGAGCGAGCCGCACGCGCTCGAGGGCGGCGGCGCCGCGGGTCCGGGCCTCGCGCGCGGCGAGACCGGAGAGCTGGCCGAGCGCGACCAGCCAGTCGAGCGGGCGGAGCGCCGCCGGCACGGCTTCGCTCTCCGGGCAGTAGGCGAGCCGCGCAAGCACGGCCGGGTTGTTCCAAGGGACCTGTCCGAATACTTCGATGCGGCCGGAGCTCGGCCGGATCTGCCCGGTGAGCAGGCGGAAGAGCGTCGTCTTGCCCGACCCGTTCGGCCCGACGACGCCGGTGATGCCGGGCTGCACGTCGAAGGTGACGTTGTTCAACCCGAGCACGATGCCGTAGAACCGGCTGAGATTGTCCGCGTGGATGATCGGGGGCATGTCAGAGGTCGGAGGGCGGAGGACGGAAGTCAGGGCTCAAGGTCCGAAGGAATGGAAACGGAACGCGCGTGGCCGATCGCCGGCCCCGTCCCGCTGGTCTTTTATTCCGGTCGCAACCTCCGGAAAAGCACGACGAGCGAGGTGGCGACGAGCGCGGCGAGCCCGCTGAGCGTGAGGGCGAGGTCGCCCGTGCGCACGTCGTCGGCCATGTGGCGCAGGCCCTCGGTGATGCCGCGGTCGACGAGGGGGAGCGAATCCGCGGCGTCGGTCAGGATCCGCTCCATCTGGAAGATCGACCCGCGCAGCTGGTTGAGGTCCCAGTGAAAGCTCAGCGAGCTGAGCCACTCCGGCGTGGTCGGAAACGACGCGATAAAGAACGCCAGCGGCCAGGCTCCGATCCACAGGAAGATCGTGGCCTTGGTCGAGCGGCTGATCGAAGAGACGCCGAGTGCGACGCAGGCGAGCGCGACGAGCCCGGCGAGATTGAAGAGCAGGGCTCGTCCCAGCGGTTCGAGCGAGTGGGTGAAGAAGTCCGCCTCCGGCGCGAACGCCATGCTCACCAGCCAGCTCGCGACGAGCGGGCCGGTCCACAGCAGCACGAGCACGCCGACGATGATACCCAGCTTGCCCAGCAGGTAGTCGAGCGAGGTGAGCGGGCGGGAGAGGTAGATGGACAGCGCGTTGCAGGCGCGATCGCGGGTGACGAGGCTCGGCACGAGGGTGGAGAGCGTGATCAGGCTGAGCATCAGGCCCGCGTAGGAGTGCAGCCAGTAGAGCATCGAGAACATCCCGCCGATCACGACGTCGGGATAGACGAGCACGATCGCGGTGAAGGCCGAGACGATCGCCTGCGCCCGCGCGCCCTTGTCGGCGACAAAACTCTCGAGCCAGCCGCCCGTCGCGATCGACTGGGTGAAGAGGAATCCGCTCACCGCCAGGGCCAGGCCCACGCCCCAGGCGAGAAAGAGCATGATCCGGAAAAACTTCGTTCGCAGCAGCTGGCGCAGCCCGGCCGCGACGATCGCCCAGCGGCGATGCATCAGCCCGAGCGGCGCCTCGCGCCAGCGACTGAGGTCAAGCGTGGCGTCCATCATTCGAGGAGGTTGGGCCGGCCCCGGCCGGCACGGTCGGGGGCAGCGGAGGCGGCGTGGCCGGCGTGGTCCCGTTGGCGCCGGCGACGGCCTTGAGGAAAAGCTCGTGCAGCGCGTTCGGGTTGGCGACGATCTCCGCCGGCGGCAGCCGGTGGTCGCGCAGCAGCGTGAGTATCCACTCCGCCGATTCGGTGCGCGACTCCAGCCGGAGGCGACCGTTGGACAGGCGCTCGACCGGCACGCCCGCGCCGGCGAGCGCGGCGACGAAACGTTCCGGCTCGCCCGACGGCGCGATCTCGACGACGCGGCGATGGCGGTCCTTCAGCGCGGCGATGCTGTCGTGCTCGAGCACGCGGCCGGCGCCGATGATGACCACCCGTTCGCAGATGCGCTCGATCTCGTGCAGCAGGTGGGACGACACGATCACGCTGATCCCGAGTTCTCGTCGCAGGGAGCCGATAAGTCGCAGGATGTGCTCGCGGCCGGAGGGATCGAGGCCGTTGGTCGGCTCATCGAGGAAAACGAGGTCCGGGTCGTGCACGAGGGCCTGCGCGAGTTTCACGCGCTGCTTCATGCCGGTGGAGTAGGTGTCGACGAGGCGGTAGCGTTCCTGGCCCATGCCGACGAGGTCGAGGATCTCGTGGGCACGCTGCCGCGCCTTGCGAAAAGGCATGCCGGAGAGTTGTCCGCAGTAAGTGACATACTCGCAGCCCGCCATGCCCGGGATGTGGCAGTCCTGTTCCGGGCTGTAACCGACGCGTTCGCGCGAGGAGCGCTCGCCCGGGCGGATCTCGCGGCCGAGCACACGCGCCGTGCCCGCAGTCGGCGTCTCGAAGTTGAGCAGGCACTTGATAAACGTCGTCTTGCCCGCGCCGTTGGGCCCGAGCAGGCCGATCGCACCCGGCGGGATGTCGATCGTCACCTCGCTCAGGGCGCGCTGCGTGCCAAAACACTTGGTCAGGCCTCGGGCCTCGATGATGGGTCGATCCATCGGTGAAACGTCAGGGGACACGATCGCGCGTCGACGCGGGTGGCGGCCAGCGCAAACGAGGACCCCGGGCGAAGCGAGGGGACAAGGGAGGCATCGCCCGTAAAACACAGGGGAAACAGACGCGGTTACAGAAATCTGGGCGGACCTGCACGGAATCGCGGCCGACGGTGGCTCACCCGGGCTCCGGCGCCATGCGCCTTGCGTGACGCCGCGCCTCTCCGTCAAATCGGAAAGGCCCGACGGACCGCTCTCGCCCGGCGCGACGTTCAGGCCTTCTGCTCCACCACGACGATGTCGTCGGTGTGGATCGTGCAGTAGACCGTGTCGCCCTTGTGCCAGGAACGCTCGTGCGAACTCTCGTTCGGCACCATCGCCATCAGGCTGAGGCCGGTGTGCGATCCGTTCGCCGCCGGTGTGCCGCCGATGCGGATACGCAACTCGTCCATGGCCCCGCGGAAGACCTCCTCCTCGATCGTGCCCTTGAACGCGTTTTCCTTCGCGGGCTTGGTCTTGGTGATGTAGATCTTCTCCGGGCGGACGGAGAGGAGCGCCTGCGAGGTGGAGTCCTGGAGCGTCTCCTTCTTCACCGCGAGCTCGACGCCCTCGGTCAGCCGCACGCGCGCGAGGATGCCGTTGCGGTAGACGACCTGGGACTTCAGCAGGTTGGCCTCGCCGATGAAGTCGGCGGTGAAGGCGGTGGCCGGCGCGTGGTAGATCTGTGTCGCGTCGCCGAGCTGCTCGATGCGGCCCTTGTTGATCACGGCGATGCGGTCGGACATGATCAACGCCTCCTCCTGGTCGTGCGTCACGAAGATGAACGTGATGCCGAGCTGGCGCTGGAGGTTCTTCAGCTCGAACTGCATGGAGTGCCGCAGCTTCGCGTCGAGCGCGGAGAGCGGCTCGTCGAGCAGGAGCACCTGCGGGCGGCAGACGATGGCGCGCGCGAGCGCAACGCGCTGGCGTTGGCCGCCGGACAACTCGTGCGGCCGGCGTTTCTCCAGTCCCTGGAGCGAGACGAGCTCGAGCGCTTCGCCGACTCGCTTGGCCCGCTCGGCCGCGGGCACGTTGCGCATGCGCAGGCCGAAGGCGACGTTGTCCGCGACGTTGAGGTGCGGGAAAATCGCGTAGCTCTGAAAAACCTGGTTCACGTCGCGCTTGTAGGGCGGGACGTCGGTGACATCGCGGCCGCCGATCAACACCCGGCCGGCGGTGGCGGTCTCGAAGCCGGAGATGAGGCGAAGGAGCGTCGTCTTGCCGCAGCCGGAGGGTCCGAGGAACGTCATGAACTCGCCCTGGCGAATCTGCAGGTCGACCGAGTCGACGGCCGTGAAGGCGCCGAATCGCTTGGTGACACCGCGGAGCTCAACCATCGTTTCCATCGTTTTCGAAGAACTGCTATTTGCCGGAGATTCCGGCTCGAACGACAAGAGCAAATTTGGGTCCTGGGGCGCGGAGCTCATGTGCGTTTCACCTCGCCGCGATCGTGGAGAAACCAAAACGAAATGACGAAGAGCGCAAGGAACGTGATGCCGAGCGCGGCGCCAAAGGGCCAGTCTCGCGCCTGGCCGAACTGGTTTTGGATCACGTTGCCGATCATGTCGACCTTGCCGCCGCCCATGAGGTCATTGACGGCGAACATGCCGATCGAGGGGACGAACACGAGGAGCACGCCGGCGAAGATGCCGGGCTTGGTGAGCGGAAGGATGACGTGGGCGAGCGTGCGCCATGGGCCTGCACCGAGATTCATCGACGCTTCGATGAGCGAGTTCTCGATTTTTTCCGCGCTCGTGTAGATCGGCAGGATCATGAACGGCAGGTAGGTGTAGACCAGGCCGATAAGGACCGCGGCGGGCTTGTAGAGGATCTCGAGCGGCTCGGGAATGAGGTGCAGCATTTCGAGCGTCGCGCTGACCAGGCCGTCGGCCTTGAGCAGTGAGATCCAGGCGTAGGTGCGCAGGAGGAAGCTGATCCAGAACGGGATCATCAACAGCATGAGCAGCGTCGGCCGTCGCGAGGCCGGCGCGCGCGCGATGTAGTAGGCCACCGGGTAGCCGATCAGCAGGCACAGCACCGTCGTGAGGCCGGCGTACCAGAGCGAGCGGCCAAAGATCTTCAGGTAGACCGGGTCGGCGATGCGCGCGTAGTTTTCCCAGGAAAACTCCCACACCACGAAGCCGAGCTCGTCGCGCTGGCAGAAGCTGTAGGCAAAGAGGATCGCCGTGGGGGCGACGACGAAGCACGCGAGCCACGCCAGCAGCGGCGCGAGAAGCAGCCAGCCGGCGCGGCCGGGTGGCTTGCGGCCTCCGGCGGCCGGGGTGTCGGTGGCGACGATCGTGCCGGCCATGTCAGGCGTGGGTGCGTTCGGGTGGCGCAGGCTTCCAGCCTGCACGGTACACTCGAGTCGGAAGCAGGCTGGAAGCCTGCGTTACGTTGCGGCCGGGCAGGAGCCCGGCCCTCCAGGTCGGCACCAACGTGCTCACGAACCGCCGCGCAGGTCGGTGATCATCTTGTCGATCTCGGCCGCGGCCCGGCCGATGTCGCGGAACGTGTGCAGGCGCTTGGCGTCCTCGGCCGCCGGGTAGCTCGCGGGATTCTCGAGCTGCTCGGGCGTGAGGAGCTTGCGGGCCTCGACGTTCGGGTTGGTGTAGGGAAAGTCGGCGGAGATCAGCACGCTGATGTCCGGCCGCAGGATGAAGTTGAGGAAGGCATGCGCCTCCTTCTTGTGCGGCGCGTCCTTCGGCATGGCGAGGCTGTCGATGAAGAGGTGCGCGCCCTCGGTCGGCAGCACGTACTGGAACTTCTTGTCCTCCTGGAAGAGGATCGCGGCCTCGCCGGACCAGACGATGCCGAGGTCGACCTCGCCGTTGAGCAGCGCGGTCTTCGGGCTGGCCGAGTCGAAGATCTTGATCTGCGGAAGCCACTTCGCGAGCACCGGGCGGGCCTTGGCCATCGTGTCCTTGTTGATCGTGTTGAGGTCCTGGCCGGTGAAGTAGAACGCCCAGGTGAGGAGCTCGCGGTTGTCGTCGAGCGTGACGATGCGGCCCGCGTGTTTGCCCGAGAAGAGATCGGCGTAGCCCTTGACCGGCTCCTTCACCTTCTCGGTGTTCACGACGATGCCGACGCTGCCGACCATGTAGGGAATGGAGAACTTCTGCTCCGGATCGTGCGGCAGGTTCAGGTAGGCCTTGTCGAGGTTCTTGAAATTCGGGACGGCCGCGAAATCGATGGGCGCGAGCATGCCGCGCTTCACCATCACCTCGATCACGTACTCCGACGGCTGGACGAGGTCGTACTCGGCGCCGCCGACGAGCTTGGAGAGCATCTCCTCGTTCGAGTCGTAGGTCTCGTAGTTGACTTTGATGCCTGTCTCCTCGGTGAACTTGTCGAGGACGGCCTGGGGCACATACTCCGACCACGCGAACAGGTTGAGCTCGGCGGCGGAGAGCGACGAACCGACGGCGGCGACGAGCGTCGCGCCGGCGACAGCGAGGGAACGCAGGATGTGTTTCATGGGAATCGAAGGGATATCGTGGCGAGGGATGGGCGGCGTCGTGGGATCAGGCGCGCGCCTTCTTCACCCACTCGGACAGCAGCAGCAGCAGTACCGTGAAGAGGATGAAAAGCGTGGAGAGCGCGTTCACCATCGGGTTGATGCCCTTCTTGGCCATGCCGAAGATGACCACGGGCAGCGTCTGCGAGCCTGCGCTCTTCACAAAGAACGTCACGATCAGCTCGTCGAGCGAGAGCGCGAAGGCCATGAGCGCGCCGGACACGATCGCCGGCATGAGGTACGGCACGATCACATGCCAGAACGCCTCGAACGGCGTGGCGCCAAGGTCGAGCGCCGCCTCCTCGAGCGCGGGATCCAGCCCGGCGAGGCGCGCCTGCACCGCGGCCATCACGAACGGAAAACAAAATGTCGTGTGCGCGATCACGACGGTCGGAAAACCCAGGCTCACGTCGATCGACTTGAAGAACACGAGCAGGCTGATGCCCATGATCACCTCGGGCACGACCATCGGCAGGTAGGCCATCGTGCTGATCGGCCGTGCCGCGCGAAAGCGGTAGCGATGGAGCAGCCAGGCCGCGCCCGTGCCCAGGATGATGGCGAGCACGGTGGTGATGCTCGCCACGATCAAACTGGCCTTCAGGCCGTTGACCAGCGGCGTGCTGTTCCACAGCTCCGCGTACCAGCGCAGTGTGAATTTCTCCCAGACGACGTTCAGCTTCGAGTCGTTGAACGAGAAGACGACGAGGAAGACGATCGGCGCGTAGAAAAACACCATCACCAGCGCCGACCACGTGCCGAACAACGCGTTCACCAGGGCCATGCCCTGAGGAAGACGAAATCGTGATGAGGATGACTGGGCGCGTTCGCTCATTCTCGCGTCGAGGAGAAGTCGGAGAGCGAGTGGTCTAGACCCGCGCGCCGGGCGCGCAAGGGGAATGATGAGGAGAGCAGCGAGTAGTGAATAGCGAGTGGCGGGCATGAGCACGGTGCAGGTCGCGCGCCAGCGTGGAGGACGGCGCTCATGCGCCGCCGCGCAAAGGGTGGGTCCACGCAAATCGGTCGGCGCGCGATCACCCACGCGCCGACGCGGCCCGAGCGGGAGCGCGGCCTTCCATCCATGCGGTGTCTCGATATGCAAAAGGGCCGTCCGCGTCTGCGAACAGCCCTCGGTGTGCGAGCGGTGGCACCCGTTGTTTTCCTAGTCGCTACCCACTACCCGCTGCGCGCCATTTCTCGTTGCTCAGAGATACTTGTCCGTCACCGCGCCTTCCGACGCGGTGGCGACGAGCTTGGCGTACTTCGCGAGCACGCCGCGCGTCTCCTTCGGTTTGCGCGGCTTGAAGGCCTTGGCGCGCGCCTTCAGTTCCTTCGCGGGCAGGTCGACGGAGATTTCGTTCTTCACGGCGTCGATGGTGATCGGGTCGCCGTTCTTGAGCAGGCCGATCGGGCCGCCGTCGAAGGCCTCAGGCGTGATGTGACCGACGACGAAACCGTGGCTGCCGCCGGAGAAGCGGCCGTCGGTGATGAGCGCGACGTCCTTGCCCAGGCCCTTGCCCATGACGGCGGCGGTGGGCGCGAGCATCTCGCGCATGCCGGGGCCGCCGCGCGGGCCTTCATTGCGCACGACCACGACGTGGCCGGCCTTGACCTTGCCGGCGAGGATGCCCTTGAGCGCGGCCTCCTCGCTTTCGAAGATGATGGCCTTGCCGGAGAAGGTGAGGCCCTCCTTGCCGGAAATCTTCGCGACCGCGCCGAGCGGCGCGAGGTTGCCGTAGAGGATGCGCAGGTGGCTGTCCTTCTTGATCGGGTTCGAGAGCGGACGGATGAGGTCCTGGTCGGCGGAGTAGTGGGAGACGGACTTGAGGTTTTCCGCCACGGTCTTGCCCGTGACGGTGAGGCAATCGCCGTGCAGCAGGCCGGCTTCGAGGAGCATCTTCATGAGCGGCGCGATACCGCCGATGCGGGCGAGGTGCGCGACGCTGTATTTGCCGGAGGGTTTGAGGTCGCCAAGCACGGGCACGCGTTTGCCGATGCGGGTGAAGTCGTCGAGTCCGAGCTTCACGCCGGCGGTGTGCGCGATGGCGAGGAGATGGAGCACGGCGTTGGTCGAGCCGCCGAGGGCGATCACGACGGTGATGGCGTTTTCAAACGCCTTCTTCGTCATAATGTCGCGCGGACGGATGCCGAGCTTGAGCAGGTTGAGCACGGCGGCGCCGGCGCGGCGGCAGTCGTCGATCTTTTCCTTGCCGATGGCGAGCTGGCTCGCGCTGTCAGGCAGGCTCATGCCGAGGGCCTCGATGGCCGAGGCCATGGTATTGGCCGTATACATGCCGCCGCAGGATCCGGCGCCGGGGATCGAGCACTCCTCGACGACCTTGAGGCCGGCCTCGTCGAGCTTGCCCGCAGCGTGCTGGCCGACGGCCTCGAAGACCGACACGATGTCGCACTCCTTCTTCGATTCCGGGTGGATGCCGGGCAGGATCGTGCCGCCGTAGACGAAGACGGACGGGCGGTTCAGGCGCGCCATGGCCATGACGCAGCCGGGCATGTTCTTGTCGCAGCCGCCGATCGCGACGAGGCCGTCAAAACCCTCGGCGCCGCACACCGTCTCGATCGAGTCGGCGATGACCTCGCGCGAGACGAGCGAGTAGCGCATGCCGAGTGTGCCCATGGAAATGCCGTCGGCCACGGTGATCGTGCCGAAGATGATGGACTTGCCGCCTGCGGCATCGGCGCCGGTGCCCGCCTCGCGGGCCAGTCCGTCGATGTGCATGTTGCAGGGCGTGAGCATCGACCACGTCGAGGCGATACCGACCACCGGCTTCTTGAAATCGGCGTCGGTGAAGCCGACGGCGCGGAGCATGGAGCGGTTGGGGGCACGGTCGGTGCCGTCGTGGACGATCGCGGAGTGGGCGCGGGGATCTGGTTTGTTGGCCATGACGAAAAGAGGCGGAAGCCGAACACACATCGCCGGATGGGGCAAGGCACGAGCGAGAACCCGGCGCGCGGCGGCTTGGGTCTGGGATCTGAAGCCAGGAGTGGACGCTGCCTCCGCGGTCCACGCGTGCGGCTGGCGACTGATTTTCGACCGCGGGTTGCGGATCTTGGCTCCCCGATCTCCACGGTGCCCGATGTTTTGGTTGACCCTAGCGGAAGGGTTGCCGAACTCCTTTCCCTTCCATCGCCATGGCCTTCGACCTCGTCCGCGTGTTGCGCTCCCTGCTGTTCGCCTCCCCGGGTTCACTCTCCGTGAAGGACGTCCAGGCCGTGTTCACGCGCTTCCACGAGGAGGCGGCTACGCTCCCGGCACTGACCGCCGAAGCGGGCGAGGCGGTCGAGAGCGCCGAGCCGCCGGCCGAAGTCGCCGAGGTTGCGATCAACCCACTCACGGTGACGCCCAGCGAGGTGCCGTCGCTCGTCACCGCCACGCAGATCCGCGAGGCGATGGATGCGATCCGGGCGCAGCTCGAGTCGGGCAACGAGGTCTATTGCCTGCAGGAAACGCATCAGGGTTGGCGCCTCGTCACCACACCCGACTGTGCGGAGTGGGTGCGCCTACTGCGCAACCAGCCGCGCCCGATGAAGCTTTCGCAGTCCGCCCTCGAGACGCTCGCGATCATCGCTTACCGGCAGCCCGTCGTGCGCTCGGAGATCGAGAGTATCCGCGGAGTGTCCGTGGAGAGCGCAATCAACCGCCTGACCGAGCGCGAGCTGATCAAGATCGTCGGCCGCGCCGACCTGCCGGGCCGGCCGATCCAGTACGGCACGACCGAGCAGTTCCTGGAATTCGTCGGCGTGAAATCGCTCGAGGAACTTCCCGCCTCGGACGTCCTTTCCGCCCGCGAGATCGACCAGTGGCTGCAGAAGGCGAACGAGCAGCAGCAGGTTTCCGACTCCGCCGTCGGCCTCGACACCGAGTCGGGCGATGAGCAGGCCGACCTCGAGCTCAAAGCCGGCGGGGAGACGGAGCCGCCCGTGCAGTGGAGCGCGCCGCCGACCGAACTGGGCCAGGCGCCGGCCGCGGACGCCGGTGCGGCCCCCGCAGCCGCCGAGTCGGCCGATGCCGTCAAACCCACGGAGCCGACCCCATGAGCCTCGACGACCTGCGCGCCAAGATTGACTCGATCGACAAGGAAGTCCTCGCGCTCCTCAACGAGCGCGTGCGCCTCGCCGCCGAGATCGGCAAGGTCAAGCGCACCAAGGGCGACGAGATCTACGTGGCCAAGCGCGAGGAGGAGGTCTTCACGCGCCTCGCCGCCCTCAACGGCGGCCCGCTCGAGATGCCGGCCATCCGCGCCATCTTTCGCGAGATCATGTCCGCGGCCATCGCGCTGGAGAAGCCGATGATCATCGCCTACCTCGGGCCCGAGGCGACGTTCACGCACCAGGCGGCGATCAAGAAATTCGGCTCGAGCGTGAACTACCGCCCGCTCGCCACCATCACCGACGTCTTTAACGCGGTGGAAAAGGGCGACGGCGACTACGGCGTCATCCCGATCGAGAACTCGACCGAGGGTGCGGTGTTTCACTCGCTCGACATGCTCGTCGAGACCGACCTCAAGATCGTCGCGCAGGTTTACCTCGAGATCTCGCAGAACCTGATCTCAAACTCGCCGCTCTCGCAGATCACGAAGGTGTATTCAAAAGACCAGGCGCTGGGCCAGTGCCGGCGCTGGCTGCACCGCTACCTGCCGCACGCGCTCTGCCTCGAGGCTGACAGCACCTCGCGTGCGGTCGAGATCGCACGCGACAATGCCGGCACGGCGGCCATCGCGAGTTCGCTCGCGGCCGAGATCTTCGGCGTGCCGATCGTCGCGCCGGGCATCCAGGACAAGGCGGACAACACCACGCGCTTCCTCGTCATCGGGCGCCGCTCCTCCGGCGCGCTGGGCGAGGGCCGCGACAAGAGCAGCTACGTCTTCTCGCTCAGCGACCAGCCCGGCGCGCTGCTCAAGGCGCTCGAACCGTTCAGCCAGCGCGGGATCAATCTCACCAAGATCGAATCGCGCCCGAGCAAGAAGAAGGCGTGGGACTACTACTTCTTCGCCGACATCGTGGGCCACCACGAGGATCCGACCGTGCGTGAGGCCATCGCCGAACTCGAGGCGAGCTGCCCCTTCGTGAAGTGGCTGGGCAGCTATCCGAACGTGCGGGTGTGACGCGCGCGCCAGCGCGGGGGGCGGTGCTCCCGCGCCGCCGCGAACACCGAGGACATGCCTCCGGGCGAAGGGGCGCGCAGTCACGCAGCCACGCTCGCGGCCGCGCAGGAGCGCGGCCCTCGGGGCCCGCAGCGAGCGCGGCAACGGCCCCGCATCGCCGCCTCTTGGTCTCTCCCGGCTACTCTTGCGCTCAGACCTTCCCGTGCGCGCGGGCGTCGACGAGGTTGTAGAAGTCGACGAAGAGCGGATCGGCGTCGTTCGGGCCGGGCGCGGCCTCGGGGTGATACTGCACGGAGAAGATCGGCAGCTCCTTGTGCCGCAGGCCCTCGACCGTCTCGTCGTTGAGGTTGATCTCGGTCACGCGCGCCCCGCGCTGCTCGAGTTCCTCGGGGTTGGACGCGAATCCATGATTCTGCGACGTGATGGAGACGCGGCCGGTCTCGAGGTTCTTCACCGGCTGGTTGCCGCCGCGGTGGCCGAACTTGAGCTTGTAGGTCGACGCGCCGAGCGCGTGCGTGATCATCTGGTGACCGAGGCAGATGCCGAAGGTCGGAAACTCCGGCATGAGCGCGGCGATGGTCTTGTGCACGTAGGGCAGGGCCGCCGGGTCGCCGGGACCGTTGGAGAGGAACAGGCCCTGCGGCTGGATGGCGCGCACCTGCTCCGGCGACGCGTCGGCCGGAAAGACGTGCACCTCGAACCCATGGCGCACGAGCTTGCGGAAGATGGTGTGCTTGGCGCCGAAATCGAAGGCGGCGACGCGATAGATCTGCGCGGGCTGCTTCTGCGCCCCCAGCGTGGTGCCCACCGGAAGATAGGGTGCATTGGTCGGATCGTCCGCCCGCCAGACGAAGGTCCGGTCGCACGTGACCTCCTTGACGTAGTCGAAGCCGACCAGTCCCTCCCAGGCGCGGGCGCGCTCGACCGCCTCGGCGTCGCTCAGTCCCTCGGTGCTCAGGCACGCCTTCATCGCACCGCGCACGCGCAGCTTTTTCGTGATCGCCCGGGTGTCGACTTCGTGCAGGCCGGGGATGCCGGCGCGCTTGAGGTAGGCGTCGAGGGTGTCCTGCGAACGCCAGTTGCTGGCGATGCTGCTGAGTTCGCGCACGACGAAACCCGAGACCTTCGGTCCGGTGGACTCGGTGTCCTCGGGGTTGATCCCGTAGTTGCCGATCTGCACGGCGGTCATGGTGACGATCTGCCCGAAATAGGAGGGATCGGTCAGGACTTCCTGATAACCGGTCATGGAGGTGTTGAACACCGCCTCACCGGTCACCGTGCCCGTCCCGCCGAAGGCGAGCCCGCGGAAAACACTGCCATCCTCCAGGGCCAGGACGCCCTCGTTGCGCGTAGTCATTAAAGGTGGGAGCGAAGGGTGTTTTGGAGCGCGGGCAAGGGGAAACGTTGGGGAAAAAACGCGCCGAAGCGGGGAGCACGATCCTCCGAGCCGGCCAATGCGCATCGGTTCGTTCGGCCGCGCAAGAGAGCGGCCCTCCAGGTCGGCGAACTTCGCGTCAGCGTGGAGGGTGGTGCTCCCGCACTGCCGCGAAGATGGACTGTGCCCGTCCGCGGACCGGCGAGCGAAAGGAGACCTTCAGGCCAGCGCCTCCACCGACTCGCGGTGCACCTGCTTGAAGCGGGTGAGGATACGGCGGGCGTTGTCGTCGGGTGAGAGGCCGTGGGCGGCGCGCAGCGTGTCCGCGCTGCTGGCGTGCTCGACAAAGGTGTCGGGCCAGCCGATGCGCTCGACGGGCACGCCGAGGCCGGCTTCCTGCAGGGCCTCGAGCACGGCCGAGCCGAATCCGCCGCTGACGACGTGGTCCTCCATCGTCACGACGAGCGCATGGCTGCGCGCATGCTGCAGGAGCAGGTCGCGGTCGAGCGGCTTGGCGAAGCGCGCGTTGACCACGCCGACGGAGAGGTCGGCTTCGATGAGCAGGCGATCGCTCAGCGCGAGGGCCTCCTGCACCATCGGGCCGAGCGCCCAGATGACGATGTCGCTGCCGCCCCGCAGCTCCTCCGCGCGGCCGATCGGCAGCATCGCGGGCAGCGGCTTGATCGGCACGCCGGTGCCGGCACCGCGCGGATAGCGAATAAAAGTCGCAGCCTTGGTGTTGACGCAGGTGTGCAGCATGTCGACGAGTTCGTCCTCGTCTTTGGGCTGCATCACGATCGCGCCGGGCACGCAGCGCAGGTAGGCGATGTCGAAGAGGCCGTGGTGCGTCGGGCCGTCGTTGGGCGAGAGGCCGGCGCGGTCCATGCAGAATGTAGCGGGCAGGTTCTGCAGGCAGATGTCGTGCACGATGCAGTCGAACGCGCGCTGCAGGAACGTGGAGTAGATCGCGCAGACCGGATGAATGCCCTTGGTCGCGAGACCGGCGGCGAAGAGCACGGCGTGCTCCTCGGCGATGCCGACGTCGAAAAACTGCTTCGGCAGCGCATCGGCGAGGTGGCAGAGTCCGGTGCCCGAGGGCATCGCGCCGGTGATGCCGACGAGCTTGGGGTTGGCGCGCGCGAAACGCACGAGCGCGTGGCCCATCACGTCCTGGTAGTTGGGCGGGGTGCCGGCCTTGGCCGCCCTGGGCTCGCCACTCTCGGGGTCGAACGGACTCGTCCCGTGGAAACGCTCGGGGTGGCTGATCGCGGCCTCGTAACCCTTGCCCTTGACGGTGAGCACATGCAGCACGACCGGCTGCTCGGAGTGCTTGGCGAACTCGAGGTTCTTCACCAGCAGGTCGATGTTGTGCCCATCGACCGGTCCGACATAGCGCAGGCCGTATTTCTCAAACAACACGGACGGCACGACCATGTTCTTCGCGCCCTCCTTGGCCAGCGCACCCAGGCGCAGGAGCGAGTCGCCGCCGGGCACGCGCTTGAGGAACGACTCCATGTCGTCGTGCAGGCGGTTGTAGGTCGGGTTGGTGATGATCTCGTTGAGATACTTCGACATCGCCCCGACGTTGCGGGCGATCGACCACTTGTTGTCGTTGAGGATGACGATGAGGCGCTTGGTCGAGTGGGCGATGTTGTTGAGCGCCTCCATCGTGATGCCGCAGGAGAAGGCGGCGTCGCCGAGGACGGCCACGACATGCTCACGTCCGCCGAGGTGATCGCGGGCGACGGCCATGCCGAGCGCGGCGGACAATGCGGTGCCGGCGTGGCCCGCGCCGTAGCTGTCGTGGGCGCTTTCTGGACGATTGAGAAACCCGCTGTAGCCGCCGGTCTTGCGGATGAGGTCGAACTTCGCGTCGTTGCGTCCGGTGAGCAGCTTGTGCACGTAGCCTTGGTGGGCGACATCGAGGACGAAGTTGTCCTCCGGGGTGTCGAAGACCAGGTGCAGCGCGACGGTCAACTCGACCACACCGAGGTTTGGGCCGAGGTGGCCGCCGTTGGTGGACGTGACTCGGATCAGCCGCTCGCGGATCTCGCGGCAGAGTTGCGGCAACAACTCGCGGGGCAGGCGCCGGACGTCGGCCGGTGACGTGATGGTGGGAAGGATGGGGGGATGAACGGCCGGGATGGGCGCGCCGCTGGGAGCGCCGGAAAGACCGTCACCACCGGGGGGCGGTGTGCTCACGATTGGTCCGGATCAAAATTCTCGAGGGTGACCGCTTTGGTCTCTCGGTCCTGACGCAGGAGCTCGATCTTTCGGCCGGCGTCCTGGAGGCGCTTGGTGCACAGGCCGAGCAGTTTGTTGCCCTCCTCAAAGCGGTCGATCATCTCGGCGAGGGGAAGTTCTCCGGACTCCATGCGGGTCACGAGCTGCTCGAGGCGCTCGAGGGCGCCTTCGAAAGAGAGATCTTTATCCAGAGCGGACTTCACGCGCTGAACATGCGCCCGCGAAAGATGTTTTCAAACCAATCTTTGCGCGACCCCGACCAACCTTCGCGCCTCGCGCGATCGCGCGCCGGTGCCACGGCTCGCTCAATACAGCCAGTAGATGATTCCGACGAGCAGGGCCATCCCGACAAACGCGATGGCGAAGTAGAGCAGGCATCCGCTGCGCACCTCGTTGTGGATCCCGCGCACGTCGGCTTCGGGAAGATCGGCCGGCACGATCGCCGGTGCGCCGGCCGCGTCGGCAGGCGGAGTTGGCGGGGCGGGGGGCGCGACGTCGACGACGGTCGGGGCGCCGGCCGGCCGGGATGGGATATTCGACGCCTCGGCGGCGATCTCGCTCTCGATCCAGCGCAGATGCTCCTGCAGCAGGGCGCGCTGGCGTTGGAGTTTCTCCATGCGGGATGTCATGGGTGCGGACGTGGCGGCTTCGGGTCGGGGTGCGGGCGATGGGTCGCGTGCTTCTCTCATATCGGCGGCGAGCCGGCGAGCGCGGACAAAAAAAGAGCCCTCCACGCGGGTGGAGGGCTCGAGAGTGCGGGTGATCGCGCGGTAATCAGGCGTTGGCCTCGACGATCGAGACCTTGCTGTGCTCGCGGTCGAACTTGACCGTGCCGTCGGCAAGGGCGAAGAGCGTGAAATCGCGCCCCACGCCGACGTTGGCGCCGGGGTGGAACTTCGTGCCGCGCTGGCGGACGATGATCGTGCCAGCGAGGACGGACTCGCCGCCGTAACGCTTCACGCCGAGCCGCTTGCTGTGGCTGTCGCGGCCGTTCTTGGATGTTCCCTGACCTTTCTTATGAGCCATGGTGGGCGGTGTTTAAAGGGTGGTGCCTCAGGCCGAGATCGAATCGATCTTGATCACGGAGAGCTCCTGGCGGTGGCCCTGCGTGCGCTCGTAGCCCTTGCGCTTCTTCTTCTTGAAGACGATGACCTTGTCGCCGCGGCGATTCTCGATCACGGTCGCCTTCACGGACGCGCCTTCGAGCTTGGGCGTGCCCACGCGAAGCGAGGAGCCTTCGCCGGCCGTGAGCACGTCGTTGATCTCCACGGTCGAACCAGCTTCGGTGTTGGGGAAACGATCAACCACGAGGATGTCGCCCTCGCTGACGTTGAATTGCTTCCCTTGGGTGAGAATCGTCGCTTTCATTGGAAAAATGGAAACGGTCAGTGAGCCTTGGGCATGAACGGAATGCAAGCCGGATTTTATAAGAACCCGCAGGAGCGCGTGGAAGCCCGCCTTGTTCGTGCCTGGCTGGCTGAACCTGTTGCCGTGGACCACTATGCGCGCGCGGCGGCGTCGCTCGGACTCTGGCGCTCGGAAGAGAAGGTTTTTCGCGGCGTCTTTCGTCTCGAGGATCGCCTGCTCGATGTCGGGTGCGGCGCCGGGCGCGTCGCACTCGGCCTCGCGCGGCTCGGATTTGCGGGGGTGGTCGGCATCGACAATTGCACGCCCATGGTCATGGAGGCGCGGCGACTGGCCGAAGCGATGGGGTTGGCCGTCGAGTTCTGGGATGGCGACGCCCTCGCGCTGCCGTTCCAGGCGGGGAGTTTCGCCGGTGCGATCTTCGGGTTCAATGGACTGATGCAGATCCCGGGCCGCGAACACCGACGCCAGGCGCTGCGGGAGGTCCGAAAGGTGGTCGCGCCCGGCGGTTCTTTTGTCTTCACGACGCACGACCGCGACCTGCCGGGACAGGTGGGCTATTGGCGGGACGAGGCCGAGCGCTGGCGCCGCGGCACCCGCAATCCCGCCCTCGTCGAGTTTGGCGACCGCGTCATCGACAACCCCGAGGGGCGCATCTTCATCCACGTGCCGGACCGCGCGGAAGTGGTCGACGACCTTGCGTCGACCGGCTGGACGCTGCTCGAGGATCATCCACGCTCGGCCATCGCGAACGAGCCGGAGCCGGTGCGGGAATTTGCCGACGAGTGCCGCTTCTGGATCGCGCGACGGGCGGACTGACGCCGGACGCTCGCGGCCGCGCCGCCAATGAACGGCAAAACGCGCGCCCCATCGGGGAGCGCGCGTCTCGCCTGGCGACCCGGAGGTCGCGTAGTGGATTCGTGGCGACGCCTGCCGATCACTCCTCCGCGGTGATGAGCGGCAGGTAGTAGTGGCTCGAGCGCTTGTAGTCGGGCGGGAGGATGAAGCGCCGCGCGGCCGGGCCCTTGTCCGTCGAGGCCTTGGCCGCGGCGGGAGCCAGGGCGGGCTGGCGGCTGTAGGAGGCGATGAGCGCGGCCTGGCGCTCGATCTCGGCGTTCTTCAGGCGCTCGGTTTCCGAGAGGGCCTTCTGGGCATCGGCGAGTTTGCGCTGCGCCTCCGCCGCCTCCTGGGCGCGCAATTCTGCGAGCTTGCGGGCCTCGGCCTCGATGCGGGCCTTCTCGAGGCGCATCTTCTCGATCTCGGAACCGGCCTTGGCCGCCTCATCCTCGGCGCGCTTGCGCGCGAGTTCCTGCTCCTGCCGTTCGGCCTGGGCCTGGGCGAGGCGGCGGGCCTCGGCCTCGGCGCGCTGGCGGGCGGCCTCCTCGGCCATCTGACGGGCTTCGGCCTCCTGCTTGGCGCGGCGATCGGCCTCCTCCTTGGCCCGGCGACTCTGCTCGAGTTCGCGTTCCAGAGTGACCGCCTGCTCGCGCTCGGCCTGGCTCTGCTTGCTGCTGGTGAGCCCCTTCACTCCGAAAAAGGCGGCGAGTGCGAGGGCGATTACCGTGATGATGATCCAGATGGTTCGTTCCATGGTTGGCTGGGTCGTGTAGCGTCCGATTCTGAGTCGGACCGTTCAACGCTGAACTGAAGTCCGGCGTTGTGTGCGGTCGATGACGAAAGCGCCAGAGACCCGGTTGCATCCGGAGGGTTCCCGTTCGTCGCGCGAACCGCGATTTGACCTTGTCAGGGCTTCGATCGCGAGCATCGTGCGCGGAAGTTCAACGCCTTGGACCTCGGAGAGATGGCTGAGTGGTCTAAAGCACTGGTTTGCTAAACCGGCATACCCCCAAAAGGGGTATCGGGGGTTCGAATCCCCCTCTCTCCGCCACTTTTGACCGCTTTGTGGCAAACGGAGCGCACGCGGCGGGACGGCGGTCCCCGCGTCGATGGTGCTTCTTCGCGGTGGCGACGTTCGCCCTTGCGCTCGTTCCGTACGGATCAGGCCTCCCGGCTGTGCGCAAGCTGTGTGCCGCGAGCGTCGAGCTTCATATGTCATTCCAGCCCTGACCTCGAACCCGTGCGGGCGTGGTTGATCCACACCGCTTCCAAGGACAACGCAGGTCGTTGCGGCGCACCCGCCGCGGGCCCGCGAATGCGCGGTCCCGCCGGCGGCCGTCGCGACTCAGTCTTCCTTGCGCGTCGACACTTCGATCACGTCGTGCGGAGCCGCTTCCTTCATGCCGGCCATCGTCACGCGCACGAAGCGCGCGAGACGCCGGTGATCCATCAAGGTTGGGGCGCCGAGGTAACCCATGCCGGACTGGAGGCCACCGATGAGATCGGCGAGGACGTTGTCGACGGAGCCCGAGACCTCCTTGAGCGCCTCGATGCCCTCGGCGGTGAGCTTGCGCGTGGCGTCGGTCTTGTCCTGCCCGTAGCGCGCGGCCGAGCCGGCTTTCATGGCGCTGACACTGCCCATGCCGCGATACTGCTTATAGAGCTTGCCCCGGATTTCCATGATCTCGCCGGGGGCCTCGCGGCAGCCGGCGAGCAGGCCGCCGAGGAGCACGCAGTCGGCCAGGGTGAGCGCCTTGACGATGTCGCCGGACTTGGTGATGCCGCCGTCGGCGATGATGCGCGTGCCGGTGCGCTGCGCCGCGCGCGAGGCGACGTAGAGCGCGGTGAGCTGCGGGACGCCGACGCCCGCGACGATGCGGGTGGTGCAGATCGAACCCGGGCCCTGGCCGATCTTCACGGCGTCAGCGCCGCACTGCGACAGGTACTCCACGCCTTCGCCGCTCGTGACGTTGCCAGCGATGATGGTGAGCGACGGAAACGCGCCGCGGATGAGCTTCACCATGTCGCCGACGCCGGTGGTGTGGCCGTGTGCGGTGGACACGGCGATCGCGTCAACTGACTCGTCGACCAGCGCACCGAGGTGCGCGACGATGCGGTCGCGGTCGAGCGAGCCGTCGGGCTTGCGCAGGGGTGAGACGGCGGCGCCGACGACGAGGCGGAAGGACGCATCGCGGCTGGGCTTGCGGCGGGCCTTCGACTCGCTGAGGATTTTCTCGATGTCAGAGATGGTGATGAGGCCGCGCAGGCGATCGTCGTCGTCGACGATGAGCATCTTGGTGATGCCGACGTTCTCGCTGAAGAACTTCTCCGCCTGCTTGATCGGGTCCTGCGCCATGTTGCGCACGTTGACCGTGAGCAGAGTCTTGCGCGGGGTCATGGCCTCGGTCACGGCGCGCTTGCGATAGACCTCCTTGACCGCACTGCCGGTGAGCAGGCCGCAGAGGTGGCCCGCGGCGTCGACGACCGGGAAGGAGCGAAAGTCATATTTCTTCTGCTCGATCATCGCGAGCACGTCGCCGACATGGGCGTCCGGCCGGACGGTGATCGGATCCTGGATGAGGCCGTGGATGTGGTGCTTCACGCGCGCCACCTCGCGGACCTGGTCCTCGAGTGGCATGTTGTAATGGATCAGGCCCATGCCGCCGTTGAGCGCCATGGCGATGGCCATGCGCGATTCGGTGACGGTGTCCATGTCGCTGGACAGGATCGGCACCTGCAGGCGCAGCGACTCGGAAAGACTCGTCGAGATATCGGCATCCTTGGGCAGGATGCTCGAGAAGTTCGTCGCGAGCGAAACGTCGTCGTAGGTGAGGGCGGAGCCTCGCTGGGCGCGGAAGAAATCCGCCGCCGGGAGATAAAAGAGGCCGTCTTCGGACTCGTGGCGGGCAACAGACTCGGTCGTCATATTGCCGTACGACCGTGGACCCCGTTTTTCGGGAATGCAAGCGGCGAACGGAGTGCGTCGTGGCGCGGGCTTCCAGCCTGCGACTCCGCAGGGCGACGACTCACGCCGCACGCAGGCTGGAAGCCTGCGTCACACCTCGCCCTTGCGCCGCGAGGTGCAGTCGTCTTGTCTCGCGGCCCGTGGACGTTTCCTCTCCGCGCCTGGACTTCTCGTTCAAAGCCTACCGGCGACCGTTTCGCGTGCCGGTCCGCACGAGCCGCGGGTTGTGGGAGATGCGCGAGGGCATCGTCGTGCGCGTGGCCGACGACGACGGCCGGGTGGGTTTCGGGGAAATCGCGCCGATCTCGTGGTTCAAGACCGAAACCTTCGTGGGTGCGCTCGCCTGGTGCGAGAGTCTCGGACCGGAAGTGACAGAGGCGCGTCTCCTCGACCCCGGCAAGGGCCTGCCTTGTTGCGCGGCGGCGGCTGCGGCCGCGGTCGAGAGCATGCGGGCCGACGACGAGAGCGGATCAACCCCGGTCGACGCGAAGCGCGTGCCGGTCGCAGCCCTATTGCCCTCGGGCTGGGCCGCGCTCGATGCGGTCGAGCGCGCGGGTGAGCTGGGCTTCACCGTCTTCAAGGTCAAGATCGGCACCGGCGACGTGCAGGCCGAGCAGGGCCTCGTCGAGCGGCTCGTCGGGCGCCTGCCCGATCGCGGAAAGCTCCGACTCGATGCCAACGGCGGGCTCGACGCGCGCACCGCCGCGCGCTGGCTCGCTGCGGCGGAGGATTGGCCGGTGGAGTTCATCGAGCAACCGCTTCCGGCCGACGCGCGCGACGATCTCTCGCAGCTGGCCGCCGACCACCGCGTCCCTGTCGCCCTCGATGAATCGGTGCTCACGGCCGACGACATCAAACGCTGGCGCGACCGCGGCTGGCCGGGCCTGTTCGTGATCAAACCCGCGCTTTCGGGACGCACCGCCGACCTGGTCGCGGAGATCGCGCCGGATCCCGGGTCGTTTGTCTTTTCCAGCGCGCTCGAGACCGATATCGGCCTCGGCGCCGGCGTCGGCCTGGCGCTGCGCTGCGGCGTCAGCCGCGCCCTGGGTTATGGCACCGGCGCGTTCTTTCACGACGACCAACTCGGGGGCTCGATCGCGGGACCGTGGTTCGGTGCGCCCGAGCTCGAGGGCATCAATCCCGCTGCCGTATGGAAACGCCTGTGAAGCGCTGGCGCCGCCGCTGCGGCGAGGGCTGGATCGGGGGCGCCGATGCGGGAGCCCTGTGCGATGCGTATGCAGCATTTCAGGACGAGCGCGACCGGCATGCCGGGCCGGTGCGCATCCAGCTGGTCGATCCCAACCCGATCAACCAGCTCGCGGGCCTCTTTGCCGCGCTCGGCGACGACGATCCGGTCGATGTGTTTGTCACGCCCGGGCACGGATTGCCGGCCGAGATGGAGGCCTACGAGGCGGCGGTCGCCGGCGACTTTTTCTGGAGCGGACGCGAGCTCGTGAGCTGCGGCCGGTTGCGCAAGACCGAACAGTCGGCCCAAGTCTCGCGCGTCATGATCGCGACCGGAGGCACGACCGCCGGTCCGCGGTTCGCCGTGCACACATGGGCTACGCTCGAGCGTGCGGTGCACGGGCTGCAGACGTGGCTCGGGGGCGGGCCGGTCGACAGCGTCTGCGTGCTGCCGTTGCACCATGTGAGCGGACTGATGCAGGCCGTGCGCTCCTACGTGAGCGGCGGGGTCCTGACGGTCTGGGAGTGGCCGCGCCTCGTCGCGGGCGATTTTCCGATGCTGCAGGCGAAACCCGGCGTGCTCTCGCTCGTGCCGACACAGCTTGCGCGCCTGCTCGACGTGCCGGGCGGGCTCGAGTGGATGCAGAGCTTCCGGTGCATCTTCATGGGCGGCGCGGCCATGTGGCCGGGTCTGCGCGAGCGTGCCCGGGCGGCGTCGCTGCCACTCGCGCCGTGTTATGGCATGACCGAGACCGCGGCGCAGGTCGCCACCTTGCGGCCCGAGGAGTTCCTGGCGGGCGTCGACGGTGTGGGCGCCGCGCTGCCGCACGCCGCGATCGAGATCGTGGATGAGTCGGGCGTGGTCGTGGCCCATGACACCGAGGGACGGATACGTGTGCGCGCGGGCTCGCTGTTTCACGGCTACTTTCCGCAGGCCGGGGCGGAGTCGATACCCGTCTTCGACACCAACGATCGCGGCGTGCTCGATGCGGCGGGCCGCCTTACCGTGCTCGGCCGTATCGATGCGATCATCAACACCGGCGGCGAAAAGGTCGACCCGTTCGACGTCGAGGAGGCGATCCGCGCGCTCGGTGCGAGCGATGTCGCCGTACTGGGGATGCCTGATCCGCACTGGGGCGAACTCGTCGTCGCGCTGGTCGTCGACTGTCCGCACGACGACGATGCGCTCCATGTGCTGCTGCGCAAGACGCTCGCAGCCCACAAGGTGCCGAAGCGTTTCATTCGCGTCCAGTCGCTCCCGCGCAGCGAGGCCGGGAAACTCGATCGCCGCGCGCTACGTGAACTCTGCATGGGGCAAGGGAACCACGAATGAACGCGAATAGGCACGAATCGAAGCAGGAGAAAACCGCGGATCGAAGCTGATGCGGAGACTGGAATGAGAGGGAACCACGGATGAACACGGATGGACACGGATCCGATTCGTCGCTCTTCATCCCGTGAACTCCGTGTCCATCCATGGTTTAAGACCAGCCTGTGATCCGAATTCGTGTTCACTCGTGACCATTCGTGGTTAACTCCTTCCGCTCATGACCCGGAACGACATCGTCGACGCCCTCGAGGAGATCGCCGTGCTGCTGGAGCTGCAGGGCGAGAATCCGTTCAAGGTGCGCGCCTATCAGAATGGCGCGCGCGCCGTCGAAACGCTGTCCGAGGAGCTGGACGTGCTCGTGCGCGAGGACCGTCTCGGCGAGATCAAGGGCATCGGCGACGCGCTCGCGAAGAAGGTCGCGGAGCTGTGGACGACTGGGAAGCTGGAGTTTCTCGAGCGTCAGCGCGCCGCCGTCCCTCCGGGACTCATGCAGATGCTGGAGATCCCCGGCCTCGGCGCGAAGAAGGTGCGCGCGCTGCACGACAAGCTTGGCATCGATTCGATTGAGAAACTCCAGGAGGCCTGCGTCGCCGGCAGGGTCGCGGAGCTGGCGGGCTTCGGCGAAAAGACGCAGCAGAAGATCATCGACGGCATCCGAAACCGCGAGGCCTACAGCAAACGCCACCTCTGGTGGAAGGCTTTCGCTGAGGCCGAGCCGATCCTCGCGGGATTGCGCGCGGTGCCGCAGGTCGAGCGCGCCGAACACGCGGGCAGCCTGCGGCGCAATCTGGAGACCGTGGGCGACCTCGACTTCATCGTGGCCGCGCGCGACGCGGCACCGGTCATGGCGTGGTTCACCGCCATGCCCGGCGTCGCCGAGGTGACCGGGCACGGAGAGACAAAGTCGAGTGTGCGCCTCACCGACGGCCTTCAGGCCGACCTGCGCGTCGTGCCGCCGGAGCAGTTTGCCTTCGCACTGCACCACTTCACCGGCTCGAAGGAGCATAACGTGCAGATGCGCCAGCGCGCGCTCGCACGCGGGCTGAGCTTGAGCGAGTGGGGACTGACGAAAACCGACGGTGGCGACGCCGTCGCGACCGGTGTGCGCGATGAGGCCGGACTCTTCGCGACGCTCGGCCTGCGATTCATCCCACCGGAGCTGCGCGAAGGGCTCGGCGAGATCGAGGCCGCCGAAGGCGGTGAACTCCCGCGGCTCGTCGAGTCCGGCGACCTGCGCGGATCGTTCCATAACCACACGACGGAGTCCGACGGCAGCGACACACTCGAGTCGATGGTCGCGGCGGCGCAGCGACTCGGCTGGGAGTATCTCGGCATCGCCGACCACTCGAAGGCCTCCTTTCAGGCGCGCGGACTCGACGAGCGGCGCCTCGCTGCGCAGGTCACGGCGATCCGTGCGCTCAACGCCCGCGGCGCGTTCACCACGCACGTCTTCGCCGGGAGCGAGTGCGACATCCTCGCCGACGGAACCCTCGATCTCGATGCGTCGATCCTGCGCGAACTCGACTACGTCGTCATCTCCGTGCACAACGCGCTCGGCCAGCCCGAGGAGGAGATGACCGCGCGCATCATCCGCGCGATGGAGGCGGCCGCGCCACTCTGTCCGACAATGCTGGGCCACGTCACCGGGCGCCTGTTGCTCGCGCGCGAGGCCAGCAAGGTTGATCACGCCAAGATCATCGATGCCGCGGCCGCCAACGGCGTGGTCATCGAGCTCAACGCCAACCCGCGCCGCCTCGACATGGACTGGCGCTGGTGGCGCCGCGCCGCCGAGAAGGGAGTGCTCACGAGCATCAATCCCGATGCCCACGCCACCGATCACCTCGAGTTCGTCGACGCCGGCGTGCGCGTCGCGCGCAAGGGTTGGCTCACGCGTGATCAGGTGCTGAATACACGCACGTTCGCCGACGTGAAGGCGTGGCTTGCGGCCCGGCGACGATAGCGTGGAGGTTGGTGCTCTTGCACCGCCGCGGCAACGAACGGCTTGCGCATCACACTGCGCCGCGGCGCGCTTCGAGCTCGCTGCGTATCTCGGCCATGCGGGCCTGGCTGAGCGGGTAGAGAGCGAGCAGCACGAGCGCGGTCGCGAGCGCGGCGACCGGAATGCCGGCGAAGAGGAAGCGGATCCACCAGATCGCCTCGGGCGACTGGTTGCCCTCGAGCTCGGCGTGGAAGCCGACGAGATCGAGCAGGATGAAACTCCCGCCCACGGCGAGCGACATGCCGATCTTCGAGGTCCACGAGAACATCGAGCTGAACGCGCCCTCGCGGCGCTGGCGCGTCGTGCGTTCGTCGTCGTCGACCACGTCCGCGCACATCGAGGGCAGCACGACCCAGAATCCCGTGGCGGCGAAACCGGTGAAGGCCGTGTTGAGCACCACGCCCCACGCGTGCCCCGGCGCATACATCCACCAGCTCGAGCCGAACGCGAGGATCCCGGAGCCGAGCGTGAAGATGAGCGCCTTGCGTTTGCCTAAGGTGCGTGAAACCCAACTCGTGACGAACACGCCGCTTGCGCCGAAGATGAAGTAGGCGACGGCGGAGAAGGACTGATACTTGCCCATCTCGGCCTGGTTGCCGCCGAAGACATAGTAGGCGCTGGCGTACCCGCCGAGGTTGGTCACGAGCATCGTCGGAATGGCATAGACCGCGAGGATGCCGAGGAGCACGCGAAACGGCCTCGAGCGAAACGTCTGCCGCAGTGAATCGACGAAGCGTGTGCGCGGCTGCGCCTGCGCCGTGTGGTAATACCGTTCGCGCACGAACGCGACGTTGGCGAACCCAGCCGCCATCATGACGAGCCCGGCGAGCGCGCTCGCGATCTGCACGCCGAGCATGACGTTTCCTTTCCCAGTGGCGGGATCGACCTGGAACGTCTGCGCGAACCACCAGACCGACATCATCGGCACGCCGCTGAGCTTTTGCACGATCGCCTTCCACGCCATCACCGTCGTGCGCTCGTGGTAGTCCGGCGTGAGCTCGGACCCGAGGCTCGAGTACGGCATCGTGTAGGAGCTGATGATCGGCGCATAGATCACCGCGGAGATGAGCATGAACCAAAACACCTTGTTCTGCATCCACGGCACGGATGCATCCCAGCCCTCGGAAGCCATGAACAGGCAGGGCAGGGCGAGACCGGAGAGGATCGAGCCGACGAGGATGTACGGGCGGCGGCGACCCCAGCGCGACCGCGTGTTGTCGGAGAGCCAGCCGAAGAAGGTGTCGGTGAACGCATCGACCACGCGCGCCACCGTGAGGACGACGGCGATGAGCACCGGCGAGAGATGCAGGTGCATGTTGAAGACATTGCCGGCGATGTTGGCATACCACCAGTGGCCATAGATGTCGTTTACGCCGCCGAAGGCATAAGCGGCCTTGGCGGAGACACGGAGCTTTCCGGACGGGGAAACGGCGGACGCAGCCGACTGGGTCTGGGACGAGGCGGAATTCGGGGGCATGGGGGAGTGCGGCGCGAGGCGAGGGCGATCGGCACGAGGCGGGCCGATCTGCGGGTGGGGTGAGCGCAGTGTCCAACACGGCGCAGCGCGACCGCGATTCGAAAGGCAGTCACACGGTATCGCGGCCGCTGGCGATAGCCGTGCGGCGTGCCACGTCGTCGGTAAACTCGGCGCCGCGCGGGAGCGCGGCACTCTTGGTCAGCGCAGACTCGATAGCGCCGCGTCCAGGCCGGCGGCGTCCTTGCCGCCGCCCATGGCGAAGTCCGGCTTGCCGCCGCCTTTGCCGCCGAGTTTGCCGCAGACCTCGCCGACGATCTTGCCGGCTTGCTGGCCGGACTTGACCGCGGCGGGGGAACAGAAGGCGGCGACGCTGACCTTGTCCGCGCCGAAGGACGCGCCGAGGATGACGACACCTTCGCCGAGCTTGCCGAGGACCTGGGAGCCGAGGGCGCGCATCGCGTTCGGGTCGGAGACCTCCACCTTGGCGACGACGCGCTTGAGGCCGTCCTTCTCGATCGCGCCGGCGGCGAGGTCGTTGGCCAGGCCGGCCTCGGCCTTTTGCTGGAAGGCCTTGAGCTGCTTCTCGAGCTCGGCCTTGGAGGCGAGCAGGGACTTCAGCTTGTCGGCCACGTCGGCCGGGCCGGCGGAGAGTGCGGCGGCGACGGTGCTGAGCGCGGTCTCGCGCTGGGCGATGAGGTCGAGCGCGGGCTCGCCGGCCACGGCCTCGATGCGGCGCGTGCCGGAGGCGATGGCCATCTCGGCCACGACCTTGATCGGGCCGATCTCGCCCGTGCTCGAAACATGGGTACCACCACAGAGCTCGCGGCTGTAGCCGCCGATGTCGACCACGCGGACGATCTTGCCGTACTTCTCGCCGAAGAAGGCGAGGGTGCCCTCGGGCTTCTTGTCGAACTCGGTCTCGTAGGTCTGCACCTTGGCGTTATCGATCACCTTCTCGTTTACGAGACGCTCGATCTCGCGGAGCTGCTCGGGCTTGACCTGCTCGAAGTGCGAGAAGTCGAAGCGCATGCGCTCCTTCGTCTTCGAGGTGCCGGCCTGGCGCACGTGCGTGCCTAAAACCTTGCGCAGCGCCCAGTGGATGAGGTGCGCG
Source organism: Opitutaceae bacterium (assembly GCA_014879845.1). Taxonomy (GTDB): domain Bacteria; phylum Verrucomicrobiota; class Verrucomicrobiia; order Opitutales; family Opitutaceae; genus JAEWQP01. Next base: position 106,245 of record JACSRI010000126.1, read on the forward strand.
GCGGAGTGATGGCGCGAGATGGCGCGGCGCGTCAGCGGCGAGACCTGGAGTTTGGCGGTCTTGCCGACGAGCGAGAGCTTGGCGACATCGAGGGCGCAGGCGGGCGCGAGTTGATGGAGGTGGCGGCCGGCCTTGTCCTTGAGCGTGTCGAGGATGGCGAAGGTCTGGCCGTCGATCTTGGCGGCGCCGTGGTCGCCGGCCTGACCGCCCATCTCGCCGTAGAACGGCGACTGGTCGAAGACGAGGAAGGTGTCCTTGTCGGTCTTCACGACGTCGACGACCGTCGCGGTTGACTCGAGCGCGTCGTAGCCGACGAACTTCGTCGGCTGCTGGCCGGTGGCGGAGTCGCCCTCGGAGACGGTGACGATCTCGCTGACGTGCGCGTCCTGCGAGAGTTTGCGCGCGCGGTCCATCTCGGCCTCGAAGCCGGCGACATCGACAGTCAGCCCGCGGTCGGCCGCGAGCAGCTGCGTCATATCGAGCGGGAAGCCGAAGGTATCGTAGAGCGTGAAGGCTACGCGTCCTGGGACGACGGAGACGCGCTCGAGGAGCTTGGCCTTGAGCGCAAACGTGTCGGGTGTCTGCGCGGCGAGGATTGGGAGCAGTACCTTGGCAAGAGCTTCGCCCGGGCGCTGCACGTCGGCGGCCGTGACGGTGCCGAGATCGACGAGGTTGGCCAGCGCCTGCACGAAAACCTGGCGCAGAAACGCGTCGGTCTCGAGCACCTCGGTGATGGCGCGGGCCGGGTCGGAGGTCTGGGCGCGGGCTTCCTCGAGCGTGGTCGTGAGCCACGTGCGCGCGAGGATCTGCGCGTCCATCTGCTCGCGCGAGAGCGCGATACCGCGGTCGAGCGTGCGGCCAAAGCTCTCTTCCTCGCTGCGGATCACGCGCTCGATCATCGACTGCTGCGTCTTCAACTCGGGGAAGACCGAGCCGAGCGAAGCGACGACGGCGGGCACGAGTTTCTCGAAGAACCCGGTGGCGAGCTTGAGGTCCTTGCGGCCGTAGAGGATGCCGCGGCGCAGGATGCGGCGGATGACGTAGTTGCGGCCGGCGTTGCCCGGCAGGATGCCGTCGGCGATCGCGCACGAGACCGTGCGGGCGTGGTCGGCCAATACGCGGAAGGCGATGTCGATCTTCTCCTGCTCGGTCAGGCCTTCGCGTTTGGTCGGGACGGTGAGCGTGTAGGATTTGCCGGAGAGTTTCGCGAGGACCTCAAAGAGCGAGGTGAAGACGTCGGCATTGTAGTTGGAGGGTTCGCCGGTGAAGTCCTTGAAGCCGCGCGTCGTGGCGTAGATGCCGGCCACGCGCTCGAAGCCCATGCCGGTGTCGACGTGTTTGGCCGGGAGCGGCGAGAACGAACCGTCGGCGCCGGCGTTGAACTGGATGAAGACGTGGTTCCAGATCTCGATGCAGCGCGGGCTGGAGGAGTTGACCAGCTTGCGACCCTCGGCCTCGTCGTCGGAGGGCAGGAGGTTGAAGTGGATCTCCGAGCACGGGCCGCAGGGGCCGGTGTCGCCCATCATCCAGAAATTGTCCTTCTTGTTGCCGTTGACGATATGCACGGCCGGATCGAGCCCGGCGGCGCGGAAGAGGCCGGCCCAGATGTCGTAGGCCTCCTGGTCGAAGTCGGCCGGATCGCCCTTGGTTTTGTTCGGCGCGTAGACGGTGGCGAAGAGGCGCTTCGGCGGGATGCCCCAGACCTTCGTCAACAGGTCCCAGCCCCAGGTCAGCGACTCCTTCTTGAAGTAGTCGCCGAAGGACCAGTTGCCCAGCATCTCGAACATCGTGTGGTGGTAGGTATCCCAGCCGACGTCCTCGAGGTCGTTGTGTTTGCCGCCAGCGCGGATGCATTTCTGCGTGTCGGCCGCGCGCGTGTTCGAGCCGGGCTTCACTCCGGCCCAGGAGGCGACGTCGGGTTTGCGCTCGTTGAGGAAGATCGGGACAAACTGGTTCATCCCGGCGTTGGTGAAGAGCAGGCCGGGCGAGTCCGGCATGAGCGACGACGACGGCACGATCGTGTGCGCATGCTTGGCAAAGAAATCGAGGAAGCTCTGGCGGATCTCGGCGGAGGTCATGGCGATCGGGAAAGGGACGAGTGTGGCGTGACGAAGGACGAGTGAAGAGGGCTGGACGCACCGAACGACGCCGGGAGTGGCCGGCCGGCCGCTGCGCAAACGGGCAGGAAAAGCGAGCGGCCGGCGGGGGGGAAGTTTTTATTGGGATCGATGGGCGGCGACCTGAATCCGTCCGGGATCGGGGTGTGGGCCGCAGATCGCGGACCAGCCATGGGGAGGCCTCGCGGAAAACGCCCCATTCCAAGGGGGCATTTCACCCCTGAATTGGGTGGCCACAGAAGGATTTGCGGGCACGCTGGGACTCGCTCCCCGGAAGGTTTGTCAGCGACGGCTGGTGAGGGTCCGCCCCCGCCCCGCGATACATGATGAAATACCCAACTCCGGAGACAATGCGTGGCGTGGCCGCTCGGGCGGCGCTGATCTATGCACTGGTCGGCGCGCTTTGGATCGCCGGCTCCGATCACGTCGTCTCGCTCCTGGCCCGCGATCCGGAGACGTTTGCCCGCCTGTCGAACTACAAGGGCTGGGCGTTTGTCGGGGTGACGGCGGTGTTGCTCTATCTGGCGCTGCGCCGGCCGCTGGCCCGGTGGGAGGCCGCGACGTCCCAGCGGCATGAGGCCGTCGAGGCGCTGCGGCAGAGCGAGGCGCGGTTTCGGATGTTTGCCGAACAGGCGGTGGATGCATTTTACCTGCACGATGCGCAGGGGCGGCTGCTCGATGTGAACCGGCATGCTTGCACCGCGCTCGGTTACACGCGGGAAGAACTGCTGGGCATGAAGGTCTGGGACGTCGCGCCCGATGTGAAGCCGGAGGATGGGTTGCGCCGATGGAGCGAGGCCGCACCGGGGATGACGCAGACGCTGCCGTCCTGCCATCGTCGCCGGGATGGCTCGACCTACGACGTGGAGCTGCGGCTCGGCTGCTTCGAGGTGCGCGGGCAACGGCTTTTCCTGGCCCTGGCGCGTGATATCTCCGAGCGCCGGGAGGCCGAGGCGGTGGCGGAGGCGACGCGGCGCGTTCTGGAAATGATCGCCTGCGGCGCGGAACTCCATGCGACTCTGGAGCAGCTGGCCCGGATGATGGAAGAGTGCGAGCCGGGCATGCTCTGCTCGATCCTCATCGTGGACGAGGCGGGGCGTCATCTCCGCCATGGCGCGGCTCCGAGCCTTCCGAGCGCGTACGCGGCGGCCATCGATGGCGCGGAGATCGGTCCGGCTGCGGGTTCGTGCGGCACCGCCGCCTTTCGCCGCGAGCGTGTGATCGTGGAGGACATCGCCAACGATCCGCTCTGGGCGATGTACCGCGATCTCGCCGTCGCGCACGGCCTGGCCGCCTGTTGGTCGACTCCGTTCTTTGATGAGGAGCGACGTGTCCTCGGCACGTTTGCCGTCTATTACCGCGAGCCGCGCCGGCCGACCGGCCGCGAGTTGAAGCTCGTCGATCAGGCCACCCACACCGCGGCGATCTGTGTCGCGCGCCACCGAGCGGAACGCGCGTTGCGCCAGAGCGAGGCGGATCTGCGGGAGGCGCAGGATCGGTTGCAGAGCGCGCTCGAGATCGGCGGTATCGGCACGTTTGTGGTCGATTTCGTGAAGAACGTGACGATCTGGGACGAGGCCCTGACGCGGGTCTACGGCTGTCGATGGCGTCCGGAGGACGGCGCGAGGGCGGATCCATTCCTGGCGATCGTCCACCCGGAGGATCGCGCGCGGGTGCGGCGCGACGTGGCCCGGGCGGTCGAGCAGGGAGAGACTCCCCAATCCGAATATCGGGTGATCCATCCCGATGGCGCGCAGCGCTGGGTCGCGACGACGGCGCGCGCGGAATTTGGCCCGGACGGCCGGCCGACGCGGCTGATAGGCGCCACGGTCGACATCACCGCTCGCAAGAACGCCGAGGAAAACTACCGTCAGGCGCAAAAGGTCGAGGCGATCGGGCAACTCGCGGGCGGCATCGCCCACGATTTCAACAACATCCTCACGGTCATCCAGGCCGGCGTGTCCTTCCTCGAACTGGAGAAGGGTCTGGCGACCTCGACCCGCGAGTTTGTCGGCGAGATCAAGAGCGCGGCCACGCGCGCGGCCAATCTCACGCGCCAGTTGCTGACGTTCAGCCGCCGCCAGGCCATGCAGCTCCAGCACGTCGAACTCAACGGCATCGTGACGAACATGTCCCGCATGCTCCAGCGCATCCTTGGCGAGCACATCCACATGGAACTCCGGCTCGCACCGCACGACCTGCAGGTCTTCGCCGATCCGGGCATGATCGAGCAGATCGTGCTCAACCTCGCGGTCAACGCCCGCGATGCCATGTCCGGGGGCGGGCGGCTCACGCTCTCGACCGCGACGATGGAACTGCCCCAGCCGGTCACGGTCGGCGAGACGGCACGGCAGGGCGCCTTCGCTCGTCTCGAGGTTGTTGATACTGGTGTGGGTATCCCCGGCGACGTCTTGCCCCACATCTTCGATCCGTTCTTCACGACCAAGGAGGCCGGCAAGGGCACGGGCCTCGGGCTCGCGACCGTGCGGGGCATCGTCGAGCAGCACGGCGGCTGGGTGGAGGTCTCCACGCGGGTGGGCGAGGGCTCGTGCTTCCAGGTGATGCTGCCGCTCATCCCGGCCAAGGCGATCGAGGAGGCCCGTCGAGGCGCTGCGGCGCGCGGCCGGTCGGGCAGCGAGACGGTGCTGCTCGTGGAGGACGAGACGGTGGTGCGGGCGCTCGTGCGCAACCTGCTCACCCGCTCGGGCTACCGTGTGCTCGACGCCGCCAGCGGTCCCCGGGCGATCGAGCTGTGGAACGAGAACGGCCGCGAGGTGGACCTGCTGATCTCCGACCTGGTCATGCCGGACGGGATGAGCGGGTATGAGCTCGCCGAATACTTGCGCCGAGAGCGCCCCTCGCTCCGCGTGGTGTTCACCAGCGGTTACAGCCCGGAGATGGTCAGGCGCGACTCCCCGCTGGGCGCGGGCGTGGCGTTTCTCGCCAAGCCCTTCGACCTAGACGACCTCACGCGCACGGTGCGCGACGTGCTGGACGATCGTGCGGGGGATGATTCCACACCGCTCCAGTTGGTGGACAGGCGATAGAGGCCACGGGTTCGCGATGCCTCGCCACGCCGAACCGCAGGCCACGCCGGGCACCGCATGGGGGAGTCGGTCCGTGTCGGAATTGGATGGCGCGGCGTTCGCCGGTGGACAGGCTTGGCCGGGCGGGAGTGGCCGCTGGAACCCCCCGGGTGGCCCGCCTCTGGATACATCGTGAAACCGGATCAACGACGCATGCGACGGCTGGCCCTGCGCACGGCCGGGCTTTACCTGGTCGCCGCGGGTGTCTGGATCGCGAGTTCGGACCATGTCGTGCGCCTGATCTCCGACGATCCGGACGTGATCAAGCACCTGTCGATCGGCAAGGGATGGTTCTTCGTCGCCGTCACTGGGGCACTGCTGTTCGCCTACCTGCGGCGCCAGCTCGGATTGATCGAGGCCGCAGCCGTCGAGCGGGCACGCGCGTCATCGGAACTGGAGGCCGAGCGACGGAGGCTCGACAACATCATCGAGGGCGCGCGGGTGGGCACGTGGGAATGGGACGTGCAGAGCGGCGCCTTGGTGGTGAATGAGCGATGGTGCGAGCTGATGGGCTATTCCGGCGACGAGCTGGCGCCTGTGACGATCAAGACATGGAAGCGGCTCGTCCATCCCGACGACCTCGCGAGCGTCCAGCGGTTGGTCGAGCGCCATTTCGCCGGCGAGATCGAGTATTACGAGGCGGAGATCCGGCTCCGCCACAAGGGCGGCTCGTGGGTCTGGGTGCTCGACCGCGGACGACTGCAGTCGCGCGACCCGGCCGGTCGTCCGTTGATGATGTTCGGCACTTACACCGACGTCACCGCGCGAAAGACCGCCGAGCTGGCGGTGCGGGAGAACGAAGAGCGGCAGCGCCTGTTTTTCGAGCATGCTCCGGCCTCGCTCGCCGTCTTCGACCGCGAGATGCGCTACCTCGCCGCGAGTCGGCGTTGGCTCGACGACTATCGGCTGCGTGACACGCCCGTGCTCGGGCGGTCGCACTACGAGATCTTTCCGGAGACTCCTGGTCGCTGGCGTGAGTTCTACCGCCGTGGGCTGGCCGGTGAGGTCCTGCGCGAGGAAGCCGACCTGTTCGATCGTGACGACGGCCGGCGCCAGTGGCTGCGGTGGGAGATCCGCCCCTGGCGCGACGGGGCCGGTGCCGTCGGGGGCATCGCCGTCTTCTCCGAGGATATCACGGGCAAGATCGAGGCCGAGGAGGCCCTGCGGGCGAGCCAGGAGCGTTTCCGCGCCGTCGTGGAGACGGCGCCGGTGGGGATCTTCATCCAGGTGGACGGCAAATTCGCCTACCTCAATCCCGAGGCCGGACACCTCTTCGGTGCGCAGCCGGCCGAGGCGCTGGTCGGGAGCGCGGTCATCGATCGCGTCCATGCCTCCAGCCGGGACGTCGCCACGGAGCGGATGCGCGTGCTCAACGAACGCGGCGAGCCCCAGGGCGCCATCGTGCACCGGATCGTGCGCCTCGATGGCGTGATCATCCACGTGGAGGTCCTCGGCGTGCCCTTCCAGCATGAGGGGCGCCGCGGGGCCCTGGTGTTCGCGCGCGATGTGACCGAGCAGCGTCAGGCCGAGGAGAAACTCCGGTTGCACGAGGCCGTGTTGCGCGAGACGGGCGAGATCGCCAAGGTCGGCGGCTGGAGTTTCGACCCCGCCACCGGAGAGGGCTTCTGGACAGAAGAGGTGGCGCGTATCCACGATCTTGAGCCAGGGCATGTCACCTCGCGCGACATGGGCCTGGATTTCTACCAGGGCGAGTCGCGGCGGCGCATCGAGGAGGCCGTGCAGGCCGCGGTCACGCAGGCCCGGCCCTATGATCTCGAGCTGGAGCTCGTCACCGCCGCCGGCCGGCGCAAATGGATTCGGACGATCGGACATCCCATCGTGGAGGACGGGCGTGTCGTGCGGTTGCGGGGGTCCTTCCAGGATGTGACCGCGCAGCACGCGGCGAGCGAGGCCCTGCGCGCCGAGGAGGAACGTTTCCGGCAGATCGCAGAAAATATCAACGAGGTCTTCTGGGTGACCGACGGCCCGGAAGGTCGCGGCAGGCTGACCTACGTGAGCCCGGCCTACGAGACGGTCTGGGGGCGCGGCCGCGAGGACCTCCTGCGTGGAGGACACGCCTGGCACGAGTCGATCCACGCGGACGACCGCGCGCGCGTCCTGCACGCCAACCAGACGAAGTTGCTCGCCGGCAAGTATGGGGAGATCTACCGCATCGTGCGGCCCGACGGCACCATCCGTTGGATACACGACCGCGGGTTCCCGCTGCGCGACGCCCAAGGGCAGGTCTATCGCATCGTCGGCACGGCCGAAGACATCACCGAGCGCCATGCACTGGAGGAGCAGCTGCGGCAGGCCCAGAAGATGGAGGCGATCGGCACGCTCGCGGGCGGGATCGCGCACGACTTCAACAACCTGCTCGGCGCGATCATGGGGTTCGCCGAGCTCGCGCGCGTGCAGGCGCCGCAGGACCCGGCGGTGCGCGAGAATATCGAGGACATCCTTGTCGCCGGTCGTCGCGCGGTCGGCCTGGTGCGCCAGATCCTCGCCTTCAGCCGGCGATCGGTGAGCGACAAGGTGGTCATGCAGCTACGCCCGGTGGTCGACGAGGCGGCCCGCCTCCTGCGGGCCTCGATCCCGGCGACCATCCAGATCCGCGCGGAGTTCGGGCGCGACATCCCGCTCGTGCGCGCCGATCCCACGCAGGTGCACCAGGCCGTGATGAACCTCGGCACAAACGCGTGGCACGCGATGCGCGGATCCGCCGGCGCGCTCGATATCTCGGTCGCGGGCGTCGTGGTCGGGCCGGCCGAGGTCGCGGCCGATCCCCGGCGACGCGAGGGGACGTTCGCATGCATCGCGGTCAGGGATACGGGAACCGGCATGGCGCGCGAGGTGGTCGAGCGCATCTTCGAGCCATTCTTCACCACCAAGGCGCAGGGCGAGGGCACCGGCCTCGGTTTGTCCGTGGTCCACGGCATCGTGCGCGAGCACGACGGGTTCATCACGGTCGAGAGCACGCCGGGAGTCGGTTCCGAGTTCCGGCTCCATTTTCCGGCTGCCGATGTTCAGGTGTCGGCCGACGCGACGACGAGCGAGACGCTCGCGCTGGGAAATAGGGAGCGGATTCTTCTCGTGGACGACGAGAGCGCGCTCGTGCGGGTGGGCGTGCAGATGCTGCTTCAGCTCGGGTACCAGCCCGAAGGCGTGGAGGGTGCCGTGGATGCGATCGCCCGGGTGAACGCGCGGCCGGGCGAGTTTGATCTCGTGATCACGGACCATCTCATGCCCGCGATGACCGGGATCGAGATGCTGGCCCGGATGCGCGAGTCCGACCCGGGATTGCGTGCGATCCTCGTCACGGGCAACGCGGGCGAGATCGACCGCGAGACCGTCCTCGCCCAGGGTTTCAGCGATCTGCTCCTCAAGCCGTTGAGTCTGGGAGGCCTGTCTGCTGCCTTGCACGCGGCCTTCCGAACCTCGAGAAAGTCCCCATGAACTCCGCCCGCATCCTGCTGATCGACGATGACGACCTCTTCCGCAAGGCCACCCGGCTCACGCTGGAGCGCGCCGGCCACATGGTCGTGGAGGCGGCGGACGGCGAGGAAGGCCTGCGGCGCTACCGCGAGGGCCGGCCGGATGTCGTCATCCTCGACCTGATCATGCCGGGCAAAGAGGGCTTGGAGACCATCCGAGACCTCAAGGCCCACGATCCGGCGGTGCGGATCCTCGCGGTCTCCGGCGGCGGGCGTATCGACTCGCGCGACTATCTACCGCTCGCGCAGGCGCTCGGCGCCAAGCGCATCCTCGACAAGCCGTTTACGGAAGGGACTTTGTTCTCCGTCCTGGACGAACTGCTCGGCGGTGCCTGAGACGGTGGCGTCCACCGCCGAGCGCGGTGATCAGAGCGCGGCGATGATCGCGTCGGCCATGCCCTTCGTGCCCACGGTCGGGCGGCCGAAGGCGATGTCGCCGGTGCGCACGCCATCGACCGTCACGACCTTGCGCACCGCGGCTTCGATCTTCGTCGCCACGGCATCGAGACCGAAACTGTAGCGCAGCATGAGCGCGCCGGAGAGGATCTGCGCGCAGGGATTGGCGATGCCCTTGCCCGCGATGTCGGGCGCGGTGCCGCCGGCCGGTTCGTAGAGGCCGAAGGGCTTTCCGAACGAATTGAGACCCGTGCCGAGCGACGCGCTGCTCATCATGCCGAGCGAGCCGCAGATCACGGCCATCTCGTCGGAGAGGATGTCGCCGAACATGTTTTCCGTGAAAAGCACATCGAACTGGTTCGGGTTGCGCGCGAGCTGCATCGCGGCGTTGTCGACGTACATGTGCGTGAGCTCGAGGTCCGGGTGCTTCGCGGCGAAATAGGCCGTGACCGTCTTGCGCCACAGCACGGAGGTCTCGAGCACGTTGGCTTTGTCGACCGAACAAACACGCCGGCCACGCGCGCGTGCGGTTACCGCGGCGACCTCGGCGATGCGCTCGATCTCGGAGGTCTTGTAGACCATCGTGTCGACCGCCTGCTGCTCGCCGTTGTCGAGCGTGGTCGTGGTCTTCGGCTGGCCGAAGTAGATGCCGCCGGTCAGCTCGCGGATGCAGACGATGTCGATGCCGTCGGGGATGCGCTCGGCCTTGAGCGGCGAGGCGTCGACGAGATCCTTGTAGAGCAGGCCGGGGCGAATGTTGGCGAAAAGGTTGAAGGCCTTGCGCAGGGGCAGCAGGGCGGCGCGCTCGGGCTGCTCTTTGGGCGGAAGCTTTTCCCACTTCGGACCGCCGACCGAACCGAAGAGGATGGCATCGGACTCGCGGCAAAGCGCGAGGGTGGAGTCGGGCAGGGCCTTGCCGTGGCGGTCGATGCCGGCGCCGCCGACGTCGGCGACCTGGTAGGAGAGCGTGAGCTTCTCCCGGGCGGCCACGTGATCGAGCACGCGCAGCGCCTCGGTCATGACCTCGGGTCCGATATAGTCTCCGGGAAGGACGGCGAACTTCAGTGTCGGCATAGGAAGCGCCGAAGATCGAACGACCCATCGCCCGAACTCAATCCCGAATCCCCCGCGGGCCGATGCCATCTACGCGTTGTCAGGACCCCGGCCGGCGCCGCTCCGGCCAATGTCATCTATTGGATGACATTGGCACGGGCGCGCGGGGTGGCGGTTCCTGTTTGCCCGCGGCGGTGGCTGCCCTGACAACTCCGCCGTGCACATCCACTGCATCCCGGCCGGCCCGCTGGCCACCAACGCCTACTTGATCACCGACTCCGGTCGCGGCGAGGCCCTGCTCGTCGATGCGCCGCACGGCGTATGGGAGGACATCGAGCCGATCCTGCAGCGGGAGAACTGCCGCCTCGTGGCGTTGCTCATCACCCACGGTCACTGGGATCACACGGGCGATGCCGCGCGCATCCAGAATCTGGGTGTGCCGCTCTACGCGCACGAGGCCGACCGCCTCTTCATCGAGCACCCCGAGGTGATGGGCATGTTCACGATCCCTGGGATCACGCTGGAGCCCGCGCGGCTCGTGCACCCGGTCGCGCAGGGCGATCATCTCCACCTGCTCGGCATGAGAATCGAAGTGCGCCACGTGCCCGGGCATTGTCCGGGCAACGTGTTGTTCTACTTCGCCGCGCTCGACGCCGCGTTTGTCGGCGACGCGCTCTTCAACGGCGGCATCGGCCGCTACGACCTGCCGGGCGGTAGCCTGGAGATGCTCGAGCGCTCGATCCGCACGCAGATCTACACGCTGCCCGCCAACACCGCGGTCTATCCGGGCCACGGCCCGGAAACGACCGTTGGCGACGAGATGGCCTCCAACCCGTACGTGCCCGCATGAGCCCGAGCGAACGCGACTCCACCATGCGACGCTGCCTCGATCTCGCGCGGCGGGCGTGGGGTGACACGCATCCGAATCCCATGGTCGGCGCGGTCATCGTCGAGGACGGCCACGTCGTCGCTGAGGGGTGGCACGCGCGTGCCGGCGAGGCCCATGCCGAGGTCGCGGCGCTGCGCGCGCTTGGCCGCTCTCCGCGCGAGGGTGCGAGGATGTTCGTCACGCTCGAGCCGTGCTGCACGCATGGGCGCACCGGACCGTGCACGGAGGCGATCATCGCGTCCGGCATCCGCTATGTCGTCGTCGGCACGACCGATCCCAATCCCGCGCATGCCGGCCACGGGCTCGACGTGCTCAAGGCCGCGGGCGTGACCGTCGAGACGCGCGTGCTCACACCCGAGTGCGACGATCTCAACATCATCTTCAACCACTGGATCACGAAACGTTCGCCGCTCATCGCGGCCAAGGTCGCGACCACGCTCGACGGGCGCATCGCCACGCGCACGGGCGAGTCAAAGTGGATCACCGGCGCGGTCGCGCGCCAGGATGTGATGCGCTGGCGTCGCCTCTTCCCGGCCATCGCGGTGGGTGCGGGCACGGCCTTGCGCGACCGGCCGCGGCTCACGGCGCGCATCGAGGGTGAGCCGGAGTGGTGCCCGGTGCGGTTCGTGTTCGATGGCCGCATGCGGCTGGCCGGCGAGCGCGAACTCCCGGCACTCTACACCGATGAGTTTCGCGAGCGCACGATCGTCGTGACCTCCGACCAAGGCGGCAGCGGATATATCCGGCGCCTGGAGGCTGCGGGTGTGCGCTGCTGGATCCTGCCGTCGATCCACGGGCGCACCTCGCTCGCGGCCTTCCGCGCCCGCTGCGCGGCCGAGGCGATCACCGGCGTGTATGTCGAGGGTGGCGCGGAACTGCTCAGCGGATTCCTGCAGGCGCGCGAGATCGACTACCTCTTCGCCTACCGCGCGCCGCTCTTCCTCGCCGACCAGCGCGCGCTGCCGGCGATGCGCGGCCTGCGCACGGAGCGGCTCGACCAGGGCGTGCGCCTCGAAAACGTCCGCCACGCCAGCCTCGGCGACGACCAGCTCATGCGCGGCCACGTCGCGTATCCGGGAAAGCTGGCGATCGACGAGACGGTAACGTGAGCAGATGGAGTCGGGAATGAGGGACTGAGGGCGGCCGGGGCGGAGCCGCGTGTCTTTCTTCCTTTCCTCACGCCCTCAGTCCCTCATTCCCTTCCGCCATGCGTCTCTATCTGGCCACGGGCAACCGTCATAAGCTCGGCGAAGTCACCGCCATCCTCGCGGCCAGCGGGATCACCGCTGAGGTGCTGCCGCCCTCGGCCGTGGGCGGCATGCCCGAGGTCGTCGAGGACACCGGCACCTTCGTCGGCAACGCCACGAAGAAGGCGCGCGCTCTTGCGGCGAAACTGCCGGCCGGCTCGTGGGCGGTGGCCGATGATTCCGGCGTTTGTGTCGATGCGCTCGACGGCGATCCGGGGGTGGAATCGGCCTACTATGCCGGCCACCCGAGCAACGACGCGGCCAACAACGCAAAGCTCCTCGCCGCCTTGCGCGGCGTGCCGGAGGAGAGACGCGGCGCCGCCTTCCACTGCTGCATCGTCGCCGTGAATACGGACGGCAGCGTCGTCTCGTTCGAAGGACGATGCCCGGGACGCGTGCTTGAGACGCCGCGCGGCACCGGCGGCTTCGGCTACGATCCGCTCTTCCGGCCGGACGGCTGCTCCGTGAGCTACGCCGAACTCGACGACTCCGTGAAGAATACCATCAGCCATCGCGCGCGGGCGCTGGCGAAGTTCGTCGCGTGGCTGCGCGACGGATGCATGTGAGGTAGGGCGAGGCCTCTGGCCGAGCCGCGCATGTTAGTGTGCGGACCGTTGCGGCTCGGCCAGAGGCCTCGACCTACCTCGCTCCAGGCAGCGCGTGCCGCTTCCGCAGCGGTCCGAGCAGGATCATCGAGAGCGTGATCAGCACCGTGGCGCTGAGCGCGGCGGCCATCGGGGAGAAGTGCGCGATGAGCCAGAAGCCCACGAACGGCGCGGCCACGCCGCGGATGCCGGTGAGGAAGGTGTGCACGCTCATGTAGTCGCTCGTGCGTTCCGGCGGGGCGAATTTGGTCACCCACAGGTTCCACGCGATGTTGCTGCCCGCCACCGCGAAGCCGAAGAGGCCGGCGCCGACGCCGAGCACGATGAGGTTGCGCGTGGAAAAGAACGTGAGGATCGCGAGCAGGAACATGCCGTTGAGCACGGTGCGGATGATGAAGAAATTGTGCCGGTCGAAGAGCCGGCCCCAGAAGTGCGTGGTCGCGATGCGCACGAGCGAGGGCACGATGCCGGAGATGAGCGCGATCTGGGCGTTGGTCGCGTTGATGCCGAAGCGCGGGTTCGCCATGTATTCGACGCGCAAGGGCAGGACCATGAGGTTGCCCCAGCCCATGAGCATCCAGATGAAAAGCATCCAGCCGAAGATCTTGTCCTCGCGGGCATAGCGCATGGCGTGGAACGGATTCGCATTGCGCCCGCGAGCGAAGGGGTCGGCCGGCATGCCGGCGGTGGCGCGCGCGGCGACGAAGCAGGCCACGGCCATCGCGCCCAGGATCACGCGAAACGTCTCCAGCCGCCAGTCGAGGATCTGCCCGCCCGCGAGGGCGAAGCCGACGGAGGCGATGAGGCCGAGCACGATGCTGTTCGAGAGCATGCGCCCGCGGCGCGTCGCGGCGTAGTTCTGCGTGTAGATGTGGATGAGCAGCGGCGCCTGCTGCGCCACGAAGACCGAGCCGAGGGTGGCCGCCGGCACATAGACCCAGAGCGAGGCCGCCGCGGCGGCCGCGCCGAAGCACAAGCCGCCGAGCAGGAAATTGAGCGCCGCGGCACCGGCGGCATTCAAGCCGCGGCGCGCATAGACAAACAGGCTGAGCGGCGTGAGTAGCAGCCCGATGGAGTTCGACCCGGAGAGCAGCGCCTTGACCGCGGGTGGCGCGTCGAAGCAGCGGATCGCGATGACCAGGCCGAAGGTGAAGATGCCTGTATCGATAAGTCCGGCACACACGCCGCGCACGCGGTCGCGGCTGAAGGTCAGCCGGCTGCGGGTCTCCGGGTCGAGCTGGGCGGCGGTGGCCACGGCGGACGCGGCGCGCCGCTCAGGCCCGGCTCCAGTCGAGCATACGCTGGATCGGGACGAAGGCCGCCTGCCGCACCGGCTCGGGCACCTCGATGGCGGGACGCATGTGCAAGAGCGCGTCGCGCACCTTCTCGATCGTATTCATCTTCATGTACTGGCAGTCGTTGCAGGCGCAGGTGTCGGTCGGACCGGCGATGAAGGTCTTGTCCGGCACCTCGCGGCGCAGGCGGTGGATCATGCCGGACTCGGTCACGACGATGATCTGCGAGGCCGGCGTGGTTTTGCAGAACTTCACCATCAGCTCGGTGCTGCACACCTCGTCGGCCATGTCGCGCACGGCAGTGACGCACTCGGGGTGGGCGACGATAACGGCCGCGGGGAAGCGCGCCTTCAGCGCCTCGAGCGCGCGCACGGTGAAGAGCACGTGTGCATAGCAGCTGCCCGGCCACAGGCGCATCTTGCGTCCCGTCTTCTCCTGCACCCAGGCGCCGAGATTCTGATCAGGCACGAACAGGATCTCGCGATCGGCCGGCACGCGCTCGACGATGCGGCGCGCGTTGCCGCTCGTGCAGATGACGTCGCTGAGCGCCTTTACGCCGGCGGAGCAGTTGATGTAGGCGACGACATAGAGGCCGGGGTGCTCGGCTTTGTAGGCGGCGAGCTTGTCGGCGGGGCACGAGTCGGAAAGCGAGCAACCGGCCTGCAGGTCGGGCAGGAGCACCGTCTTCGTGGGGTTTACGATCTTCGCGGTCTCGGCCATGAAGTGCACGCCGCAGAAAAGGATGACGTCGGCCTGCGCCGACTGCGCCTGGTAGGAGAGGCCGAGCGAGTCGCCGACAAAATCCGCCACGCGCTGGATCGGCTCGATCTGGTAGTTGTGCGCGAGGATGACGGCGTTGCGCTGCTTCTTGAGCGCGAGGATTTCCTCCTGGATGGCCGAGAGCGGTTCCGGGGCGCCGGTGCGCGGCGCGAAGACCATCGGCTCGTAATTCATAGTGGCGGGCATCCGGACAAAGAAAACGCGCCGGGCGCGCGGTGCAATACGGGTTTGCGGACGCCGCAACGTGTGGCGCGTACCCCGCGGGCCACACGTCGGGCAGGCGGACGTCGCTTGGCTCCCTGCCTTCGGCTTTCCGCTTAAAGCCTAAAACCTAGAGCGTACAGCTTCCGTCAATGCTCGGGCACCAGCTTGGCCGCGAGCGCTCGAAAGGCCGGGTGCTTCTTGAGCGCGTCGAGGTCGGGGTCCTGCAGCATCCAGTCGACGTCCTTGTAGCCGAGCGCGACGGCGCGCTCGAGGGCGCGCATGGCCTCGGCCCGGCGCTTCTTCAGCGCGAGGCTGCAGGCGAGATTGTAGTGCGCAGTGGCGTTGTCAGGCTTGAGGCGGACGAGGCGACGATCCATGCGCAGGCCCTCGTCGATGCGGCCCTCCTTGGTATAGAGGCCGCCGAGGATCTCGATGACGTCGGAGTCCTTGGGGTTTTTCCGCAGGATCGACTCAAAGAACTGAATTTCGAACGCGTGACGCGTGGTCTTGTGCATCGCGTGATGGGGGAGCAGGGCGGTGCGCCGCGCGTCAGCGGCGGTTCTTGCACTTCCCGGTCTTGCGAAACTCGTTGCAGCTCGCGCTCACCTGCAGCCGCTGCGACACGGGCGTGAGCCCGAGCCGCCCCGAGACGCTCGCGCCGTACCATTCCATGAACGGCGCGGCCACCTCGAAGATCTTGTCGCAGTCCACGCAGATCACCTGCGCCTGCTGCGTGGATTCCTCGGGATTGTTCGCGAGGTAGTATTTGATGCTTTTGCCGATATCGACCTCCCGCAGCAGTCCGCTCTCGATCATGATCGGAAACGTGCGGTAAACCGTGGCCCGAGAAACCGATTCGTCGATGGCCCGCGCCTTGTCCAACAACTCCTCCGCCGTGAAGTGCGTCCGCTGGGCGAACGCGGCTTCGAAGATCGCCATGCGCTGCCCGGTGACGCGCAGGTCGTGCTGGTCGAGGAAGGTTTTAAAGCGCTCGCGGCACTTTTCGAGACTCACGGGGCGACTGTCCGGAGGCGTTTTAGGCGAGTCAACGCGGAAGACGGGCGGGGGCTTCATCCCGGCCTCCGGGAGACAATCCACGCCCGACACCGGGCAATTTCCGACGGTGCTGCCCGCATGAGCGAGCCTCGCGAAACGATCGTCGCCGTCTGGCCGCTCGCCGGCTTCGACAAGCTCCTGCACTACCGCTGCCCGGCCCGGCTCGCCGAGGGGCTGCGCTCCGGCGTGCTCGTGCGCATGCCGGTCGGCCACGTGCAGCGGCTCGGCGTGATCAGCGGCATCGACGTGGAGCCGGACATCCCGCGCGAGCGGCTGAAGAACATCACGGGCATCGTGCACGAGCACCCCGTGCTCACGCCCGACCTGATCAAGCTCGCGGAGTGGATGACCGCCTACTACGGCGCCACCCGCGAGTCGGTGGTCGAGGCGATGGTGCCGGCGCCCGTGCGTCGCGGCGTGCAGGCCAAGATCGAGAAATATCTCGCCGCCGCGCCCACCGCGAAACCGACGGCCGGGGAACTCGAGCATCTCAGGAAGCGCGCCCCGAAGCAGCACGCGCTCTACACCTTCCTTGCGACCCAGCTGCAGCCGGTGAAGAAGGCGATCGTGCTGAAACGCCTCGGCGTCTCGCCCGCCGCCTGCGTCGGGCTGATCGAGCGTGGCTGGGCGGTCGAGTCAACGAAGGTGCTCCAGCGAGTCGCCTACGCCGACGATTTCGCCGGGCACGAGATCGTCGGGGCCCAGGCCTTCACGCTCAACGCGGAGCAGACCGCCGCGGTCTCCGATCTCACGGCCGCACTCCAGGCCGGCAAGTTCGTCGTGCACTTGCTCCATGGCGTGACCGGCTCGGGCAAGACCGAGGTCTACATCGACACCATGCGCCACGCGCTCGAGGCCGGTGGCAGCGTGATCTTCCTCGTGCCCGAGGTCGCGCTCACGCCGCAGACGGTCGGCCGCCTGCGCTCGCGCCTCGCGCAGCGCGGGCTCGAGGACGTGGTGGTCTGGCACAGCATGCTCTCCGACGGCGAGCGGCTCGACGCGTGGGACGCGCTCGCCTCCGGCCGCGCAAAGATCGTGGTCGGCGCACGTTCGGCCATTTTCGCGCCGATGCCGCGACTGCGCCTCATCATCGTCGATGAGGAACACGAGCCCGCCTACAAGCAGGACGAGACGCCGCGCTACCACGGCCGCGATGTCGCGGTCTACCGTGCGCTGCTCAACAACGCCGTCTGCGTGCTCGGCTCGGCCACACCCTCGGTCGAGTCCTGGGTCAACGCCGCCAACGGGAAGTACCGGATCAACCGCCTGACCCGGCGCGTCGACGATCGCAAGTTGCCCTACGTGCACGTGATCGACATGCGCAAGGAAATCCTCAAGCGCCGCGGCTCGACCACGCTCTCCGACTTCCTCGCCGACAAGCTCAAGGGCCGCTTCGAGAACAAGGAGCAGAGCATCCTCTTCATCAACCGCCGCGGCTACTCCTCGAGCATGATCTGCCAGGAGTGCGGCTACGTGGCGGAGTGCGAGCATTGCAGCATCGCGATGACCTACCATCGCACCGATGAGACGCTGAAGTGCCATCTCTGCGGCGAGCAGCGCGAGGCGCCGGCGCGGTGTCCGGGCTGCGGCTCGGCCAAGATCCGCTGGCGCGGCCTCGGCACGCAGAAGGTCGAGGAGATCGTGCAGCGCCTCATGCCGCACGCGCGCGTCGTGCGCATCGACGCCGACGCCATGGCGCAGAAGAACCGCATGCGCCAGCTCCTGAGCGAGTTTCGCACGGGCAAGATCGACGTGCTCGTCGGCACGCAGATGATCGGCAAGGGCCTCGACTTCCCGAACGTCACGCTCGTCGGCCTGGTCGACGCCGACCTCTCGCTGCACGTGCCGGACTTTCGCGCCAACGAGCGCACCTTCCAGCTGCTCGTGCAGGTGGCGGGCCGCGCCGGCCGCGGCGACCGCGCGGGCGAGGTCGTGGTGCAGAGTTTCACCCCGCACGCCATGCCCGTGCAGTTCGGCCGCCACGCCGACGTCGAGGGTTTCCTCGCCGAGGAGGTGAAGATCCGGCAGCAGTACAAGTATCCACCTTTCCGGCACCTTGTGCTCAGCGTCTTCCGCGGGCCGAACGCCGAGAAGGTCGCGTTCTTCGCCGAGCACTGGGCGCGCAAGGTGGCGGAGCTCGGCGCGGGCTTCGTGGAGATCCGCGGCCCGGCGCCGTGCCCGGTGGAGAAGATCAAGGACCATTACCGTTACCAGATCTGGTACTTCACCAACAGGGTGACGAAACTCTCCGCGCTGCTCGCGCAGATGCTGCAGGAGTTTCCACTGCCCGACGACGTGTTCTCCGTGATCGACGTCGACCCGGTGAACGTGACGTGACGCACCAGGTAGGGAGCGCTCTCCGAGCGCGCCGCGCGAACGATCGTCCCTGGCTTCGGCGAGCGACCTTTGCCAACGCGGCGGATTCGGTGAACCCGCACTACCGCAACTGCATCACCTGCGATCCGGCGGCGAGGAAGGCGCCGGCGCCGTACTCCTGCCAGGTCGTGGCGTCGTAGGCACCGGGGGCGAAGCCGATCGGCTGCACCCAGCCGAGGCGGCCGTCGGCGTCGACGCACGCGAGGAGGGCTGTCCAGCTGCGGTCGACGGCGGCGCGCGAGGCGGGGTCGCGAAGGATGCCGCGATTGAGGCCCCACGCGAGGGCGTAGCAGAAGAACGCGCTGCCGCTCGCCTCACCGTGCTGGTTTTCCGGATGCAGGAGATTTGAGCGCCACAAGCCGTCGGCCGGCTGGAGATCGACGAGCCGGGTCGCCATCTCGCGGTAGAGCCCGACATACCGCACGCGCGACGGATGGTCGGCGGGCAGCACGTCGAGGAGGCGCGCGAGGCCGGCGAGGATCCAGCCATTGCCGCGCGACCAGAAGACCTTCTTGCCGTCGGCCGACGCGAGGTAGCGCTTGTCGCGGTAGAAGAGTCGCTCGTCGCGATCGTAGAACGCCGCGTGGGTGTCCCAATAGAGCCGGTCCATCGTCGCGATATAGCGGGGGTCCTTCGTGATCTGGGAGAACTTGGCCAGCGTGGGAGGCGACATGTAGAGTGCGTCGCACCACCACCAGATCTCGCGACCGGGCTTGGGGTTGGCGACGAGCTTGTCGAGAATGGCGCGCGTGGAGTCGAGCTGGCCCGAGGCGGGCGCGATCTGGTGGAGCTCGAGGTAGGTCTGGCCGACGATGTGGTCGTCGGCGTGTTCTTCGCGCGGGCCGAGCTGCCAGCCGTTGGCCTTCGCCGTCGCGCGGGCGTAGTCGAGATACGCGGCGTCGTTGGTCGCCCGGTACGCTTCCATCACGCCGGTGAGGAAGGCGCCCTGCACCCAGCCGCGGGTGCCGTGCTTGTCGTTGAGCGGGTGTTGCGAACTCCACGGATGCGCGACCTGCCAGTCAAAGACGCGCCGCATGATCTGCGGCGTCGACGCGGCCGCCGGCGTGTCGCTCGCGCGCGCGCCGGTGACGAGCGCGAGGACGATCGAAAGGACGGGGATGATGGGGCGTTGTGTCATGGTGAGAGTCGTATGATGCCGCGCTGGAGGGCCGCGGTGACCGCCTGCGTGCGGTCGGCCACGCGTAACTTGGCGAGGATGCTCTTGAGGTGATCCTTGGTCGTGTATTCCGAGATGCCGAGTTTGTCGGCGATCTCCTTGTTCGCGAGCCCGCGCGCCAGCTGGTTGAGCACGTCGATCTCGCGCGCGGTGAGCTGCTCGTAGGTCTGGCGCGACTTCAGGCGCGTGGCGACCTCGCGCGGGATCCAGCGCCGGCCGGCGGCCACGGCGTGGATCGCCGGGATGAGGTCCTCGCCGGTCGCGCTCTTGAGCACGTAGCCCTGCGCGCCGGCCTCGAGCGCGGCGTGGATGTCCTCGTCGCCGTCGAAGGCGGACAACATCAGCACGCGCGCGGCGGCCGCGAGCTGGCGGATGAGACGGGTGGCCTCGTGCCCGGAGGTGCCGGGCATGCGCAGGTCCATGAGCACGAGATCGGGACGCAGCGCTTGGAACAACTTCACCGCCTGCTCGCCGCCGTCGGCCTCCCCAACGACTTTGAGTCCCGGCTCGGTGTTGATGAGTGCGACCAGGCCCACGCGGACGATGTAGTGGTCGTCGACGACGAGGATGCGGACCTCCGGTGGCGTGCTCATGTCAGCTGATCCTCCGCACCGGCGTCGGCCGCGCTGCTGGCGCGTGCCGCGTGCGCGACGACCACACGCACGGTCGTTCCCTCGCCGCTCGCGCTGCTCAGGTCGAGCCGTCCGCCGATGCGCTTGGCTCGCTCGCTCATCCCCATCAGCCCGAAATGGCGATCGGGTGCGGCGGCGACGTGGTCGGGCCTGAGGCCGCTGCCGTTGTCGCGGATCTCGAGCGCGACCGAATCGGCGACGTAGGCGAGCGTGATGGTCGCGAGCGTCGCGCCGGAGTGCTTCACCACGTTGGTCAACGCCTCCTGGGCGATGCGCAGCAGGCTCTCTTCGACGATCTCCGGCAGGCGTCGGCGTTCGCCGCTGGTCTCGACCTCGATGCGCAGGCCCGTGCCGGCCGCAAGCTGCCGGCTGGAGATGGCGAGCGCCTCGGCGAGGTCGAACTGCTCGAGCTCGCGCGAGCGCAGGTCCCAGATCGAGCGGCGGAGCTCGAGCTGGCTCTGCTTGAGAAAACCTCGCGCGAGTTCGAGCGGCTGGCCTGCCTCGGCGGGGTTGCGCTGGAAGAGTCGCGCCGCGGTGTCGAGCTGCAGCGCGATGCCGGTGAGCGCCTGCTCGAGCGTGTCGTGCAACTCGCGCGCGAGGCGCGTGCGCTCTGTGAGCACGGCGCGGAACTCCACCTCGGCGGACTTGCGCACGCTCATCTCGATCTTGAGCTGCTCGGTGCGCTCCTTCACGCGCTGCTCGAGCTGGTCGTGGGCGGCCTGCAGCTCGTGCTGTGCCTTCTCGCGCTCGGCCACGAGGAACTTGAGCATGGCGTTCTTCTTCGAGACGGTGAGCAGCCAGGCGGCGGTGGCGGCGAAGAGCACGCACGCGACGGCGAAGGCGACGAAGAGCCGGCCCGCGGTGAACCACGAGGGCGTGGCGACCACGCGCATGCTCGCGGCGGAGGGCATGAGCAGCGCGATCGCCTTGGGGCGGCCGTCGTCGCCCGTCTCGAACGCGGCGATGCCGTCCACCTCGACTTCGCTGCCGAGAGGGATCGCGGCGAGCGGCAGGCTCTCGGCCGGACTCTCGTATTCGGCGGTGAAGATCTGCTCCTCGTGCCGGATCGTGCAGACCGTGCGCACGCCGGCGAAGGCGGCGTCGGCACGGCGGACCGGCCGCGTGCTGCGGTCGAGCAGCGTGCCGGCGAGGCGTATCCATTCGGCCGCGTGCAGGCCTTCGCGTAGTTCGTCCATGGGCACGGCGCGCGCAGACACCGCGGGCAGGGAGTCCGCCGTGTCGCGCACCACGGCGTCGCGCAGCACGGGCTGGAAGTTGACGATCTCGAGGAATCCGACCGCCTCGATCGGCTGGCCCGCGGCCAGGATGATGTTTTGCCGGCTCTCGAGCCGCAGGCCGCCGCCGGCATCCTGGATGAACAGGTCCAGCCCGGGACGCTGCAGCGTGAGGATGCCCTTGACGTGCAGGCGCTCGGCGAGGCTGGCGTTGGTGCGGAAACGGGCGATGGCGTCGAGCGCGAGTGTCGGCTGCTCGAAGGGAGGCTGCGCTTCGGGCTCCTCGACGATGAAGTCCTCGGCCGTCGGCACCATCAGGAGCACGTCGGTGAGCGTGCGGCGCGCGGCGTTGAAGGTCGTCGCCGCGGTGCCGCGCACGCGCACCCGTGCCGCGACGAGCGAGCGCGGGTTGACCGTCGACGGCAGCTTCGGAAATACACGCACGCGGTAGCCGCCGATCGCGACCTCAATCATCGTCTTCTGCGATGGCACGTAGGTGACGGCGCGCACGAGGCCGGTGATCTCGATCCGCTGGTTGGCCTCGACACCCGCCATGAGGCGCTCGACGGAGACCGGGCGCGCGGGAGGGAGAGGCGCGGTGCCGACCTTGGTCCACCCGTCGGTCTGGATGACCGGGACAAACCAGCCCGGCTCGGTCGTGCCGGAAACCTCGACCACGTCGCCAACCGACGGCTGCACCCCGGTGTTGCGGACGAAGATGCCGCCGCTTTCGTCCTGCAGGACGAACTTGCCGAGCCAATCGGGTTCGGCGGCGGTGACCACGCCGCGCAGCGTAGCGGGCAGGCGCGAGTCGGCTTCCGCGGTCGAGAGCGCGCGAACCTCGGCGGCACGGGTCAACGTCCGCGTCGCATCCTGCCCTTGGGACAACGACACGCTCGCGAGGAGAGCGGCGGACGCCAATGCCAGGACCAGGAGGTGCGGAGCGGTCGGCGGCATGCGTCGTCTCAGCGCGGAAGGACCCACAGGAGCGGCTGGGTCACGGCGATGTTGCGCCGGACTTCGAGATCGGCCGGATCGGGATCGAGCCGCTCCCAGAGCGCGAGGCAATCGGGACGGCCGAGACGATACGCGGCAAGGAGGAGCACGGGTTGGCGCGCGGGCCAGGCGTCGAAGTGGGCCACATCCCGAGGGTACGGCCACGCCGAGCGGTCGGCAAGATATGGGACGAGAAAATCGACGGCAGCGCGCACGCTGCGTCCGTCCGGCAGCGCCGTATGCCAGAGATTTTCCTGCGGGGTCGCGAGAACGTCGATCAGGAGCGCTACGTTATCGAGCTGGAAGATCGAATAGCCGTAGGGTTTGGTGCGTGCGAGTTCGCGCGGGAAACTGCCGTCTGCGGCGAGTTGCCGGGGCAGGAGAACCTCGCGGGTGATGCGGCGCGTTTCCTCGAGGGTCGCCGTGTCGCCGACGAAGCGTGCGAAGACCGCGACCTGCAGCCAGTAGGCGACGCTGTGGTTGTTCTTCGCGCGGCCCTCGTCGATGCCCATCTTGTCGGTGAGCAGCCAGCGCAGGTAGTCGCCGAACCAGCCGCGCACACCTTCAATCGTGGCGCGCGGGACGCCCGGGGCTGCGGCGATCGCCTCGGCTGCGAGCGGCACCTCGGCGAGGTGGAGTGTGTCGATCAGACCCCAGCTCCGGCCGGTGGATACGCCGGGCACCGCCTGGGCGAAGCGCAGGTGCGGGTTCATCCGCGTCGCGGGATCGACGAAGAAGACCTCGAGCCAGCGCGCGGCACGCTGGGCATAGGCCGCGTCGCCCGTGGCGACGTAGGCGGCGGCGAGGGCGGCGATGGCGTCGCGCATGTCGCGCATGAGCATGCGGTGGGTGACGAAGTTGTCGGGGTTGGTTTCGCCGTCGCGGCTGACGTAGGGAAGGCCATCGGGCGTCTTGGGGTTCGGCCACCAGTAGTCGCCCATGGAGTAGAAGTCGCCGGGCAACACGCCGGTCGTGAGCGCCTGGGCGGGCGGTGGGGCGGAACGAAGCGTGATCGGCTGGACGGTCATCGCCAGGTCGGCGAGGCGGACGATGCGGGCGTGATCGGTCCTGATGACGCGTTGCGCGATGTCCGCTGGGGTCGCCGCGCGCAGGGCCTCGTTCGCCGACGAATCAGCCGGGCGCTGCAGGTGTATCAAGGCCGTGGGCACGCCCTCGAGGCGCGCGCTGACGGTGGCCCGTCCGCCGGGCGGAAGATCGAGGTCGATGCGGGCGCGTCCGTTCGCGAGCTGCACGGCGCGCGCGCCGCCGGCGGTGCCGAGATTGTCGCGCAGGCGGCCGTCGCCGGCGTGGGCCCACCGCACGAGCGCGGCGGAGTCGAGGCAGACCACGCCCGCGGCGTCGAGCAACTCGAGCTGGACGCGCGCGCGCCCGTCGGGGGCGGGGAGCTCCTGGAGCCGCAGGTGGTGCGGGGCGCCCCAGCGGCGCGTTTCGTAGCGGAAGGTGACCGAGTCGGTCACCGTCGCCGTTCCCCGGCGACCGACGGCGCGGAGCGTGTTGACGCCGTCCTCGAACGGGAGGTCCCAGCGCAGGCCGGCGGCGGGGAAGTCCTGGCTGTCGCGCCGGCGCGTGCCCTGCGAGACGTCGTTGAGCCAGAGTTCCACCTCGTCGCTGTTCGAGTAGACCTTCACCCAGCGCTTCTCGCCGGGCTTGCCCCAGCGCACGGGCCAGGAGTGGCCGTAGATGTGCAGCATCGGTTTCTCGCTCCAGTAGGATTGATAGACGTAGAACGACTCCTTGGGCGTGAGGTCGCGCTCGACCGCGCCCTTCTGGTTCACGAACGGCACGGGGTTTTCCGGGCGCAGCGGCGTGGAGAAGTCCTTGAACGGCCACATCGCTGTGCCCGTGAGCCAATCCATCGTCTCCTGCTCCTTGAGGTGCCAGTCGACGAGGTCGCAGAGGTAGGTCTCGGACCAATCGCCGTCCTTCGAGGCGCGGGCGTCGCCACCGACGCTCTTGAAGTCCAGTCCGCGCTCGTCGGCCTCGCCCTGCGTGGAGACGTCGCGAAGGATTCGATACGGATCCTCGGCGTGGCGGCCGGCGTGGCTGTCGCCGCCCCATTCGACGTGCAGGTAGTGCTTCACCTGCTGCATCGCGCGCAGGGAGACGTCCTTGTATTCCGTGAAACGCCCGCGGTACCAGCCCGCCCAGATCGACGGCGAGTAGACGTCGACGATGTCCTTGCAGAAATCACAGCGACGGATCGACGTGAGGCGCGAGGGGTCGAGCCGGTGGGCGAGGTTGTGCAGTTCCTGCATGAACGCGCGGATCTTCGCCTTGTCGAACTCGACATGGTCGCCGGGCCAGTCGTTTTCGTTGCCAAGGCCCCAGAGGATGACACTCGGGTGATTGCGGTGCTGGTCGATCATGGCGCGCAGGGCTGCGCGTGCCTGCTCGCGGTAGCCCTCGCCGCCGAGGCCGCCGCGGCACCAGGGGATCTCCTCCCAGACGAGGATGCCGAGCTCGTCGCACAGCTCGAGGATGCGGCGTGACTGCTGGTAGTGCCCGAGGCGGATGAAGTTCACGCCCATGTCCTTCATCAGACGCATCTCCGCCTCCTGCAGCTCGGGTGTCATCGCCGCGGCGGTGCCCGCGTGGTCCTCGTGCCGGTGCGTGCCGCGCAGCAGGAGGCGCTCGCCGTTGAGCTTGAACGGGCCTCTTTCGACAAACTCGAACCAGCGCAGGCCGAAACGCTCGCGCACGGCACTGACGCCGCCGGGTCCCCTGGCCGTGACCTCGACTGTATAGAGCGCCGGCGTGCGCGGCGACCAGAGCTGGACGTCGGCGAGCGTGAGGCTGGCGATCGTCTGCGACTCCGCGGAGGCGACGGCCGTGCGACGGGCGCGTGCGACCTCGGCACCGTCTGCCGCGAGGACGCGGAGATCGACCTGTTGCTCCGTCGGCGTGCCGCCGTGCACGGCGAAGCGCGCGCTCACCGCCACGTTCCACGTTCCGTCGGCGGCGCGCGTCGGCGCGACATGGACGCGCGTGAGCCCGCCCTCCGGCAGGTGGACGAGGTGGACGGGGCGATAGAGGCCACCGTAGATGCTGAAATCGCTGAGCGCGGACGGGATCAACTCGAGGTCGCGCGAGTTGTCGCAGCGCACGGCCAGCGGCACGCGGCCTGGTGTCACGCGGTAGTCCTCGGGGGAGAGCCGTGCGAGCGGCGATGCGCGGTAGGCGGCGACAGCTTCGGTGATGTCGACGACAAACTCCGCATATCCGCCGACGTGTTCGGCGACGCGCTGGTCGCCGATCCACACCTGCGTCTTCTGGCCGGCGCCCTCGAAGTGGAGCAGCGTGCGGCCGCCTTGGTGGGGATTGTAGATCTCGAGTTCGGTGCGGTACCACATCGGTCCCTGATAGTAGGGCGCGTCCGGATCGACGGAGTCGGTTGCGTTGACGCAGTGGGGGAGTGAGACAGGTGTCCAGACCGGGAGGTTGAGCGCTCGGTCGTCGCTGCGCAGCGTCTCCCAGATTCCGCCGAGCTCGCCGCGGACGAACTGCCAGCCGTGCGTCAGCGTCGTCTGGTCGCGCCAGTCCGAGGGCCGCGCGGGCGCCGGTGAATCGCCGCGCGCGGTCAGGGCGGCGACGAAGACGAGTGCGCCGACGGCGGACGCAGTGAAACGGAGAATGGGGCGAAGCGGCATGCGATGAAGAAACTGGGTCCGGTGCGCGGGGAGTAAACCGGGCAGGGTGAGAGATAGCCGAGTGCCGGCGGCGCCGCATCCCTAATTCGAGGGGGAGGGCGGTGCGCATCCCCCTCGAAGGAGGGATGAAGACGCCCGGGCGCATCCGCTATCGTCGCGGCGTCATCAGTCACCCCTCGGGCGGACCGCATGTGTGGCGGACGCCCCATCGCAACCACCCCGGCAGCCCCCAAAACCCAGCATGAACCCAGCAAGACCCCGTCTCGCCCTCCTCGTGAGCTTGGCGCTCACGTTTCTCCTGTCGCTTGTCACCCAAGCCCAGACCGCCGCGACCGGCCGCATTTCCGGACGCGTCTTTAATCCTGCCACGCGCGAATACGTCCGCGACGCCAAGGTCAGCGTGCAGGGCACGAGCCTGAGCACGACCTCGGAGCCCGGCGGGTTCTTCCATCTCGACAACGTGCCGGCCGGAGCCGCGAAGGTCGTCGTCACCTACGCCGGCTACGATCCGACCGTGGCCGCGATCCAGGTCGAGCCGGGCGCGACCGCACAGCACGACTTCGAACTCATCCTCGCGAGCCGCGGCGAGGACGACACCGTCGAGCTCGACACCTTCGTGGTCTCGAGCGAGCGCGAGGGCAACGCCAAGGCCATGCAGCAGGCGAAGAACTCCATGACCGTCGGCCGTGCCGTCGCCTCGGATGCGTTCGGCGACGTCACCGAGGGCAACGTGGGCGAGTTCCTCAAATATCTGCCCGGGGTCGAACTCGAATACGTTGAGGCCGACACGCGCGGCCCGCGCCTGGGTGGCATGGGCGCCGAGTATGCGAGCGTCTCGATGGACGGCATGAAACTCGCGAGCGCCGACGCCTTCGCGCAGTACGTGAACTTCGAAAACTCCGCCGCCGGCTCGGCCAACCGCTCGTTCGGATTCGAGCAGGTCTCGATCAACAGCATCGAATCGATCGAGATCAACCGCGTGACCACCGCCGCGATGGACGCCGACGCGCCCGCGGGCAACATCAACCTCAAGACCAAGCGCGCTTTCGACAGCAAGGGTCGCCGCATCGGCTGGAATCTCGGCACCGTGCTCAACACCGAGGAGTTCCACCTCGGCAAATCGATCGGCCCGAATGACAGCGAGGGCCACAAGATGCGGCGCAACTACAGCCTCAACTACTCCGACGTCTTCCTCGACAACCGCCTGGGCATCCTCGTGGGCGTGAGCGAGTCGAATCTCTACAACGAGCAGTACCGCGTCGACCACACCTACAACCGTTCCGCCACCGCGACCGACACGCGCCCGCAGGTGCTCACGCAGATCCTCCTCAAGGACGGGCCGAAGTGGACGGAGCGCTTCACCGGCACGCTCACCGCGGACTTCCGCGCCACCGACGAGCTCACGCTCTCGCTTGGCGTGGTCTACAACACCTACGACGCGCGCTTCTACAACCGCCAGGTCACGATGCAGGCCTCGGCCAACAACACCGGCGCCACCACCGGCCGCCAGAATGTCGCCGGCGACGGCGTGCTCTCCTACGGAACCACCACGACCAGCACCAACGCCTCGCGCCAGGTCGTGTTCGGCGGCGGCAACGGCGTGAAGCTGACCGACAGCATCAGCGTGATACCGAAGTTTGAATACCGCCACGGCGACTGGCTGCTCGACGGCGCGTTCGCCTGGTCCTACTCGAGCAACGACTACGACAACCTCGCCCAGGGCACGGTGGGCGGCGCCAATGTGGCCAACCTGCAGAATGTGCAGTTCACCGCCACCCGTTCGGGTCCGGACGAGGCGGACTGGAAGTTCACCCAGACCGGCGGCGCCGACTGGGCGGACCTCGCCAACCTCACCAACCCGCGCATCTCCGACGACAACCGCCAGGCCGTGAACGAGGTCTTCAGCGGCGAGTTGAACACACGCTACAACACGCGCCTCGCCATCCCGACCTTCCTGCGCTTCGGCGCGAAGTGGCGGGAGTACGGCTATGAGGCCAGCAACAGCAACCCGTACGACGTGTGGAGCTACATCGGGCCTGGCGGCAATCCCGTCGGCGGCACGACCGGCACATTTGTGAACTTCCCGACGGAGTTCGAGATCTACGACCGCAGCCAGGTGGGCGCGCAGTTCACCTCGATCACGGGCGGCGGGTCGCCAGCCTTCGCCAACCGCGACGAGCTCGGCCGCCTCTTCCGCTCCAATCCCGAATACTTCCTGCGCAACTCGAGCGTGGTCAGCGCCACCGCCTACGAGCAGGGCAAGTACACGAACGAACGCGACCTGATCGAGACCATCACCGCCGGTTATCTCATGGCCAACACGCGCCTCGCCGACGTGCAGATCCAGGGCGGTATCCGCTACGAGGGCACGAACGTGATGGCGCGCGAGTGGGATCCGCGCTCACCCAGCGAGATCATCGCCGCCGGCTACCCGGTGACCGCCGCCGGCGCCCCGACGACCTGGGCCGGCATGGACTACAAGTACGCCTCCAAGCCGCGCGTCGAGCGCGAGGGCGACTACCACAACTACTTCCCAAGCCTCACGGCCAAGTACTCCGTCGGCGAGGACCTGCTCCTCGACCTCGGCTGGGGCAAGACGATCAAGCGCCCAAATATCGGCCTGCTCAGCGGCGTGTGGACGATCGATGAGACCAATGAGGTCATCAACGCCGCTAACCCGAATCTCAAGCCCGAGCGTTCCGAGAAGATCGTCGCCGGCGCGAGCTATTATTTCGGCGCGACCCGCTCGAACAACCTCCAGGTCGTGCTCAGCCGCAACGAGGTGCGCGACCTCCAGAGCCAGCACACCTACACCTCCGAGGAGTTTGGCAACACCGACCCGACCTACGAGAACTACGAGTTCGTGAGCTGGAGCAACGAAGGGGCGCCGATCACGTTCAGCTCGATGGAGCTCAGCTACGTCCAGAGCCTCACGTTTCTCCCGCGCGCCTTCCAGGGCACCTCGGTGAGCGCCTCCTACACGCGCACGTATGCGAGCGAGCGCCGGCCCGGCGTGGTGCCACACTCGCTCAAGGGCGGCATCAGCTACCGCTACAAGTGGTTCAACATCGCGTTCAACGGCGTGTGGCGCGACGAGTCGCCCTGGTTCCAGGGCACGACCAACCGCTACCTCAAGGCCAACGCGAAGTTCGACCTCAGCGGCGGTTTCCGGATCACCGACCGCGTGAGCCTCTATTTCCAGGGGCGCAACATCTTCGAGGAGCCGCACCGCATCTACGAGATGAGCCCGGGATACGCGAAGGTCCTGTACCGTTACGAAAACTACGGCACGAACTGGAGCTTCGGCGTGCGCGGCACGTTCTAGGATTCGGGTTCGATCGGAGCGCGGCGCCGGTGGGTCGGTGTCGCGCGCCGACCGGGCGGGGTGGCCCGGCACGGGGTAGGCCGGCGTGGAGCGCCGGCCTACTTCACGTCCAGCATCTCCGCCGCGAGGCCGAAGCGCAGGTTGTAGAAGGAGTGGCGGAACTCCGTGGCTCGGGCGAAGGCCGCGAGCTCGACCAGGGTCATAAGCGCCGCGGGAAAGACGTCGGCCCGCGCGGGTGGCACGCCCGGGATCGTGCGCCGCCCGTCGATCGTGAGCGTGGCGAGGCGCAGACCGAGGTCGTTGAGCGCCGCCACCGGCAGGATGGGCGAGGTGGCGGCGAAGGCCTTGCCAGAGGCGGCGGCCTCGACGGCGCGGAAGGTCGTGGCCGTGCCGCCGGTGACGATGGCGAGGACGGGGGACGGCAGGTCGAACCGAAAGCCGGACTCCCGCAGGACGTGCCGCACGTGGCTGCGCACCCCCTCGATTTCGCCGGCGGTGAGCGGCCGGGCCGTCTCGGCCACGCACCGCTCGGTCACCCGCACGCAGCCGAGCGGCAGGCTGGCGAGCTGGCGCACGACGCCGTCGCGAAACTCAAGCATCTCGAGGCTGCCGCCGCCGAGGTCGAAGAGGTAGAACTCGCGCGTTTCCTCGAGGGCCGGGTCGCAGGCGATGCCGCGACCGATCCCCTGCGCCTCCTCCGTCCCGGACAGGACCGTGAGCACGTGGCCCGTGGCGGAGCGCAGGCGCTCGATGAAGACATCGCGGTTGACTGCGTCGCGCACGGCGCTGGTCGCGACGATGCGGATGGCCTGGGCGCCGTGCGCCACGGCGTCGGCGAGCAGCGCCTCGACCGAGGCGAGGGCGTGGTCCATGGCGTCGTCGCGCAGGCGCGGCGGGTTGTCTGTGATGCCCGTTCCGATACGCGTCTCCTCCGTGCGCTGGTGGACGGCGGCAAGGTGGTGCGGCGCCACCGGGTCCCGCGTGGCGACGAGCAGCTTGATCGAGTTGCTGCCGATATCGATGACGGCGACGGTGGTGGGGCGGGGCATGGCGGGTTCTGCTGGATTGGGTGGGAGCAACTTCAGTTGCGAATCAGCCGGCCAGCGGAGATCTCTCGGATCGCAACCGAAGTTGCTCCTACAGTTCGAATGCGGCGGGCGCGATGAGCACGACGAACTCGCCCTTGATCGCGAGCCTGGCGAGGCGCTCGCGCACCGTGCCGGCCGGGCCGGTGAGGATCGTCTCGTGCAGTTTTGTCAGTTCTTTCGCCACCGAGACGACACGCGCCGGCCCGAGGATCTCGACGATCTCGTCGACAAAGGCCGCGACGCGGTGGCACGACTCGTAGAGCGCGAGCGTGTGGTCGGCGTCGCGGTGTTTCTCCAGGAAGGCGCGGCGCGCGGCGGTTTTCGCCGGAAGAAAGCCTGCGAAGTAGAAGGCGTGCGTCGGCACGCCGGCGGCGCAGAGATGAGTGACCAGGGCGTTCGGCCCGGGCACGGGCGTGACCGACAGGCCGCGGCGGCGGCACTCGCGCACGAGTCGAAAGCCCGGGTCGCTTAGCGCCGGGGTGCCGGCGTCGGAGACGACCGCGACGGAGGCGCCGGCGGCGAGCCGGTCGGCGAGTCTCTGCGCCATGGCCTGCTCGTTGTGCTCGTGGTAAGCCACGAGTTCGCGCTGCGCGCCGATGCGGTCGAGGAGCACGCGGGTCGTGCGCGTGTCCTCGCAGGCGATCACCTCGACCGTGCGCAGGAGGGCGATGGCGCGCTCGGTGAGATCGGCGAGGTTGCCGATCGGGGTGGCGACGACGTAGAGCGTGCCCGGCTGCGCGCGCAGGGAGCTGTTGTCCGCCGTCGTCACCCGGTCAGAGGCAGGTGAACGCAGGGATCACGGACCGCCGGAGCCGACGCCCGGGAGCGAGCCTTCCCAGCTGGCGGGGCGACTCCACGGCACAGCGGAGTCCTGGGCGCTGGACTGGCAGCCGGTGAAGGCGAGCAGCGCGGTCGACGCCACGGCGAGCGCGGCGAGGAGGCGGAGGAGAGAGGAGCGTTGCATGTGGGAAAAGGGATGGGACAGGTCGGTGAAAGAAAAGTGCCTAGGGACGGGACGCTACATCACCGGGACGGAGGTTGCCAGTCCCGGTTTCAGGCAGCACCGTGGCCACGCTGTAGTTCTCCCGCACATCCGTCAGGCGGATTCGGGCCAGGACGGTCGAGCCGCGGCGCAGGATCATCTCGAGCGCCGGCACGGCGCCGTGCTTGGCGCCGAGGTTGAGGACGACAAAGGCGGATTTCGGCCCGACCTCGATCACTTCGCCCGAAAGCCCGGCCGGCACGCCGGCGAAAGCCGTGGTTTCCGGCGCGGGTTGCGTCCGCCGCATGGCGATAAGCTGGTCTTCGAGATCACGAATCCGTTCCTCATATGCGGCGACCTGCTCGGGGCTCGCGCCGCCGATCGAAGTGGCCAGGGCGGCGCGCGATTCGGCGAGTTGTTTGCGCAAGTTCGCCAGCTCCTGTTGCGCGCCCTGGGTCGACTGGTCGCGCGCGGCGAGTTCGTCGCGCTGGCGGGTGACCTCGCGGCCGAGTTGGTTGTTGCGCGCCTCGAGCGTCGTGTTGCGGGCCTTGAGCTCGGCGATCTCGGCCTGCAGGCGCGTCACTTCGGCGGCGAGTTGGTCGCGCTCGGTGGCGTTGTCGGACGCGCGCTGCTGGGACGAGGTGAGCTGGACCTGCATCGCCTTGTTGTTGGCCAGCAGGCCCGCCTTATCGAAGTCGATCTTGAAGAAGAGCAACCCCGACACGACGGCCGCCGCGACGGCGACGAGACACATCAGCAGGGTGAAGCCTTTCATGGGTCCGGAGGGAGGGGCGGTGCGGGGAGGGTGGGGGTGGTGGGGGG
>JACSRI010000114.1 GCA_014879845.1 Opitutaceae bacterium
CGCTCCTCACCGCGCTCGCCCTCGCCATCACCTACACCCCATCGGCCCGCGCCCACGACGCCCCGGTCTCGCCCAATGCCCTGCCCGAGGTGGCGACGCTGCTCGACTACCTCGGCAGCCTGCGCGGCAAATACATCCTCTCCGGCCAACAGGAGTTTCCCGGCTGGCCCGACGTGATCGAGATCGGCCAGGCCTCCGACCCGGACTTCAAACGCGTGCTCGACGTGACCGGCCAGATGCCGGCGGTGCGCGGCTTCGACTTCCTCTTCTACACCCACAGCGACTCCGGCCGCGCCACCCAGCGCTCGACCGAGCGCGCGATCCAGTGGTGGCAACAGGGCGGAATCGTCACCTTCGCCTGCCACATGTTCGTGACCATCGGCTCGACCGACGGCACGCCGAAGTTCTACACGCCCGCCGCCGGCGGCGCGAACGGCGGCACGACCTTCGACATCAGCCGCGCGGTCACGGCCGGCACGCCGGAAAACACCGAGATGCTGCAGAAGTTCGACCTCGTCGCCGCCGAGCTCAAAAAGCTCCGCGACGCCCGTGTACCCGTGATCTGGCGACCGTTCCACGAGTGCAGCGGCGGCTGGTTCTGGTGGGGCGCGAAGGGGGCCACGCCCTTCAAGGCCGCCTACCGGCTGATGTTCGAGCGCTTCACCCAGGTGCACGGGCTCAACAACCTTATCTGGGTCTACAATCCCACCGACGCGGCCGGCGCCCTCGAGAGCAGGTATCCGGGCGACGATGTCGTGGACATGATCACCCTCGACATCTACCCAACCACCGGCACGCATCCGACCTACGCCGCAGTCTACCAGCAGCAGTACGACTTCCGCTCCGGTCGCAAGGTGATCGGCCTGAGCGAAAACGGCGCGATCCCCGACCCCGACGCGCTCTTCACCGAGGGCGCCTACTGGTCCTATTTCTGCACGTGGAACGGGTCGTTCATCCAGGACGGCGTGGTGAATCCCGCCGACTTTCTCCAGCGAGTCTACACCCACCCGCGCGTGCTCACGCGCGATGAGTCGAGTGCGATGATGCCGCGCGCGGGCGTCTCTCCCACGATCGCCATCCAGCCGCTCTCCGCCACGGCCGGAACCGGCGCGAACGTCACGCTCGCCGTCGTCGCCCGGGGGTCGGTCCCGCTCACCTACCAGTGGCGCAAAGGAGGCGTCGAACTCGCCGGCGCCGAGGCCGCCGCGTTGACGCTAGCCTCCGTGACCGCGGCTGACACCGCGGACTACTCGGTCGTGGTGACCAACTCCGCAGGTTCGGTCACGAGCGACACCGCCACCCTCACCGTCGACGCCGCCGCCTTCACGCCGCGCGCCAACACGCTGGTCAACATCTCCACGCGCGCACGCGTCGGCACGGGCGACCGGCTCATGATCCCGGGCTTCGTCGTGGCCGGCAGCAGCGCCAAGCGTGTGCTCATCCGGGCCGTCGGTCCGACACTCGCCAATCCCGCCATCGGCGTGGCCGGCGTCCTGGCCGACCCCGAACTCGTGCTCACCACGCAAACGGGCACAGTGCTCGCAACCAACGACGACTGGGAAACCGGACAGGACGCCGCCGCGCTGTCCGCCGCATTCACCAGCGTCTCGGCCTTTCGCCTCAACGCGGGAGGTCGCGACGCGGCGCTGATCGCCGCGTTACCACCCGGCAACTACACCGCGCTGGTCCGCGGCGTGGCCGAGCAGACCGGCATCGCGCTGGTCGAGATCTACGACCTCGACACCCACTCCCCCGCCCGCCTGGCCAATCTCTCCACCCGGGCCGAGGTCGGCGAAGGCGCCAACGTCGTGATCATCGGTTTCTACACCGAGGGCACGGGGTCCGCCGACCTGCTCCTGCGGGCGGCCGGGCCGGAGCTGAATCGATTCCACATCCCCACCCCGCTCGCCGACCCACGCCTGGAGTTGACGTTGACCGATGGCACACCCGTGGCAGCCAACGACGACTGGCAGACCGCGCCGAACCTCGCGGCCTTGACCCAGTTCGCCAGTTCAGTCTACGCGTTCAGCTTCGCCGCCGGAGGCAAGGACGCGGCGCTCCTGCAGACCGTGCCCGCCGGGACCGTCGGCCGCACGGCGATCATCTCCGCCCCGCCCGGCACCACCGGCATCGCCCTCGCCGAAATCTACCAAGCGCCGTAGCGTAGCGAGGCGCTGGGCAAGGCACCCGGCGACAGCGTCCCGCGCAGCGGGAGCGCGATCGTCAACCGCCGAGAAGACCTGGCGCCGGGACGACGTGAGGCGCGGCGCGCGACGCCCGCCTACGGCGTTTCACACAGCGGACGCCAGATAGCCACGAGAACGGCACCGCCACCCCGCGCATCGGCAAGGTGCGCCCGATACGCAAAACACGATCGCCGCCCGGCACCCAGCCCACTTGACTGCGCCCCTTCCGTGATCTCGTCGCCCAAATACACCCCACCCACCGTTCATATCTCGCGCCGCACCTTCGTGCGCCGCTGCCTGACTGTCGCCGCCGCGACTGGCCTGCCCCTCTGGTTTGTCGAGCGCCAGCTCGCCCACGCCGAGGAGCAGCCGACACCGTCGACCTCGCCGAACGAGCGCCCACGCCTGGCATTGATCGGCTGCGGCGGCATGGGCATGATCGACGCGCGCGACGCCCTCCGCTTCGGTGACTTTGTCGCGCTGTGTGACGTCGACCGCCGCCACCTCGATGCCGCGGCGGCCGAACTTGGCCAGAACCGGCCCGCACCCGCGGTCTACTCGGATTTTCGCCGCCTCCTCGAGCGACAGGACATCGACGCCGTCTTCAACTGCACGCCCGACCACTGGCACACCCTGGTCAACATCGCCGCCGCCCGCGCCGGGCGCGACACCTACTCGGAAAAGCCGCTCACGCTCACCATCGACGAGGGCCGGCACGTCATCCGCGCCGTGCGCGACCACAAGATCATCCTCCAGACCGGCACGCAGCAGCGCAGCAGCCGGCGTTTCCGCCTCGCGTGCGAACTCGTGCGCAACGGCCGGATCGGGCGCCTCCAGGAAGTCTCCGTCTGGCTGCCCGCCGGCCTGCGCGGAGGTCCATTTGCCACCCAGCCCATCCCCGACGGTCTGGATTGGGACCTCTGGCAGGGGCAGGCGCACGCCTACGACTACGTGCCCGAACGTTGCCACAACACCTTCCGCAATTGGTATGACTACTCCGGTGGCACGATGACCGACTGGGGTGCACACCACATGGACATCGGCTACTGGGCCATCGGCCTCACGGCGCCCGAGCACGTCGAGAGCCGTCGCCTGGCCGAGCCGATCCCGGGCGGCTACACCACCGCGAGCGAGTACGAGGTGAAGTTCACCTACGCCAACGGCGTTGTCTTCAACGTCCGTACCACCCCGGACGATTCGCCCTTTGGCGCGGTCATCAATCCCGAGGGCCAACGCAACGGTATCCGGTTCACCGGCACCGACGGCTGGATCTGGGTCAACCGCGACGAGATCAACGCAAGCGACCGTGCCCTCATCACCACCCCGCTGCCCGACGACGCCGAGCGTCTCTACGCCAGCAACGACCACAAGGGCAATTTCTTCGAGTGCGCACGCACCCGGAGCGATCCGGTCTGCCCGGTCGAAGTGGGCCACCGTTCGGCGAGCGTCTGCCATCTTGGCGCGAT
>JACSRI010000214.1 GCA_014879845.1 Opitutaceae bacterium
AGCCCAACCAGGCGCTACAGACAACCCCGATGACGCGCAGCGTTTGCGAGAAGACCATTGAGTTCGGACGTCCCCAGATAACCACACGGATCGCGTCGGCGGCGGTGTGTTCTGCATGACCACAGCCTACCACCGCGTCGCGACGGCCGTGAGTTGAGGCCGGTGCCCGGGAGATCAGATTTCCATCAAGAGCCATCGGCGCGAGGCATCGCTGGCGCGACTCTCGTTCTTCGGGATGCGCCGCTCGGCGCGGCCGCGGCTGCTGCGGATGCACAGCACGCGTGCACACAAGTCTACCCTGGGCGACGACCTTGATTGGTCGTGCATCCAGTCGCGCAATGCACCGGCCGTCCCGGTGACCTTGCGTCGTCAGTTCTCCTCTTCGCTGACGCGGCGATCGAGTTCCTCGCGGCAATCGCGCATCACGCGCAGCCAGATCTCGCGGATGTCGAAGAGCCGCGTGAGGGCCTGGTGACGGAACTGCGCCACGGCCGGGTGAATCGAATCCTCGATCATCTGAAGCGTGCGCAGCGCGCTGTTCAATTCGGACATGCCGCGCTTGATCTGGCAGACGACGAGCGAGAAGTCGCCCATGTCGAGCGAGTGCACGGCGAGCAACCCGTAGTGCTCCGCTCGCGACAGGCTGCCGGCGAATCCAAGGGCCGTGCGCATCGGGACCTTCGGGCCGCAGGCCGGAGCGAGAAAATCCCAGGCGCGATGCAGCCAGAAAAAGAGCGAGTGGGTCGAGATGTAGACCGGGTGCTTCTGGATCGTGTAGGGATCGAATCCCTGGGCGCCGGGCGGGCGGGAGGTCTCCTCGGGCGATTCGGACTCGTCGCTCGCGGCCGAACCTTCGCCATCGTCATTGGTCCAGCCGTCCTGGTCCCAACCCATGAGATGCGCGACCTCGTCGATGCGATCGCCGCGCTCAATGACCTTTTCGTAGTGCGCGAGATAGCGGTGCGTGGTCTTGTCCTGCTCCTGCAGGTGCTTCTCCCAGTCGAATTCGGTCCAGGCGAAGTCCCATGACTCGTCCCAATCGTTGTCCGAGAGACCGTCGAATTCGTTTTCGTTCATGGGAGGAGGGAGTAGGTCCACCGTGCGACGAACCTGTGAAGGCAGCGTGCTCCGGCACTCGTAAAACTCAAATAAAATACCGACGGGCGCTGCGAAACAGTTGAGGTCAATTCCCCGCGCAGGTCGGAGTCGGCGGCGTTGTTTGCGTTGACCCGGCGTGAGCCTATCCTTTTCTACGAGAATACCTTCGATCCTAGGTGGCCGCGCGCCGCCCTCGGCGCTTGAGGGATTCTCCCCAGTGCCGGCGTGCGTCCCTACCGACCGATCCGCCAATCATGAGTAGTCTTTCGCCCATCGCGCGCGCCGAGGTGCACTTCACCGGACATGTCCAGGGTGTCGGCTTTCGCTACTCGGTCATGCAGGTGGCGCGCGGCTACGAGGTGTCCGGCGTCGTGGAAAACCTCGCCGACGGCCGGGTGCGCTTGGTGGCGGAGGGCGAACGCAGCGAGGTGGATGCCTTCATCGCGGCCGTCGGCGAGCGCATGCACGGGTACATCCGGAAGACCGAGCGCACCGATTCGGCCGGGGCGCGCCAGCACGAAGGATTTGTCATCCAATGAGCGCGGTTCCGCCGCCCGCGATCAGCGTTGAGGGTTTGACCAAGGACTTTCTGCTTTCGGTCCGCGGCTACCGCGTGCGCGCGGTCGATGATCTGACGCTGCAGGTTCCGGCCGGCCAGGTGTTCGGACTGCTCGGGCCCAACGGATCGGGCAAGAGCACGACGATCAAGGTGGTGCTCGGACTGATCGAGCCGACGCTCGGACGCACCGCGATCTTCGGCGTGCGCAGCGCCGAGGTGCGCTCGCGGCTCAATGTCGGTTACCTGCCGGAGAATCCCAACTTTCACCGCTTTCTCAGCGGGCGCGAACTGGTGACGTTCTACGCGCGGGTGTGCGGGGTGGACCGCGCGCGCCTCCGCGACCGCGTGGACGAGGTCATCGAGTGGGTCGGGCTCAAGGATGCGGCGTCGCGCCGGCTGTCGACCTATTCAAAGGGCATGCTGCAGCGCATCGGCCTGGCCCAGGCGGTCGTGCATGATCCGCGGTTGCTCATCCTCGACGAGCCGACCGCGGGCGTCGATCCCGTGGGTTCCGCCGAGATCGGCGAACTCATTCTCCGGCTCAAGGCCCAGGGTAAGACGGTCGTACTCTCCTCGCATCTGCTGGCGCAGGTCGAGGACCTTTGCGACCGGATCGCGATCCTCAACCGCGGTCGTCTCGTGCTGGAAGGTGGGGTCGACGATCTGGTGACTGAGAAGGGCCGCGACGCCCTGATCGTGCGAGGCCTGGACGCGTCGGCGCTTGGCGACCTGCGCGGCTGGCTGGACGGGCGCGGCGCGGAACTGGTCGCGGTGGAGAAACCGCGCACCACGCTGGATCGGATCTTTCGCGAGCACGTCGCGGAGCGTATGCAGGCGGCGGATGCACCGACCGCGCCGGGGCCCGGCACGGAGGGCCGGCCACGATGAGCGCGCCGGGCACCGTGAGCTTTTCGCTCCGGCGGATCGGCGTCATCGCCGAGTTGACCGTGCTCGAGGCCGTGCGGCAGCGGCTCTTCGGCGTGCTGCTCGTCCTCGCCGCCGGCATGATCGCCGGCGCGCAGTTGCTGCGGGAGTTCAACTTCGGTTCCTCGGAGCTCAAGTTCATCACCGACTTCGGTTTCGGGGCGGTCACGCTCTTCGGCACGATCCTCGCGGTCGTGACCGCGGCGCAGCTCTTCTTCGCAGAGATCGAGAACCGCACCGCGCTCACCCTGCTGGCCAAGCCCGTGTTCCGGGCGGAGTTCGTCCTCGGCAAGTTCGCGGGCGTGGCCGCGGTGCTCGCGCTCTTCGTCGGGGTGACCACGGGTGTGCTTGTCGCCGTGCTGTGGATGCGCGAGCAGTCGTTGATGGCGTCCGTGCCGGAGGCGTTCGAGCGCGGGCGGCTCGTGCAGTACGGCAGCGTCGTGGCGTTCGGCGCGCTGCAGTGGCTGAAGTTCTCCGTCATCGCGGCGCTGACCCTCGTCATCGCGGGTTTTGCCAACACCAACCTCTACTCCGTGGTGATCTCCTTCCTCGTCGTGCTGATCTGCCACCTGCAGTACCTGGCGCACGAGTCGTGGCGCCGCATGGCGTCGGGTGTGGGGCGCACGGCGGCCATGTTGCTGGCGGCGGTGTTTCCGAATTTCCAGATGTTCAACGTGGGCGATCGCGTCGCCGCGGGGCAGGCGATCGACCCGGTCGTGCTCGGTGGCAGCGCCGCCTACGGTGCGCTCTACCTCGCGGTGTTTCTCGCGCTGGCGGTCTATGTTTTCCGGCGTCGTGAGATCTAGGGCGACCACGCTGCTCGTCGTGCTGGTGGTGCTCGGCGTCGCCGGATGGACCGGCGCGCGCGTCGGTGCCGGAGCGTGGGCGGTGCTGCGCGCGGACATGCCGGTGCTCACTTCGGCGGATATCGAGGCCGCGGCAGGCGAGGGGATCATGGTCGGGCTGCTCGGCGGGTTCCGCGCCGTCACGGCTGACTTTCTCTGGGTGCGCGCCAACGCGGTCTGGGAGGAGCAGGACATCCCGGGTACGCAGACCCTGATCAAACTCGTGACGGCGGTGGATTCCCGTCCGCTGCTCTTCTGGATCAACGGATCGCGAATGATCGGCTACGACATGCCGGTGTGGCGGATCGACGCCGCAGCGCGGGAGGGCGATGCGATGCCCGCCGTCGTGCAGGCCCGCGTGTACGCCGAGCAGGCGCGCGCGGCGATCAGCCTGCTCGAGCGGGCACGGGTCTATCACCCCGAGGAGGCGTTGCTGGTCATCGAAATCGCGAATCTCCGGCATCGGAAACTCGGCGACCTCGCGGGCGCCGCGGAACTCTACCGACAGGCGGCGCGACTGCCGGGCGCGCCGTACTATGCGGCGCGGATCCATGCCGAGATGCTTCGGCAACTCGGCCGCGAGCGCGACGCCTGGGCGTGGCTCGTCGAGGTGCATCGGGGATTGCCACGCGAGGATCCGATGGCGATGGCTGAGATCGTGCTCGGACGAATTCGAGAACTGGAGGAGCGTTTGCATCTTACCGAGGGTGAGCGATATGCACCGCGCGCCGAACGGTTGCCGGTAGGTGGCCAGTGATTTATTTAGTAGTTTAGTAAAGATAGTAAGATTAGCATTGTCTTCGTCCGCCGGAGGCATTTTGTCGCACCTCTCTCGACGCCGCCCATGAGCACACCTTCTGACAACCTCTTTCCGACCGACCACCTGCTGCGCTCCCGCGCGGAGCGCGAGGTGTTGCTTCGGCAGCGGGCCGTCGTCGTCTGGCTGTGTGGCCTTTCGGGATCGGGCAAGACGACACTGGCCAATGCCCTCGACCGCCGGCTCGCCGCGGCGGGCTTCGCCTCGGCCGTACTCGATGGCGACAATGTCCGGAACGGCCTCAACCGCGGGCTGGGGTTTTCCGATGACGATCGTCGCGAAAACATCCGCCGCGTGGCCGAGGTTTCGAGGCTCTTCGTGCAGTCGGGCCTGATCGTGATCAATTCCTTCATTACGCCGCGCCACGAGTTGCGCGACCTCGCCCGCGAGATCATCGGGGCGGGCGACCTGCTCGAGGTCCATGTGGAGGCGTCGTTCGAGACTTGCGCACGACGCGACCCGAAGGGCCTCTACGCCAAGGCGGGTGCCGGCGGGGTGGCATCGTTCACCGGCCGCGACTCCGCTTTCGAGCCGCCGACCCGCTCCGACCTCGTGCTCCACACCGAGCGCGAGTCGCCCACCGAAAGCCTCGAGCGCCTGTGGGCGCTGGTTCATCCGCGCGTGGTGCGCGCCTGATCTTCCCCCTCCGACATGAGTCAATACAACCTCAGCCACCTCGATCAGCTCGAGGCCGAGTCGATCTTCGTCATGCGCGAGGTCGCGGCCCAGTTCGAAAAAGCCGCGCTTCTGTTTTCCGGCGGCAAGGACTCGATCGTCCTCGTGCGCCTCGCGCAGAAGGCGTTTCACCCGGCGAAGATTCCGTTCACGCTCCTGCACGTCGACACCGGTCACAACTTTCCGGAGACGATCGAGTTTCGCGACTTCCTCGTGAACAAGGTCGGGGCCCGCCTCGTCGTGCGCCTCGTGCAGGACTCGATCGACCAGGGCCGCTGCGTGGAGGAGAAGGGCATCAACGCCAGCCGCAACACGCTGCAGACCGTGACGCTGCTCGACGCGCTCGCGGAGTTCCAGTTCGACGTCGCCATCGGCGGCGCGCGTCGTGACGAGGAGAAGGCCCGCGCCAAGGAGCGCTTCTTCTCGCACCGCGATGAGTTCGGCCAGTGGGACCCGAAGAACCAGCGCCCGGAACTGTGGAACCTCTTCAACGGCCGAAAGGCCCACGGCGAGCATTTCCGCGTCTTCCCGCTCTCCAACTGGACGGAGATGGACGTGTGGCAGTACATCCAGCGCGAGAGGCTCGACATCCCGAGCATCTATTTCGCGCACGAGCGCGAGGTCTTTGATCGCAACGGCACGATCTACGCGGCCTCGCCATTCATGCAGCGCCTCCCCGAGGAGAAGGTCGAGAAGCGCATCGTGCGGTTTCGCACCGTCGGTGACATGACCTGTACTGGCGCGGTGGATTCGCCGGCCGCCACCCTCGACGAGATCATCGCCGAGGTCGCCGCCGCCCGCAAGACCGAGCGCGGCACCCGCGCCGACGACCGCCGCTCCGAGACCGCGATGGAAGACCGCAAGAAAGCGGGCTATTTCTGACCACCGACCGCGTCCTTCCCACCTTTCACCATCCCTGACTTCTCTTTTCCATGGATCTGTTGCGATTCACGACGGCGGGCAGCGTTGACGACGGCAAGAGCACGCTCATCGGGCGCCTCCTCTACGACTCGAAGGCGATCTTCGAGGACCAACTCGACGCGATCGAGCGGGTCAGCAACCAGCGCGGCGCCGGTTATGTCGACCTCTCACTCCTGACCGACGGACTGCGTGCCGAGCGCGAGCAGGGCATCACGATCGACGTGGCCTACCGCTACTTCGCCACGCCGCGGCGCAAGTTCATCATCGCCGACACGCCCGGCCACACGCAGTACACGCGCAACATGGTGACGGGCGCCTCCACGGCCAACCTCGCGATCATTCTCGTCGACGCGCGCAAGGGCGTGATCGAGCAGACGCGACGGCACTCGTTCATCGCCTCGCTCCTGCGCATCCAGCACATCATCGTGTGCGTGAACAAAATGGACCTCGTCGGCTACGACGAGGCGGTGTTCAATAAGATCGTCGCCGACTACAGCGAGTTCGCCTCCCGCCTCGAGGTCTCGGACATCAAGTTCATCCCGATCAGCGCGCTGCTCGGGGACAACGTCGTCGACAAGTCCACGAACATGCCGTGGTACGAGGGCGCCTCGCTGCTCTATACGCTTGAGACGGTCTACATCGGCAGCGACAGCAACCACGTCGACCCGCGCTTTCCCGTGCAGTACGTGATCCGTCCGCACACGGCGGAGCATCACGATTTTCGCGGCTTCGCGGGCCGCGTCGCCGGCGGCGTGTTCAAGCCGGGCGACGAGGTCGTCGCTCTCCCCAGCGGCTTCACGACGAAGATCAAGGCCATCCACACGTTCGAGGGTGAGGTGCAGGAGGCGTTCTTCCCGATGTCGGTGACGATGACACTCGAGAACGAGATCGACATCAGCCGCGGCGACATGATCGCCAAGCCGAACAACGCGCCGGTCGCGAGCCAGGACCTGGAGGCGATGATCTGCTGGTTCCACGAACAGAAACTTCGTCCGAACGGCCGCTACATCATCCGGCAGACGACCCGCGAGGCGAAGTGCCTGGTCAAGGCGATCCGCTACAAGGTCGACATCAACACGCTCCACAAGACGGAGAACGACCTTGAGATCGGCATGAACGACATCGCGCGCATCCAGATCCGCACGACGTCGCCGATCCTGCACGACCCTTACCGCCGCAATCGCCACACCGGAAGCATCATCCTGGTCGACGAGTTCACGAACAACACGGTTGCCGCGGGCATGATCCTGTAGGCCCGGTGGCCTCACCGGGCGCGCCGGCCGGGCTTCAGCCCGCGCGTCGTTCCGGCGCCGTTTCGACCTGACGCGAGGGATCGATTGCCATTCATTCCGATCCTCTGAGCTTCGAGTCCCGACATCTCACTCCCGTCTCCGGCCGGCCTTCCACCGCGGGCATCTGGCTCGAAGCGGCGCGGCCGAAGACACTGCCAGCCGCAGTCATCCCCGTGCTCGTCGGCTCGGCCCTGGCCTTTCGCGCCGGCGCCTTCGACTGGCGACCCGCGTCGGTCTGCCTGGTCTTCGCCTTGCTGGTGCAGATCGGCACCAACTTCGCCAACGACTACTCCGACTTCCTCAAGGGGGCCGACCGGGAGGACCGGCAGGGACCGCGGCGCGCGGTGGCCTCGGGGCTCGTC
This sequence comes from Opitutaceae bacterium, assembly GCA_014879845.1. Classification (GTDB taxonomy): domain Bacteria; phylum Verrucomicrobiota; class Verrucomicrobiia; order Opitutales; family Opitutaceae; genus JAEWQP01. Next base: position 7,494 of record JACSRI010000214.1, read on the forward strand.
TCCGCGCGGACGATGGCGATCGCCACCGGGGTCACCTTCGGCGCGGCCTTTCTCGCCGGTCTCTCGCTTGTCCTCTGGGGCGGGTGGGTGCTGCTGCCGATTGGAATCCTGAGCCTGCTCTTCGGCTGGGCCTACACGGCGGGACCGTATCCGCTCGCCTATCACGGGCTCGGCGACGTGTTCGTGTTTGTCTTCTTCGGCCTGGTTGCGGTCGGCGGCACGGCCTTCGTGATGACCCACCGAGTCGATGCGTTTGCGTTGCTCGCCGCGACGCCGGTCGGGCTCCTCGCGGTCAATATTCTCGTCGTGAACAACTATCGCGACATGGAGACCGACGCGCGCGCGGGAAAGCGCACGGCGGTGGTGCGGTTTGGCCGGGGTGTGGCGCGATTTCAGTACATGCTCTCATTCGCGGCGGCCTTCGGCGTGCCGACGGTACTCGCGCTCGTGCGCCAGAGCCCGGTGCTCGCGCTTCCGCTCCTGGCCGTGCCGCTCGCGCTGCCGCTCGTGCGCGAGTTGGCGATGTCGAGCGGGGGGGCGGCGCTCAACGCGCTGCTCGGGAAGACCGCGCGCGCGTTGCTCGTGTTCGGCGTGCTCTGGGCTGCGGCGTTGGCGGTGACACGATAGGCCAGGCAGGCCGCGTCAGGACGATGGACGCCGCAGCACGAGCGTGCGTGTCGTGCCGCGGAAGAACTCGTAGTCGACGTCGACGATCTCGCTCACGATGCCGTAGACCAGGAGCGCCTCGCGGACCGGCGCGACGAGGGGCGAGAGTTCGCCGCGCAGATTGACGATCGGGTGCAGGCGCACCTCGGTCTCAGGCCGCGCTACGCGTGCGAGTTCACGGCAGGCGGCGACGTGGAAGTCGAGGTCGAGCCGGTCGTCGTAGACGAAGAGCAGGTGTCCGCAGAGCACGAGGTCGAAGGTCCCGGCTCCGAACGGCAGGCTCGGCAGCGCCGCCGACACGTAGCGGCCGACCGCGACACCGGTGTAGTAGTCGGCGAGGAAGCGCGCGGCTGCGCGGCGCCGGTCGGCCTCGGCCGCCTCGAGCGACGCGAAGGAACGCAGCCGAAACATCTCCGGGCGTGTGCGCATCGTGGCGAACATGCGGTTCAGCCCGTCGGTCGCGCGCATGCGCAGGGCGTGCTCGTTGCAGCGGTAGAGCGGGTCGACGGCGGTGACGTCGACACCTGCACACGCCGCCTCGGCGGCAAACGACGAGGGCCCGGCGCCGACGTCGAGCACGCGCTGACCGATGTGATCGGAGGCGCGGATGCCGAAGAAGACCTGGTACTCGGCGAGACTGCGTCCAAAGAAGGCGATGTCGGGAACGGGGAGGGAGGTGGTGGTGGAAATCATGACTGGAATCGATGGCAAGCGGTGGAAGGATGCGCCCGGGATCTGGCGTGGTTCGCCGGCTGGGCGATCGGATTGTGGTGAAGGCGACGGAGACGAAAAAGGCCCGGTCTCTGGTGACCGGGCCCGATGGGCGACGTGGAGTCGCCGGGGTGTGCTGATGAGATCAACTCAGCGACACCATCGCCGGGCCTTGCCGTTGTGCCACCACCACGCACCGACATGGCGGGACGTGTTCGTGGGGCTGAGCGGGCGACGCAGGGACTGTGGCACGAGCGAGGAGATGTCGGACCGCCGGCACGACATCAAGATCTTCCTCGCACGGCGTGTCCGTCGAGGTTGCGAAGAAACAGACGTTTCAGAGGCGAAATTCTGCACATCGATGCAACCTGGACGAAACGTTGCGCGCTGACAGGCGTCATTTTGGTCCGTGAAGCCCAGCCCTACTATGGAGGATGTCGCGCGAACCGCCGGCGTCCACCAGACCACTGTCTCTCGAGCCCTGCGCAACGACCGCCGCCTGCCGGAGTCGACGCGCCATCGCATCAAGGCCATCGCCGATACGATGGGCTACCGACCCAATCCGCTCCTCTCGGCGCTCGGCGCGAACTTGCGCCAGCGGCGCACGGCGGAGTTTTCCGCGACGCTCGCCTACATCGTGCGTGCCGACGCGCCCAGCGAGCGCCGCCGGGAGCATTTCGCCGGCGCGGGCCAGGCTGCGGGCGCGCAGGGCTACCGCCTCGAGGAGTTCGTCGTGGGCTCGGCCGGACTGACGCCCGAGCGGCTCAACGACATCCTGCTCACGCGCAACGTCCAGGGTGTGATCATCGGCCCGCTGCCGGAGCCGCGTGGCACGATCGAGCTGCGGTGGGACGAATTCTGCGCGGTCTCCATCGAGCTCACGCTCACGCAGCCGCTGCTCGACCGGGTCGTTCATGACAACTTCTCCGGCATGCGCGCGATCATGCAGCAGTGCCGGTCGCGCGGATACCGCCGGCCGGGCCTCGTGCTCACCGAGGCGGGCAACGCCCGGACCGAGGGCCTCAATGTCGGCGCCTACCTGCTCGAACAGCGCGGCGGCGTCGTTGACGCGCTGGCGCCGCTGCTCGTGGCGGCGTGGTCGCCCGATGTCTTCTCGGCCTGGTTCCGCACCGAGCGTCCCGACGTGATCATCACGTCCAACGCGTTGACCGAATCGATCCAGGCGTGGTGTGCCGGCGAGGGCCTCGCGGTCGGCCGCGACTTGGGGTTCGTCAATGTCAACGCGCTGCCAGAGCAGTCGATTTCCGGCGTGCAGCAGGCGTGGGACTCGATCGGCGCGATCGCGGCACAACTCGTGATCGACAAGATCAACCGCAACGACCGCGGCGCCCCGGCGCTCTATCGCACGATCCTGACACCCGGCACGTGGTGTGAGGGCACGACGCTGCCGGCTCGTTCTTGACGTTAAGGCCGGGGAAGCCCGATCGGTTGTCGGGTTTGCTCTGGTCGGGGGCGCATGGAGGTGAGATGAGCCTGCCTGTGTTCAACCGCCGCTTTTGCCGCACCGGCGGTGTTTGAGGTTGTTCTAATGTAATAAACCCTTTGATCTCGAACGGATCGCGGACGTCCCGGACAACTCGTGCCTTGGACGTCGTCTCGTGCCCCTCACGCGAGTTCGCGTCCTGTCAGCACACCTGCCACCCCGCTTGAACGGAGCCACCCACACCCGTCCCATGCCCGGCCCGGCCGCGCGGCCTCGAGTCGCTTTCGCGGCACGGCACCATCGCGCGGCGGGACGTCGCGGACGCAGACGCGCATGAGGCATCTCGGCCCGCGCGCGCATCCCTTTTCACCCCCGCTCGAAATCCTCCATCCCAACACCATGAAGACGTTTCGCGAATGGTCGCTCATCGCCGGCTTGGTCGCCAGCGCCGCCGGATTCGTCGGCAGTGCTGACGCCGCCGTCGAGGTCACAAAAAAGCCCTGGGGCAAGACGCCGGACGGCACCGCCGTCGACCTCTACACCTTGAAGAACGCCAAGGGCGCCGAGGCCACGATCACCAACTATGGTGGCATCGTCGTGACGCTGCTCATGCCGGATCGCACGGGAAAGCTCGGGGACATCGTCCTCGGCTACGACAACCTCCAGGGCTACATCGACAAGACGCCGTATTTTGGCGCGCTGATCGGCCGCTACGGCAACCGCATCGGCGGCGCGCAGTTCTCCATCGACGGCAAGACCTACACGCTCGCCAAGAACGACGGCCCGAACTCCCTGCACGGCGGCGTGAAGGGTTTCGACAAGGTCGTCTGGAACGCGCGTCCGCTCGAGTCGGCCGAGGGCGCCGCGCTCGAGCTCACTTACCTGAGCAAGGACGGCGAGGAAGGTTTCCCCGGCAACCTGCAGGTTACGGCGGTCTACACGCTGACGAACAACAATGAGCTTAAGCTCACCTTCGCCGCCGTCACCGACAAGCCCACGGTCGTCAACCTCACGCACCATTCCTACTTCAACCTCCGCGGCCAGGGCGACGGCGACATCCTCGGCCACGAGGTGATGATCGCGTCCTCGAAGACCACGCCGGTCGACAAGACGCTCATCACCACCGGTGAGCTCGCGTCCGTCGAGGGCACGCCCTTCGACTTCCGCAAACCGACCACGATCGGCGCCCGCATCAACGATCCCGATACCGTGCTGCAGTACGGCCCGGGCTACGACCACAACTGGGTCATCGACAAGCAGCCGGGCGAACTCGGGCTGCACGCCAGCGTCTACGAGCCCACGTCCGGCCGCCTCATGCTCGTGATCAGCGACGAGCCGGGCCTGCAGTTCTACGCCGGCAACTTCCTCGACGGCACGATCAAGGGCAAGGGTGGGGTGGCCTACCAGCACCGCACCGGATTCTGCATGGAGCCGCAGCACTATCCCGACTCGCCGAACAAGCCGCAGTTTCCGTCCGTGGTCCTGCGCCCGGGCGAGACCTACAAGAACACCATCATCTACCGCTTCAGCACGCGCTGACCCGCCTTCTCCCCAAGGAACTCTATGCACTGGCTAGACTGGATTGTCATCTCACTCTACTTCGGCCTCATCGGCTGGGTCGCCTGGTGGTATGGTCGCCACCAAAAGGATACCAAGGACTACTTCCTCGCCGGAAGAAACGCCGGCTGGGTGGTCATCGGTGCCTCGATCTTCACGTCCAACATCGGCTCCGAGCACATCGTCGGACTCGCCGGTCAGGGCGCCTTCACCGGCATGGCGATGGCGCACTGGGAACTGCACGCGTGGTGTCTCATCGTCCTCGCGGGCTTCTTCGTGCCGTTCTATTACAAGTCCGGCGTGCAGACGATTCCTGAGTTCCTGGAAAAGCGCTTCAGCGCTCGCACCCGCCTCGTGCTGTCCTGCGTGTCGCTCGTGGCGTATGTGTTCACGAAGGTGAGCGTCACGGTTTACGCCGGCGCGATCGTCTTCCAGGCCCTGCTCCCCGAGATCTCGCTGACGATCGGTGGCTTCACGGCCAACGCCTTCTGGATCGGTGCCCTCTCGACGGTGATCATCACCGGCATCTACACGGTTTTCGGTGGCATGCGCGCGATCATGAACACCGCCACGCCGCAGGCCGTGATCATCCTCTTCGGCTCGTTTGTCATCACCTACATCGGCCTCTCCAAGCTGGGTGGGTGGGGTGAACTGGTCGCGATGTGCAAGGCCAACAAGGAAAACTTCGCCCTCTGGCGTCCGCTCACCGACCCCGGCTTCCCGTGGCTCGGCGTGATGATCGCCTCGCCCATCATCGGCATCTGGTACTGGTGCACCGACCAGTACATCGTGCAGCGCGCGCTCTCGGCCAAGGATCTCGCCACCGCCCGCCGCGGCTCGCTCTTCGGCGGTCTGCTCAAGATCTGGCCGGTGCTGATCTTCCTCGTCCCCGGCCTCATCGGCTGGGCCCTGCACCAGAAGGGCATCATCACCCTCCCGCCCAAGATCGTCGGCGGCGAGGTGGTTGGCCCCATCGATGGCGACCAGGTGTTCCCCACGCTGGTCAAGGCCCTGCTGCCCGCGGGCATCCGCGGCCTGATCGTGGCGTGCCTGCTTGCCGCGCTCATGAGTTCGCTCGCCTCGCTCTTCAATTCCAGCGCGTCGCTCTTCACGGTCGACATCTACGAGAAGCTCCGTCCGGGCCGCCCCGAGCGCCACCTGCTCAATGTCGGTCGCTTCACCACCGCGCTGATCGTGGTGCTCGGTATCCTCTGGATCCCGGTCATGGCCAAGGTCTCGGGCGGCGGCCTCTATCAATACCTGCAGAGCGTGCAGGGGTACCTCGCGCCGCCCATCACGGCGGTGTTCATCATCGGCATGGCCTGGCCGCGCATCAACTCGGCGGGTGCCACCTGGGCCCTGGTCGGCGGCTTCATCCTCGGCATCATCAAGCTCACGCTCCAGACCTTCTACGGCGCGGGCAAGATCGAGAGCCCGGCCCTGCTCGCCTCCATCGGGGACTTCAACTTCCTCTACGCCACCGGCGCGCTCTTCCTCGCCAGTGCGGTGATTCTCGTGGTCGTGTCTCTGCTCACGGCGCCGCCGTCGCGCGAGAAGACTCACGGGCTCACCTACGGGTCGATCCATCAGGTCTACGGTGCGGAGATCCGCGAGAGCTGGGACACCGGCAACAAGCTCCTCGCCGGCCTGATTCTCGTGCTCGTGCTCGGCATGTATACCTACTTCAGCTTCTGGCTGAACTAGGTCCGGCCGCGGCACGTTCCCTTGCCTGTCTTCCGAAAGCCCCGGCCGAAACCGGGGCTTTCGTTTTTCCGCGCGTCGACGCGGTATCGTTCATTCCACGTGTGCAGTTGGACCCCCGGATTCCGCGGATAGGAACGGATGATGGCGCGCCCGCCCGCCGCGTGCCTCCATCCACCGGGTCTGGCTTCTGGGGATCATCCAAGGCGCCAAGTGCCCGAATCGGCGCCGTCCTGGAGACCCGGGGCCAGGTTTGTCTGCGGGATCTTGGTTCATTCTCCTGTCTGAATCCACCCGGCCTTGCGCCCCGGTCGCGCGCGGCCAGTTTTACTTCGTATCCATGAAACTCGTGCAACACTCCATCCTCCTCGCTGCCGGCCTGGCTCTCGCCGCACCGGCACTCCTCGCCGCCGACGCGCCCGCGGCCGCGCCGGCGCCCGATAGCCGCGTGAGCGGCGTCCTGCGCGCCGACCAGCCCGGCGCGGTCATCGATCGCCATCTCTACGGCCATTTCTCCGAACACCTCGGCCGCTGCATCTACGAGGGCATTTGGGTCGGCGAGAACTCGCCCATTCCGAACACCCGGGGCATCCGCAACGACACCGTGGCCGCGCTCAGGGCGATCAAGGTGCCCGTGCTCCGCTGGCCGGGCGGCTGCTTCGCCGACGAATACCACTGGAAGGACGGCATCGGCCCGCGCGAGAAGCGCCCGTCCATGATCAACACCCACTGGGGTGGCGTGGTGGAGGACAACTCCTTCGGCACGCACGAGTTCATGGACCTCTGCGAGCAGATCGGCGCCGAGCCATTTATCTCCGTCAATGTCGGCAGCGGCACAGTGCAGGAGATGATGGAGTGGATCGAATACATGACCTCCGACGCCGACTCGCCCATGACGCGCCTGCGCAAGGCCAACGGCCGCGCCGAGCCGTGGAAGGTCAAATACCTCGGCGTGGGCAACGAGAACTGGGGCTGCGGCGGCAACATGCGTCCGGCCTTCTACGCCGACGTCTACCGCCGGTACAATACTTTCGCGAAGAACTACGGCGGCAACCGGCTCTTCCGCATCGCCTGCGGCCCGAGCGGCGACGACACCGAGTGGAGTGACACGCTCATGGACATCGCCGGCCGCCAGATGAACGGCCTCTCGCTGCACTACTACACGCTGCCGACCGGCTCGTGGAGCGGCTCGAAGGGCTCGGCCACGCAGTTCGACGAGGCCGCCTGGCACACCACGCTCTGGCGCACGCTTAAGATCGACGAGTACATCGCCAAGCACTCCGCCGTCATGGACAAGCACGACCCGGAGAAGAAGGTCGGCCTGATCGTGGACGAGTGGGGCACCTGGTACGACGTCGAACCCGGCACGAACCCCGGTTTCCTCTACCAACAGAACACGCTGCGCGACGCCATCGTCGCCGGCCTCAACCTGCACATATTCCACAAGCACGCCGACCGCGTGCGCATGGCCAACATCGCGCAGATCATCAACGTGCTCCAGGCGATGATCCTCACCGACAAGGAGAAGCTCATCGTCACGCCGACCTACCATGTGTTCGAGATGTTCACCGTGCACCACGACGCCACGGCGCTGCGTCTCGACCTGGTCACGCCGGACTACACGCTCGACGGCAAGGCCATCCCGGCGGTCAGCGCCTCGGCCTCGCGCGACGCCGCCGGCGTTGTGCATGTCTCCCTGGTCAACACCGACCCGAACCGCGCGCTCGACGTCGCGCTGCGCGTCACCGGCATGGCCGCGAAGGGCGTGACCGGCCGCGTGCTCACCGCCGATGCGATGAATGCGCACAACTCGTTCGGCGCGCCTCAGGCGGTGAAGCCCGGCGTCTTCAACGGCGCCAAACTCACGGGCGAGACGCTTTCCGTCGCCCTGCCGGCGAAATCAGTTGTGGTCCTCGAGTTGAAGTGACCTCCTGTCGGGCCGGCGGCTTTCACTCCAGGCCGCCGGTCCCGCAGTTCCCCATACCACCCCATACCCCGTTTCTCGCGGTCTCCTGCATGGGCCCGTTCCAGTCTTTCGCCGTCCTCACGCTCCTCTGTTCTTCGCCCTGGATGCCGCCCGACTGGTGCAATACCACGACGGCCGTGCTCGTCCTCGACCGTGCGGTCCTCGCCGATCGCCCCGATCGTGTGAGTCTGCTCGGCGCGCCCGGCGTGGCGTCGCTCGCAGGTCACGAGGGGCTGGCCTTTGACGGCGTCGACGACGGCCTGGTCGCGAGCTGCAATCCGCTCACCGGGGTGCAGGCGTTTGCCATCGAGATGCTCATCGCGCCGGCCTCGGGCGGACCGGAGGAGCAGCGGTTTCTCCACATCCAGGACGACGCCGGGCGGCGCCTGCTGCTCGAGTTGCGCATGGTCGGCCCGGACGCCTGGACGCTCGATACATTCCTGCGCGAAGATGACGCCAACCGGCGCACGCTGATCGATCGCACCAAGACTCATCCGACCGATCGCTGGCACTGGGTGGCGCTGCGCTACGACGGCAGGATGATGCAGCACTACGTCGACGGCGTGCTCGAGAGCGAGGGGCCGGTCGCCTTGCAGCCGTTCACGACGGGACGGATCTCGCTCGGGGCGCGGCTGAATCAAGTCTCCTGGTACAAGGGATTGATCCGCGAGGTGCGCATCCATCGCACGCTCCTGCCCGCGGAAGCTCTGCAGCGCCCGTAGCCCGTGGGGCAGGCCTCCGTGCCTGCCCGAATCGGAGGGAAGGATGCCGGCCTGGGCGCCGGCCGGTCCTGTTGGCGAACGAGCCGGCAGGGACGCCGTCCCGACGCGGCGGCACGCCTCGCGCTCTCAGGTCTTTCCCCGACCGAATTTCTGTCGCCTCGCTCGGCGCCCCCGCGTAGCGAATACGGAGAATTCTCCCCGTCTGCCGGACTCCCCCGACCGGCATGCGACCGCACCACTCCCTCGCATGTCCTCCCAGCCGAACTCCGGCCCCGAGCCAGTCTCTTCAGTCTCCGACGTCGAACCCGGATCGTCCCGCGACACCTTCGCCATTGCCGCCGACCCCGCCACGACCGAGGTGCAGTGGCACGAGCAGGTCTATCGCGGCGATACGGTTCCGCAGCTCACCTGGCGCGCCGTCCTGACCGGCGGTGTCATCGGCATGGCCATGAGTGCGGCCAATCTCTACACCGTCGTGAAGATCGGCTGGTCCTTCGGCGTGGCCATCACGTCGGTCGTGATCTCCTTCACGCTCTGGAACCTCCTGCGGCTGTTCACGGCCGGGCGCGTGTCGCCCATGTCGGTCCTTGAGAACAACTGCATGGCCTCGACCGCGTCGTCGGCCGGCGCGGCGACGGGCAACACCATCGCGACCGCGTTTGGCGCGCTCCTGCTCATCCAGGGCTACCACCAGCCGTGGTGGGCGGTGGCTGGCTTCACGCTCTTCACGGCGGCGCTCGGCGTGTTCATCGCCGTGCCGATGAAACGCCAGCTCATCAACCGCGAGAAGCTCGCCTTTCCCAGCGGCGTCGCCGCGGCCACCACGCTACGCAGTCTCTACAGCCACGGCGCCGATGCGGTGCGCAAGGCCTACGTGCTGCTCGCCGGCTTCATCGCCGGCATCCTCTCCGGCCTGCTCAAGGCGCCGGAGGGTGCGATCAAGGCGTTCGACCACTTCTTCCAGCGGGTGCCGATCCGACTGCCCGATCTCCTGCCCGCGGGAGGATATTGGTCGCTCAACGGGCGCTCGATGCTGGGCTTCGGTTTTGAGCCGAGCCTGCTGCTCATCGGCGCGGGCATGATCGTCGGCTTGCGCGTGTCGCTTTCGATGTTCGCGGGTGCCGCGCTGCTCTATTTCTGGATCGGACCGGCGCTCGCGGCCATGGACCTCGCGCACGCGGGCGAGACAGCGTACCTCGTGTCGATCCCGATCGTCGGCGGCGACACGATCTACCATTTCCCGCGCTGGGCGCTGTGGGGCGGGACGTCGGTGATGGTGTTTTCCAGCCTCGCGGCCTTCGCGCTGCAGTGGCAGACGATCGCGCGTGCCTTTTCCGGGCTGCGGCGCAAGGCAGCCGTGTCCGACGCCGAGGCGCGGCTCACCGCCATCAACGTGCCCGTGAGCTGGCTCGTGGCCGGGCTCATCCCGATCTCGCTGGGCATGCTCACGGTGCAGTATTTTGCCTTCGGGCTGAGTCCCTGGCTCGGCCTGGTCGCGATCGCCGCATCGATGGTTTTATCGATGGTCGCGGCACGGGCGACGGGCGAAACCGACACCACGCCGATCGGCGCGATGGGCAAGGTGATGCAGCTGCTTTTCGCCGCGTTCTCGCCGGGCAACATTCCGCACAACCTCATGTCCGCCGGCTGCGCCGCCAACGCCGCCTCGGCCAGTGCCGACCTGCTCACCGACCTGAAGAGCGGCTACATGCTCGGAGCGAATCCGCGCAAGCAGTTCATCGCGCAATTCGTCGGCATCTTCTTCGGCACGGTCTCGGTCGTGCCGGCCTGGTACCTGATGATCCCGAACAAGGAGACGCTCGAGTCCTACAGCCCGCCCGCGACGAACATGTGGCGCGCGGTGGCTGAGGTGCTGGCGGGCGGCGGCATCGACCAGCTGCCCATGAGCGCGCGTTGGGCCATCGTGATCGGCGCGCTCGTCGGCGTGGCCATCCCGCTCGCGTCGAGGCTGGCGCCGCGCCTCGCGCCGTTCATCCCGTCGGCGATGGGCCTGGGACTCTCGTGGGTCATGCAGTTCAAGGATGCCCAGGCGTTTCTCATCGGCGCGATCCTCGTGCTGGTCTGGCGCCGCCTGAGCGCGCGCACGGCCGACGGATACTCCATCCCGGTCGCCTCCGGCCTGATCGCCGGCGAGTCGCTCGCCGCCGCCGGCGTGGCCATCGCCGCGACGCTGATCGGGTGGTTCAGTCTTTGAGGTCTAGAGAAAGGAAGGGGTTCCAACTCCCTCCGATCTCAGCCTTGCCCGATATTCTCCGCGATCTCCTCGAGCGGGTAGGTGACGATCTCCGCCAGCGTCGGATGATACCACGGCGCCTTGAGCAGGTCGAAGACCGTGAGCCGGGCCGCGAGCGCGACGGAGAAGATGTGGATCAGCTCGCCGGCATCGCGTCCGACGATCTCCGCGCCGAGGACCCGGCCGTAGGTCGGGTCGGCCAGGACCTTCACGTGGCCGATCTTCGCCTCCATGAGGATCGACTTGCCGTGGTCATCGAACGGATACGAGGCAGCCAGGTAGGGGATCCCGGCGGCGTCGAGTTGCGGTTGCGTCGGCCCGACCGTGGCGAGCTGAGGGTCGGTGAAGGTGACGGAAAGCAGGGTGCCGTAGTCGACGGGTTCGACCGGCTGGGCGAAGGCGTGCTTGACCGCGACTTCGGCCTGCTGGATCGCGACGTGCACGATCTCATGCGGGCCGGCGCAATCACCCGCGGCGTAGACCGCGGGATTGGTCGTCTGCTGGTACTCGTTGGTGCGGATGTGCCCGCTCGCGAGCGTCTCGATGCCGGCGGCCTCGAGCCCGAGCAGCGCCGTGTGCGGTTCGCGGCCGAGCGCGTTGAGGCAATGACGCGCACGCCGCACGACCTCGCGTCCCTCGTGTTCAAACGACACGGCGAACTCGGCACCGTCGAAGGCGACGCGCGTGAGCCGGGTGCCCGTGAAGAGTTCGATGCCGTCCGCGCGCAGGGCGCGTTCGACCGCGGCGGAGGCGTCGGGGCTGTTCTCCTTGAGGATGTGGGGGCTGCGCTGGACCTGGATCACCTTCGCGCCCATGCGGACGAGGTAGTGCGCGAGTTCGCAGGCGACCACGCCGCCGCCGAGCACGATGACCGACTCGGGCAGGAAATCGAGGTCGAGGACCTGGTCGCTCGTCCAGGGCTGGGACTCCCGCAGCCCCGGCACGGCCGGCCAGGCGATGCGCGAGCCGGTGCCGATGAGGAAACGGTCGGCGGTGACGAGCGTGCCGTCGGAGAGTTCAAGCCGGTTCGGTCCGACGAAGTGGGCCTGGGCGCGGATGAGCGTGAACTTGCCCGACTCGAGCTGTTGTTTCCGGAAGTCGGCAAACTCGCCGATGATCCGGCGCTTGCGCTCGAGCACGGCGCGCATGTTGGCCGCGGCGCTCGGGATATCGAGGCCGAGCGTCGCGCCGTGGCGTGCGTGATGCAGCACCTCGGCGGTGTAGATCAGCGTCTTTGAGGGCATGCAACCGCGCAGGATGCACAGGCCGCCGAGGTCCTTCGCGCCGTCGATGATCGCGACACGATCCGCGAAGCGTGTGGCCGCGCGCGCGGCATTGAACCCGGCGCTGCCGCCGCCGATCGCGATGAAATCGTAGTGGGTCTGCATGTCAGCCGTGTTTGGAGATTTGGAGCCTAACCACAAAGACACGAAGGCACAAAGAAGGACGGATGGGACGCAACGAGGCGCAGAGGGCCCAGAGTGAAAGACTCGGTCTTGCGCCTTCTGCGCCTCCTCGCGGCTCCGTTGTTTCCTGCCTTCCTTTGTGCTCTCGGTGTCCTCTGTGGTTCAAACGGATCGGTGTCAGTTCGGATAGCAGATCGCGTCGGCGACCTTTTTCGCCGCGGCGTCGTCGACGAGCGCGCGGATCAGCTCGAGTGCGAAGGGCACGGCCGTGCCGGCGCCGCGCGAGGTGATGATGTGGCCGTGGCGCACGACGGCGACGTCCTTGCGCATGTGCGGCAACTCATTCTCGACCGAGAAGTGCGCGGTGTGCGGGAGGGCACCGAGGATGCCCGCATCCTTGAGCACGGTCGGCGCGGCGCAGATCGCGGCCACGTAGCGGCCGGCGGCGGCATGTTTCTTCACGAGATCGATCACGACAGACGAGGCTCGCAGGTGGCGCACCCCCGGACCGCCCGGAATGAGAAGGAGGTCGTACATGCGGCCGGCCACGGAGGCGAGGGCGGTGTCGGTGCCGATCACGATATTGGTCCGTCCGGTCACGCGTGGCTCGTCACTCAGGCTGGCCACGGTCACATCGACGCCGGCGCGGCGAAGCAGATCGATCGGGGTGATGGCTTCCACTTCCTCCACACCCTCGGGCATGACGATCAGGGCGGTCTTTGTCGGATTTGCCATGCCGTCTTTTGACACGGGCGGGATGTCGGGACAAGACTCGTCCCCGCCCATGAATCACGCCGCGCCCAGCCACGGTCATGCGCCGAAGCGCCTCGCCATCTTTGGCTGCGGCTACGTCGGCAGCGCCCTTGCCTGTGAGGCGCGGCATCGCGGCTGGCATGTCCTGGCTCTCACGCGCAATGCCGCGCGCGGCGAGGAGTTGCGCGCGCACGGTGTCGAGGTCGTCGCCGCCGACCTCGCGGGAGACGACTGGCACGAGACGGTGTCGCGCGAGCAGGATCTTGTCGTCAACTGCGTGAGCTCGGGCGGCGGCGGCCTGCCCGGCTACTGGCGCTCCTACGTCGATGGCACCAAAAGCATCCTGCGCTGGGCGGCGCACGGTGTGCCGGCGACCTATGTCTACACGAGCAGCACGAGCGTGTATGGACAGGGTGGAGGCGAGGTCGTGACCGAAGAATCGGCCACGGGCGGCGGGTCCGAGGCGGCGGAGCCGCTCCTCGTCGCGGAGAGACTCGTGCGGGAGGCGACGGAGTTTCGCCGCGTCTTCATCCTGCGCCTCGCCGGGATCTACGGCCCGGGCCGGCACTATCTCGTCGATCAACTGCGCTCCGGCGCGACGCTCTTTCCCGGCACCGGTGCGCATCGCCTCAACCTCGCGCACCGCGACGACATCGTCGGTGCGATCGTCGCGTGCCTGCTCGCGCCCGCGGGCATCGGGAGCACGGTTTTCAACGTCGCTGACGACACACCGACTCCGAAGGGCGAAGTTGCCTCCTGGCTCGCCCAGCAGCTGGGTGTGGCGCCGCCCCAGTTCGCGCACGACCTGGCCGAGCCGCCGCCATCGGGTGTTTCGCCCGTGCGCGGGCGCAGCGGCCCGGTGCCCGACCGGATCATCAGCAACGCCCGACTCAAGCGCGTACTGCACTGGTCGCCGCGGTATCCCGACTACCGGGCCGGCTACGAGGCGATCCTGGGGGCGTGAGTCAGTTGGCGTCCGAGCCGCGCTTGGCAGGCGCGGCCACGGATACACACGGCGCACGACTGTTGCCGCGTTTGCCAAACGCCGCGATGGCGCTCATCCCGCGCTTGCCTTGGACCTGCGGCCTGCGCCACGATCCGCTCCGCGATGCGGATACGCCGGCGTCAGACCCCCGCCGAGGATTTCCAGATGGCACCCATGATCGACATGGTGTTCCTGCTGCTGGTGTTTTTCATGTGCGTGAGTTCGCTCTCCCAGGCGGAGCGCGCCATGCCGGTCGACTTGCCGGCCTCGACCGAGAGCACGGTGCCGGAGGATCTGGCGGACCGGGCCACGATTTCCATCACGGCGGACGGCTCGCTTTACCTGGGCGCGGAAAAGGCCGACGAGGCCGCGCTCGGCGAGCGCGTGCGCCGCGCCATGCAGGCCAACCCGAAGACCCGGCTTCACGTCCGTGCCGACGGGACCGTACGCTTCGATGTGATACGACGCGTCCTGCGCACCTGCGCGGCGGCGGGTGCGTACGACGTGATCTACTCCACGCATCAGGAAGGTTGAGCGATGGCGATCCGCCTGAAGAAGAAACCGCTGCCGCCGGCGATCTTCCAGATCGCGCCGATGATCGACGTGGTCTTCCTGCTGCTCATCTACTTCATGGTCGGCACGACGATCCACAAGCAGGAGGCGGACATCAGCTTCCTGCTCCCCGGCGTGGCCGAGACGAGCGAGGCGATCGATTTCCCCGACGAGCAGATCATCGAGATCCGCGCCGACGGGCAGGTGATCGTCAACGACTACGCCTACGATACGCCGGCGGCCGCGCGCCTTACGCAACTGGCGGGGATGCTCACGCGCTTTCGCCAGGCGAGCGAGGCCAGCAAGGCGACCGCGGCGGTGACGATCGCGCCCGATCCGGCAACGCCCCATCAGCGCATCGTTCGGGTCATGGACGCGTGCGCGCAGGCGGGGATCACGCAGGTGAACTTCGCGCTCGGCGACGACGAGTAGCCGGGGCGGTGGTGGCGCGACGCGCCGAGCGGAAACGCAGAACAACCCAGATCGAACGCCCAGCCTCGACGTGCGGGGTTTGTCACATGTTCGATCCGGGTGCCGATACCGCCAGCGACCGTCGTCCGCGCCACCTCCGGATTGTTGGCACTTCGGCCGGGCGGGGCGCCGGGCCGGCCGCGTTTCGCGTTGCCACCGCCGCCGGCCGCCAAAACCCTTCCCGGATGGCCAAGGCCAAGTCGCAGCTCTCTCCCGCCGCCCAAGCCACCTGGGGCGGCCGCTTCTCCACCGGACCCGCGGAGCTCATGCTCCGGTTCAGCGAATCCGTGTCGTTCGACAAGCGCCTGGCTCCGTTCGACATCGCGGTGAACAAGGCCCACTCGGCCATGCTCGCGCACGTCGGTCTGCTCACGCCGCCCGAGCGCGACGCCATCCACCGCGGGCTCGACGAGATCGCCGCCGAGATCGCGGCCGGGAAGTTCGTCTGGGAGACGAAGTTCGAGGACGTGCACATGAACATCGAGCAGGCGCTCACCAAGCGTGTGCCCGCCGCCGCC
The DNA here is from genome assembly GCA_014879845.1 of Opitutaceae bacterium. Taxonomy (GTDB): domain Bacteria; phylum Verrucomicrobiota; class Verrucomicrobiia; order Opitutales; family Opitutaceae; genus JAEWQP01. Next base: position 23,200 of record JACSRI010000214.1, read on the forward strand.
CGCCTCCACACCGCCCGCTCGCGCAACGACCAGGTCGCCACCGACGTCCGTCTGTTCTTCCGCTACGCCTGCGAAGCCCTGATGACGCGCGTGCGCCACCTCCAGGCCAACTTCGTGCAGTTGGCCGAGGCCAACGCCGACGTGCTCGTGCCCGGCTACACGCACCTGCAGCGCGCGCAACCGGTGTCGCTCATGCACCACCTGCTGGCCTACGTCGAGATGCTCGACCGGGACGCCGGCCGCTTCGCCGAGGTGCGCGCCCACGCCAATGTCTGCCCGCTCGGCGCCGGTGCCATCGCCGGGACGACCTTGCCGATCGACCGCGAGTACACCGCGCGCGCCCTGGGCTTCGTCGACGAGCGCGGCCGCGTGCGCGTCACGACCAACAGCATGGACGCGGTGGCCGACCGCGACGTGTTCATCGAGTTCGCCTCCGCCTGCGCGCTCGCCGGCGTGCACCTCTCGCGCCTGGCCGAGGACATGATCCTGTGGAGCAGCGCGGAGTTTGGCTTTGTCGACTTGTCCGACGCATTTTGCACGGGCTCGAGCCTGATGCCGCAGAAGCGCAACCCCGACGCCATGGAGCTGATCCGCGGCAAGGCCGCGCGCCTGCAGGGCAACCTCCAGACCCTGCTCACCATGGTCAAGGGCCTGCCGCTGACCTACAACCGCGACCTGCAGGAGGACAAGGTGCCGGCCTTCGACAGCTTCGACCAGCTCGCGCTCTGCCTCGAGGTGGCCGACGGCGCGATGGGCGGCCTGCGCGTGAAGCGCGCGCGCTGCGTCGCGGCCGTGGCCGATCCGGCGCTGCTCGCGACCGACCTTGCCGACTGGCTCGTGTTGCGCGGCGTGCCGTTTCGCGAGGCACACCATGCCGTGGGCGGCCTCGTCGCTGCGGCGGAAAAACTCGGCTGCGTGCTGCCCGACGTGCCGCAGGCCGAAGCGGTGAAGGTGCACCCGGGCTTCAAGGAAGGCTGGCGCGAAGTCTTCGATCTCGACCGCGCCATGACCCGCCGCGGCGGCATCGGCATGCCCGGTCCGACGCGGGTGAAGGCGGAACTCCGGCGCTGGCGCAAGAAGCTCGGACTGGACAGGAAGGCGTGAGCGCCATGACCCGGAGATTGGGTCACAGAGTGCACGGGCGAGGCACAGAGTTCACAGAGCGGTCAACGGCTGCGAACTCCGGTCGATCGTGCGGCCGTTCGTCATCGGCGCCATCGCCACGTCTCTCTGTGGAACTCCGCTAGAAGCGCTGTGACCTCGGTGCCCACTTCCGACGGTTCGGTCCATCCGGCCTCGCTCCGCCGCGTGCACGCCGCCATCGCATTCAACTTCTTCAACGCGATGACCTGGCAGGTCGCGCTGGGGACGCCGATGGTGCTGTTTGCGGAAAAGCTCGGCGCCTCGGCCGCCGCGGTCGGCCTCGCTTACTCGTTCGTTTTTGTCCTCACGCCGATCCAGGTGCTGTCGACCGCCTTTCTCCCGCGCTACGGATTCAAGGGCATGATGCTCTCGGGGTGGGGCGCGCGCAGTCTCTTCCTGCTCCCGCCGGTTGCGCTCGCCTGGATGAACCCCGGGCCGGGCTCCGGCATGGTGTGGATCTTCATCGGCAGCCTGTTTCTCTTCACCTTCTTCCGCTCGATCGGCGCATGCGCCTGGCAGCCGTGGATGAATGCCCTGCTCAACGAGAGCAACCGCGGCCGCTATTTCTCCCTGGAGCAGGTCGCCTCGGGTATCGCCGGCGTGGGCACGTTGCTGGTGTGCTGGTATTCGCTGCGTGTGATGCCGCTGCACCAGGCGTTTCTCCTGCAGTATGGTTTCGCCTTCATCGGGTCGTGGCTGGCCTACTACGCGCTCTCGCGCCTGCCGGACGCGCCCAGGCCGTCGGCGCTGCCGCTCGCGACCGTCGTGCGCGAGTCGCCGCGGATCGTCGCGCAGCCGGGGCCGTTTCGACGCTATCTCGTCATCGGCGTGGTCAACGGCGTCGCCATCTCGGCCATCCCGCCGTTTTGCGCCTACTACCTGAAGGTCGTGCCGCAGCTCTCGGCCTCGGCGGTGGTGGGTTTCACGCTGCTGCAGTACCTCGGCGTGATCTGCGGCGCGTTCTCGATCCGCAATCACGTCGACCGCCTCGGCTCGAAGCCGTTCTTCGCGCTGGCGCTCGTCATCTACATCCTGGTCGCGACGTTTTGGATCGGCGTGCTGCGTGGCTGGACCGACGGGCTCGTGCCGATCGGCGTGGCGTATTTTGGCGTCGGCGTGGCGGCCTCGTGCTGGGCGAGCGCCGCGAACAAGTACCTGCCGCTCGTCGTCGGCACGGAGAACCGCACGCTCGCGTTTTCCGTCCAGGGCGCGGTCACGGCCGTGGTGAGCGGATTCTCGCCCGCGATCTGGGGCCTCTTCATCAAGGGACACACCGACGCGCCGTCGGTCGATGTCGTCGCGTTCCAGGTCTTCTTCGCGGTCACGATCGCATGTGCGCTCTTTGTCATGGTGCGCGTCGTCCGGCTGCCGTCCAACGCCCGCGTCGGCGCCGACCGCGCCCTCTTCGGCGGCGTGAACCTGCGCGCGTTCCGTGGGTTCACGTATCTTGCGAGCCTGGTGCTCCCGGCTGCGAGCGAGCCGGCCTCGAAGGATGGGAAGAAGGCGGAGGATGCCTAGGATGGTGCGCGACATCCGCAGCATAGCGACCAAGGGTAGGGAGGCCTCCCTGCCTTGCTGAACAGCATGCCCGCCATCCGCATCCTCTCCGATCGTGTCGCCAACCAGATCGCCGCTGGCGAGGTGGTGGAACGGCCAGCGTCGATCGTGAAGGAGCTCGTGGAAAACTCCCTCGACGCCGGCGCCACGCGCATCGAGGTGGAGTTTCACCACGGCGGCAGGTCATTCATCCGCGTGGAGGACGACGGCTGCGGCATGTCACGCGACGACGCGCTGCTCTGCCTCGAGCGCCACGCCACGAGCAAGATCCGCGAGGCGACCGACCTCGATCACGTGCGCACCTTCGGCTTCCGGGGTGAGGCCATGCCCTCGATCGCGAGCGTGTCGCGCTTCACGCTTCAATCGCGCGACGCCGCCTCGGAAAACGGCACGGAGATCCTGGTCAACGGCGGCAAGATCGTGCACGTGCGCGATTGTGGCATGCCGGTGGGCACGCGCATCACCGTCTCGCACCTCTTCAACTCCGTGCCCGCGCGGCGCAAGTTTCTCAAGAGCGACGCGACCGAGGCCGCGCACCTCATCCACCACACGCGCCTCTACGCGCTGGCGAGTCCGCAGGTGTCGTTCACGCTCATCGAGGACGGGCGCACGATCTTCCGCTCGCCCGTGTGCGCGACACTGGAGGAGCGCGTTGCCGAGGTGTTCGGCCGGCAGGTCGCCACAGAGCTGATACCGATCGACGCCAAAGAGGACGCGCTGACGCTTCGCGGCCTGATCAGCCGGCCCGGCGTGGCGCGCTCCACGCGGCACGAGATGATCACCTTCGTCAACCGCCGCCCCGTCGACAGCCGCACGCTCGCCTACGCGCTGCTCGAGAGCTACCACACGCTCATCCCGAAGGGCCGCTACCCGATCGCCTTCGTCTTTCTCGACCTCGATCCCGCGGCCGTCGATGTGAACGTGCACCCGGCGAAGCGCGAGGTCCGATTCCGCGACGAATCGCGCGTGCGCGGGTTCACGATCCGGACGGTCCTGGCGGCCTTGCGAGGGGGAGCGCGGACCGAGGACGGAGGGGCGAAGCCGGAGGTTGAAGCTCGGCCGGCATCATCGTCTCCCGCTCCCGCGGCCTCGTCGGCCCCGGCACGTTCGGAACCGTCCGCGGCGCCCTCGTCCTCGGTCGACCACCTCGCGCCGGCCGCGCAACCGCGCGCTTTGCCCAGCGCAGCCCGGCCTCTGCCTCCAGCGTCCAGCGCCGCTCGTCCATCGCCGGCCGCGACTTCGCGGGTCGCGGCTTGGCGTCAGCTCAGTGCGCTCGACGGCGGCTACTCGCTCTTTGAGGGACACGGCGGGAGCCTCATCGTGCTCGATCGTCGCGCCGCGTCGGAGCGTGTCTGGTTCGAGCGACTTCTCGCCCAGTACCGTGCCGGCCGCGTGGAGACGCAGCGGCTGCTCCTGCCTCTGCCGCTCGAGCTCGACCCGGTTTCCTCGGCGACGCTCAGTGATTCACTCGCGCACCTGCGCGCACACGGCGTGGAGATCGAGCCGTTCGGCCGCGACTTCTTCCGCATCGAGGGCGTGCCGGCGTTTCTCGCGCCGGGCGAGGCCGAGGTGTTTGTCCGCGATGTTCTCGGGTTGCTGCGTGGCGGCCAGGCGGGTGGGCGGGGGACGGCGATGAGCGACGAGGAACTCGCGCGTGCCGCCGCCGCGCGGGCGTCCGTCGCCGCGGCCGGCCCGATGGCCGCGCCCGCGCTCGAGGCACTCGTCGTTGACCTTCTGCGCTGTCACACCCCGCACACCAGCCCGGCGGGTCGGCCGACCTTCATCGAGATCACCCCAGGCGAGCTGCTGCGTCGATTTCACAAGGCGCCATCCTCCTCCCAGCCCGACCTCGGACCGTCGCGGTGAAGTCGAGTTGAGAAGAGGCCGCCGCCCGCGGCGCGATCAGTCCAGGCTCAGACCGTCAAAGGTCGCGGTCGCCGCGGTGGACTTGTTGCCTGAGGTGACCGCCAAACCTGCCAGCGCAGCGTCCGGGAGATCGACAGTGATGAAGTCGAGGAGCACCCACGTGCTGCCGTCGGTCGAGTGAAACGCGTAGAACGTGTCGCCCATGCGCGTGATCTTGAGCCAGCGTGGCGCTGTGCCCGTCGTGTAGTATTTCTGGCGTGTGGTGGCGCCCGAACTCTGGCGGTACTGAAGCACGATCCGCCCGCCGGCAGTCACGCACACATAGACGTTGGCGGCTCGCCGGAACGTGCTGGCCCGGTACATCAGGCCGGCTTTCGCCGTGCTGCCGGACGACGAGAGGCTCGCGACGCGCACCGTCATTTCAGAGTCCCCCGTGACCGACAGTCGGCCAAAATGGAACTGATCGGAACTGCCCGTGATGCCAGTCCCGCCGGCGCGAATCTGGATCGCCGACGCCGTCTCCGTGTGGCTGCCGACGATTGCCGGCCCGCCGATGTCTTCGTAGGTCAGGGCCGTGGCGACAGTGATGTCGAAGGTCGACATCTGTGTGAGCGATCCATCGCTCACCTCGATCGTGATCGTCGAGGTTCCGGTGGACGAGGCGGCCGGCGTGACCGTGACGGTGCGATTCGCCCCGCTGCCGCCGAGGACGATGTTCTGGAGCGGCGTGAGCGCGGTGTTTGAGGCGCTGGCTGTCAGGGTGAGACTGCTGGCGGCGGTCTCCGCGTCACCGATGGTGAACGCGATGGCGCCGGAGGTCCCATTCATCGCGATGGATTTGTCGGCGATCGCCGAGATCGTCGGGGCCGTGTTGACCGCGCGGACGGTGAGCACAAGCGAGTCGCTCGCGACGAGTGATCCGTCGCTCACCGTGACCGTGATGGTGGCCGTCCCCGATTGGCCGTTGGCGGGCGTGAGGGTGATCGTGCGGCTGGCGCCACTACCGCCGAGCACGATGGCCGAGGCGGGGACGAGGGTGGAGTTGCTGGAGGTGGCGGAGACCGTGAGGCTGCCCGCGCTCGTTTCGATATCGCCCACGGTGAACGGTATGGTTCCGGTGGTGGCATCTTGGTCGATTGTGCGGTCCGCCACGTTGCTGATGGTCGGCGCGTCGTTCACAGCTGCGACGGTGAGCACGAAGGTGTCCGTGGCGCTGAGCGAGCCATCGCTGACACGCACGGTGATCGTCGATGTTCCGCTCGCGTTTGCGGCCGGCGTCATCGTCACCGTGCGGCTCGCGCCGCTGCCACCCAGCACGATGTTGCCCGCCGGAACGACGGCCGTGTTGGAGGATGTGGCCGTGACCGTGAGGCTCGCGGCCGCGGTCTGGGCATCGCCGATGCTGAAGGCAATGGCCCCGGTGGATCCATCCTCGTTGATCGTTCGGTCGGCCAGATTGGAGATCGTCGGGGCTGTGTTCACGGGCGCGGTCGTGATCGACATCGATCCAATCGTGATCGATCCCGTTGCGGTCGTCGTCCTCGCGCACCAGTTGCCCAAGCTCGTGGCCGAGGCCTGCTCGCTGCGGAAGGCGTAGTCGGATGCAAGCTGCACTTCCGAGCCTCCCGACGGCGTGAGATAGACCGAGTAGGTGCGGCTCGCGACATTGATCACGAATCGCAGGCGATAAGTCCGGCCGCTGGTGTAGGATACGGCCTGGGCGGCCGAATAGGTCCCGCCGTTTCGCACATCGACGGACCCGGTGTTGGTGAAGCGCACCATTGCCGCGACTTGCGTGTAGCCACTGACCGTTGCAGGCGAGAAACCGATGACCGCGTCGAGGTTGTTCGCCGACGGCGTCACATCGATCGATGCGGTGAACGCGCCGGTCTGGACCGGCGAGACGGCTGTATTCATCCATCCTGACGCGGCCGTGACGATCGTCGACCCGCTGGCCGGTGCGACCGTGACGTTGAAGGTATCGGAACTCGAGAGCTGGCCGTCGCTCACGGTGATCGTGATGGTGGCCGTGCCGGACTGCCCGGCGGCGGGCGTGATCGTGACCGTGCGGCTGCTCCCGCTACCGCCGAGCACGATGTTGGCCACGGGGATGAGCGTGGTGTTGCTCGAGCTGCGAGACACGACGAGGCTAGTCGCCGCGGTCTCGATGTCCGACACCGAGAAGCTGATCGCGCCGGTGCTGGAGCCGGCGCTGAGAGTCTGATCGGCGATGTTGCTGAGGGTGGGGGCGCTGTTGCTGGCGACCGCTGGTGTCGTGCCGGTGGCGACATTGGAGTAGCCGGAGTTGCCCGCGCTGTTGTAGGCGCGCAGCCGGTACGAGTAGGGCGCCGAGTTGGGCAGGCCGGCGTCGACGAAGCTGGTCGTGTTGGCGCCGACGGTGGCGATCTCCGCGAAGCCGCTCGTGGCCGAGAGTCCGGCGGCGCGCTCGATCCTGAATCCGGTCTCGTTGGTCGAGTTGTCGGACCAGGTCAGGGTGAATTGCGCCGCCGAGGCGTCGGGCATCCACCCGAGGGCCAGCGTGGCGACAAGTGCGAGCGCGCGGCCGTCAAGCCGGGTGATGCGCTGGGCGAAGTGGAACAGGTTCATGATGCGGGAGATTTCTGGGAGGACTTGACTTGCGCGCTCGTGCGGACCCCTGGACGCAGGCACGGCTCCCCCATGCCGCGAGGGTGTCTCGGCGGCGCAGGTGCCTTCTGCCTGGTCTGCCGGCCGGGACGCTTGCCTTGCGCGTGTTTCGGCAAGTCGTCCGGCCGGGCAACGCATGCCCTAGAGGTCCGGGTTGGCATCCGACGCTCGCGTGGAGCGTGGACGCCTCGCCCGCCGCTGGCGGTGCGGCGGGAGGTGGACGGTGGGATTGGCCGGTGCTGGCTTCATGCGTGTGCGGTAGTCACGTGATCGGCCCGCGGGTTCCAAAGCCGTAGCAAGTCTGCGATGAAAAAAGGACGAAGGAACGTCGTCGGCAGAAATAGGATACGAATGCCTACGGTGTTGTCCGTGGCCCCGCGCGCGAGGCTACCGCGGAGGCCGTATGGCCGGGCGGGGTGACGCCTGTAGTCGTGGTGTCCCGGCGGGCGGTGTGCGGGACACGCCCGTTGCCGAGCCTTCGGCCTGCGGCGGACGGCGACGGGTGGGCCGCGCCGTCGAGTGCCGCTCCGAAGCCCGCTCCGGCGCAGGCCGCCAGGTCAGCCACCGATCGGGTTCCCTCGGTGCATCGCGCTGCTGAAGGCGCGTGCGACGGCCCGTGGGTAGGCGATCCGTGGATACGCATTCCGCCCGGTGTCCGGCGGTCCGAGCGCATCTCCGGCGCCTCGGCCGACGTCCTCGCCCGTCGCGGCGGATTTTCATGGGCGCGTGGCGGCCTGCCCCGATGACCTCGCGGATGAGTTTCGGTTCCCGCGCCAATCCGGGCCGGGCGAGTCCACTACAGCATCGAACCCAGGGATCGACAGCGGCCGTGGAGAAACAAAAAGCCCCGCGCTCGGGTGCGCGGGGCTTTGTTGAAGCAGGAGCGAACCAGGACAGGCGTTCGCGGGTGCTCGATGCTCAGCGCATCTTGCCGCCGTAGATCGCCGTGGCGCCGAGCTCTTCCTCGATGCGGAGGAGCTGGTTGTACTTCGCCACGCGGTCGGTGCGGCAGAGCGAACCGGTCTTGATCTGGCCGGCGTTGGTCGCGACGGCGATGTCGGAGATCGTCACGTCCTCGGTCTCGCCCGAGCGGTGCGAGATCACGGCCGTGTAGTTGGCCTCCTTGGCCATCTCGACGGCGTCGAGCGTCTCGGTGAGCGAGCCGATCTGGTTGACCTTGACGAGGATCGAGTTGGCCGTGCCGGTATCGATGCCCTTCTTGAGGAAGGCCGTGTTGGTGACGAAGAGATCGTCGCCCACGAGCTGCACCTTGTCGCCGATGGCGTCGGTGAGCTTCTTCCAGGTCGTCCAGTCGCTCTCTCCGCAACCGTCTTCGATCGAGACGATCGGGTACTTCGCGCAGAGGTCCTTGTAGAAGGCCACCATCTCGTCGCCCGAGCGGACGGAGCCGTCGGACTTCTTGAAGATGTAGTTGCCGCTCTTCTTGTCGTGGAACTCCGAGGCCGCGACGTCGAGGGCGAGGAAGATCTCCTTGCCGAGTTTGTAGCCGGCGTTCTTCACCGCGAGGGCGATGGCGTCGAGCGCGGCCGTGGTGGACTCGAGCTTCGGGGCGAAACCGCCCTCGTCGCCGACCGCCGTGGCCAGGCCCTTTTCCTTCAGCACCTTCTTGAGCGAGTGGAAGATCTCGGCACCCATGCGCAGGGCCTCGCGGAAGCTCGAGGCGCCCTTCGGCATGATCATGAATTCCTGGAAGTCGATCGGGGCGTCCGAGTGCGCGCCGCCGTTCATGATGTTCATCATCGGCACGGGCAGGACCTTGGCGTTCGGGCCGCCGATGTATTTGTAGAGCGGGAGACCACAGGCCTCGGCCGCGGCATGCGCGGTCGCGAGCGAGACGGCGAGGATGGCGTTGGCGCCGAGGTTGGACTTGGTCGACGTGCCGTCGAGCGCGAGCATCGTCTTGTCGACGAGCACCTGGTCGCAGGCGTCGATGCCTTCGAGCTCGGGCAGGATGAGGTTGTGCACGTTCTGCACGGCCTTGAGCACGCCCTTGCCGAGGTAGCGCTTCTTGCCGTCGATGCCCTTCGGCAGGGCCTTGGCCGGGAGCGCGCCGTCGCGCAGCTCGAGGGCTTCGTGCTCGCCGGTGCTGGCGCCCGAGGGCACCGCCGCACGGCCGACTGCACCGCAGGAAAGCTCGACGTCGACTTCGACCGTCGGGTTGCCGCGCGAATCGAGGATCTCACGCGCTTTGATATCAACGATGGTGGTACTCATGAGAGAAGTGGTTGGTGGAACCCCCCTGACATTAGGGGCGCTTGGCCCGTGGGCCATCGGAAAATGCCCGCAAATCGTGACATCTGTTCATCCTGGCTTGGCAGCCGATCCAGGCGGGGAACGACCACCGGACAGAATGGGCCGCATAGCGGCTCAGAAGGCGCAGAAGAAGCATCGAAACCAGGCGGCCAGGGGCCGACTCGACCCACCAAACTGGGGAGTACCCACGAATGGACACGAATGAACACGAATCTGGAGAGAGCCCCGGAAACGGGAGTGCGCCCGATCAACGGACGGTGGACCGCGGTTTGCAGGCCTGATCGGAGCTCTGGCTTGATTCGAGTTCATCCGTGTCCATTCGTGGGTAAGCTGATTTGTTCCGGCCGAGATTCTTCTGGGTCTCGTTTGGTCACCACGACTCCCCTACCGCCGGCTCGGCCCTTCGCGCCTTCAGCGCCCCTTTGCGGCCATTCCCGCCTTTGACAATCCGCCGCCGGCCACCGACCTTCTGCGCTCGTCCACTCCGCATTCCGCGCCCTGCGCTCCGCATTTTCCCATCCGCCTTGGCCAGTACACCCTCCAATTCCACACCTGCGCCGACCGCCCCGGCCGCCGGCTACACCCGCGAACCCGTCTGGGACCCGCGGCGCTGGCTGCCGACCACGCGCGAGGAGGTCGAGGCCCGCGGCTGGGACCAGCTCGACGTCATCATCGTCTCCGGCGACGCCTACGTCGACCACCCGGCTTTCGGCACGGCCGTGATCGGCCGCATGCTCGAGGCCGAGGGCCTGCGCGTGGCCATCATCGCCCAGCCGAACTGGCGCGACGACCTGCGCGACTTCAAGAAACTCGGCGTGCCGCGGCTGTTTTTCGGCGTCACGGGCGGCTGCATGGACTCGATGGTCAACCGCTACACCGCGGCCAAGAAACTCCGCAGCGAGGACGCCTACACCCCCGGCGGCGAGCACGGCTTCCGACCCGACTACGCGACCACCGTCTACTCGAAAATCCTCAAGGAGCTCTTCCCCGAGGTGCCCGTGATGATCGGCGGCATCGAGGCCAGCCTGCGCCGCGTCACCCACTACGACTACTGGTCCGATACGACCAAACCCTCGATCCTCGCCGACAGCGGCGCCGACCTGCTCGTCTACGGCATGGGCGAGCTCCCGCTCAAGGAGACCGTGCGCCTGCTCAAGCAGGGCGTGCCGTTCGCCTCGCTAAAGACAATTCCCCAGACCGCCGTGCTTCTCCCGCCCGGCGCCACCGCGCCGAAGAACAAGCATTGGGACGACTTCACCCTCCACTCGCACGAGGAGTGCCTGGCCGACCGCGGGCTCTACGCGAAGAACTTCAAGGACATCGAGACCGAGTCCAACCGCGTGAAAGCCCGCCGGCTCCTGCAGCCGACCGGCGACCGCCTGCTCGTGGTCAATCCGCCGTTCCCCACCATGGAGGAGCGCGAGATCGATGCCGCCTTCGACCTGCCCTACACGCGACTCCCGCACCCGAAGTATCGCAAGCGCGGCCCGATCCCCGCGTATGAGATGATCAAGCACTCGATCAACATGCACCGCGGGTGTTTCGGCGGGTGCAGCTTCTGCACGATCTCCGCCCACCAGGGCAAGTTCGTCGCCAGCCGCTCGAAGGAGTCGATCCTGCGCGAGGTCGAGTCGATCAAGCAGATGCCGGACTTCCGCGGCACGATCAGCGACCTCGGCGGACCCTCGGCGAACATGTACAAGATGAAGGGCAAGGAGCAGTGGATCTGCGACGAGTGCATCCGCCCCTCCTGCATCTGGCCCGACGTCTGCCGGAATCTGGATACAGACCACACCGCGCTTTTGGACATCTACAAGAGCGTGCGCGAGACCGAGGGCGTGAAGCACGCCTTCGTCACGAGCGGCATCCGCTACGACCTCTTCCTCCACGACAAGGGCGCTTCGCCGCAGGCGAAGGCCAGCCACGAGCGTTACGTCGACGAACTCGCGCAGCACCACGTCTCCGGCCGCCTCAAGGTCGCGCCCGAGCACACGAGCGACCACGTGCTGCGCGTCATGCGCAAGCCGACGTTCGATCTCTTCTACAAGTTCAAAGCCAAGTTCGACCGCGCGGCGAAGCGGGCGGGAAAGGAGCAGATGCAGATCATCCCGTACTTCATCAGCTCGCATCCCGGCTCGCGTCCCGAGGACATGGCCGAGCTCGCACTCAAGACCAAGGACCTCGGCTTCCGCCTCGAGCAGGTGCAGGACTTCACGCCCACGCCGATGACCGTCGCGACGGAGATCTACGCCACCGGCGTGCATCCCTACGACAGCCAGCCCGTCTGCGTCGCGCGCACGCCCGAGGAGAAACAGGAGCAGCGCAGCTTCTTCTTCTGGTACAAACCCGAGATGAAGGCCGCGCTCCGCGCCAGCATGCAGCGCCTCGGCCTCGGCGACATGGCCGCGCGCCTGCTCGACGGGCGCAAGAAGACGACCGATGTCACCCCGCCGCCGCATATCACGCCTTGCAGTCAACACGCGCAGCAACCGGGCCGACGCCTAGCCGCCGCACTGGGCAAGCCGCATGCCGCTCCGGGTAGGGAGGCCTCGCCGAGGCCTTCGTCGCGGCACGAGAAATCCAGCGTGGCACGGCCGCCTCACCCGGCGTCGCCGAAGTCTGGTGACGAGAAAAAGCCGCATCCCTTCCAGCGCTTCTTCCGCGGGGACAAAGGGGCACGGTAGGGCTCGCGGAGAGGGATTGGTTCTTGCCTGGCTTGTTGTAGGCCGCCCGCAAGCGGCCAGCCTACGACAGAACGATTCGCCCCTGGGGAACGGATCTCTTTACATCCGACCCCGCGGGGGGGCTTCGGGCTTGTTGACGCGGATCACCAGGTGTAGTCAGCCTCGCTGTGAACCGTACCCTGCTTGCTTGCACAGTCGCGTGCGCGTTGGGCGCGCGTGTTGTCGCGGTGGATGCACCGCCGTCGGTGGCAAATACTTGGTTGAACCTGGAGCTGACCAATCGGGGAGGAAGCCCCACCGCGCATTCCATCGTCGTCAGTCTCAGGAGCGATGGGACCTACCAGGAGTTGCGCCGCATTTTCTGGAACACGATCAGCTCCGGTCCCCAGACGCTGCTCTCGGGCACGTACACCTACGCCGTCTCGATGAGTCAACCGGATCAGGCCTCGCTGCGGTTTTCCGAGGATCTCATGCCGCGCACGCTGATCTTCACGACGTCATATTCCGGAACGATCGATACGGATAGCCGGTTCACCTTCTTCGCGGCGCAACCCGAGAGCGGTGCGGTGAACGTCTCGAACCGGTGCTGGATCTCCGCCGGGCGCACGGCGATCACGGGGTTTGTCATCGGAGGGAACCAGCGTCGCTGGGTGCTCCTGCGCGCCGTCGGACCGAGCCTGCTCGAGCACGGTGTGCCGGTCGTGGTGGCGGCGCCGACGCTGACGCTTTTCCCGCCCGGCCAGGCGAGCCAGACCTTCGGCAGTTGGACAGCTGCCCCGAGTCAAGTGCCCGGGTTTGAAGAGGTGTTCGCCAGCGCGGGCGCCTTCTCGCTGGTCCCTGATTCGGCCGATTGCGCGACGTTCGTGCTCCTGTCGCCGGGCAACTACACGGTTCATGCGGGTGGCGCGACGAGCGACGCGGAGGTGTTGACCGAGGCCTACATCCTTGACTACGCCGCGCCGATGGGGCCGTGACGATCGGATCGCGCGGGTCGTCAAACCCCGCGTCACGGCGTCACCGCGAAAATGTTCGCGATGAGTTCCGGGCGTCGCGTAACCCTGATCAGAGGGCGAAAGGGTTCGCGGGGGAAGTGTGTCTCAAAAATCCAGTGCCAGATGCTGCCATCGGCCGCGAGAGCGGCGACGCCCCCGCCGGTCGCGACCAAGGCGGTCCAGTCGGATGATCGGCTTAGCTGTTGGGACGTGACTTCCACCACCTCGGATTCCCGACTTGGCTTGGAATAGGTCCACACCCAGAGCGTGCCGTCGTCACGCAATGTGATGAGATGGACGCCGGCACAGGCAAAATCGGTCCAGCGATAACCTGCGCCCACGGATCGAATAGGAGCGGCCGGCCACCTTTCGAATCCCTTGGTTTCGATGGGAGTTGTCTCGAGCGAGCCATCCGCGGTGAGTGCGACACGAAGAGGTGGCGCCCAGCCGTTCGGCTGTGCCCTCCAGGTCGTGTTGTAGCCGTCCTGTAAAGCCGGCACCGAGTCGACCGGCTGAAGGAGCGAGCTCATGCCTTCGAGTTTCAGATGGTCCGGCGGATTGACGCGGTCGGGCGGCGAGATGTAGAGCGCGCCGCTTTGCTTCCGGATGACGAGGTGGAAGGCCGATTCACCCACGTCGGACCAATCACTCGAACCACCGAGGCGACGCGGCTCGAGGTCGACCGGTGCAAACGCGCCCGAGTCTCTGTCCCACCGCGTCGAGCACACGCGCCAAAAGGTTCCGTCACGCTTCACCGCGTAACCGCCGTCCCAGCGCTGGGCGAGCGCGGTCCAGTCTTCGCTGGCGTCGTATCGGTCGAGGCGGAGATGGTTTCCGGACTCAGGATCGTGCCCGTGACGAGTGTTGACCCAGAGACGTCCGGTTTGATCGAGCGCGAGGATGGCGTCCGCGAAGACGACGATCGATTTCCATGCGCCATCGGGTAGCGGACCGTCGCCAGCCGTGGCCGTCAGACGCCGCTCGTTCGCGAGTCGGTCCAGGAACGTCGGTTCCTCCGGAGTAATTCGATGTACAGCGGTGCGACCGTCCGCCAGTGTGGTGATGAAACCGGCAGTCTTGATTTCAAAACGGACGACCTCCCCCGCGCCGATCCTCGGAGCGCCGTGTTGGCTCTCAAGCGGCATGATATACTCCCAGGCGCGCTGGTAGACGACCGTCGTCACGACGATGGAGGCAACGAGCGTGGCGCCCACGGTGGCGAGATTGCGTCGCACCTGCGGCCAACCCGGTTGCGGATGGTTGAAGTTCCAGCGTGCCAGCGCGACGAGTGCGACGAGCGAGGCGGGCAATGCGATGAGATGAATCAACAGACCGCTCCACAGCGGAACGAGCACGGGCCGCTCGATGTCTCGGGCGAGGGTTGGGTAGGCAAGCATCACGACGCCGAACACGACGCCGAGTCCGAGGGCGCGCATGACATGGCGCGTCAGGCTCGACGCAAAAAAACCGCAGCCGAAGAGCACGATCGGCGCCGGGACCACAGCGACGAATCTCCCGACGGGGCCAAGTGCGCCGAGCGCGGATGACCACATCACCGGCAGGGTGTGGCGCACCACCGGACTTGTGGGCTCGAGCAACTCCGGGAGCCTGCGTCCGCCTTCAATCAGATGTGGGAGCACGGCACCGAAGAGCAGGGCCAAGGTCGCGCCGAGGCCGATCTTGATGAAAAATTGTGTCCGCCGCGACACGGGCAGGCAGAGCTGAGCCTGATGCGTTCCATAGCGGCGTTCATCGGCAACGGCCATCGCACCGAGGAGCAGAGGCAGCACCAGCCAAAGGTTCCAAAACTCCGAGCTGATGAACTCGATGGTGGAGTTGGCTTTGAAGCCGTGTGCGAGTGTGCGTGCGCCAACGAGGCCAAGATGGATGATGGCGAACAGGGCTCCAAGCAGGAGCACGGGTTCGAAGAAGCGCAGTTCCTTGGCGATGAGCGCGCGTCGACTACCCGACTTCGATCCAGCGCGCCCCAGGATTCGGGCCAGGCCGAGGCGCGCCTGCATCCATCGCGGCGCCGCCACCTGTTTTTCCGAGTGTGCGATATCCTCGGCGCGTGTGAATAGGCGGTACGACCATGCGATCGCGCCGATCGTGTAGCCCGCCAGAGCGATGCCGACACACGTGGTGTCTGCGACCTGTCCGGCGAACAGCGAGGCGGTGAAATCGGCGACGACGGCGACCAACGCAGGCGCCGCGATGATGACCGCGAAAGCCGTGGAGCTCTGGCGAACGAGAAGCGGTATCGCGAGCCCTCCGGCGAAGGCGGTAGCCGCAATCCATGCCGACCAGAGTGGCATGTCTGCGCGGTCATGTGGCGTGATTCGCGATAACGAGTGGACTTGAAAGGCGAGCCACCAGGCTAACCAGCAAAGCAGAAGCGCTCCGGCGAGCGTCAGTGCCTTGGTCTGCCACATCGTGCGTCGCTCGACCGGAAGGACAAGTTGACCCGCGAGAGTGTTGTCGTCGATCTCGCGCCCGACCGACGCGTTCGCCACGGCCACGATCGTGATGATGTAGCCGAGTGAGAGGAACATGGCGCGCAACTCCCGCGCGAAGATCGGCACCACCTGCGAGTCCGGCCAGACTGCAAAAAGACCGGCAGCCAGCACGGTGACGACCGTGCCCGGCGCGAGCAGGCGGAGCTCTTTTCTGAGCAGGGCGGTCATGACGACTTCCCGGCGAGCGCGCGCCCGGCGACGAAGATTTCCTCGAGCGAGAGGGACTCGACCTGCAGGTCCTCGGGGAAGTGGGTCTTCAGGTGTGTGAGGACCGCGTCGCTGGCGCCGTCGGCCAGCACCTCGAGTTCGCGGCCGCGCTGCTTGACGCTCAGCGCGCCGGCGATCGTCAGGCTGTCGGGCGGCTGCGCGAATCGTGCCCGGATCTTGCGAAACCGCGCCCGCGCCTCGTCGG
The DNA here is from genome assembly GCA_014879845.1 of Opitutaceae bacterium. Taxonomy (GTDB): domain Bacteria; phylum Verrucomicrobiota; class Verrucomicrobiia; order Opitutales; family Opitutaceae; genus JAEWQP01. The sequence goes on from JACSRI010000214.1 coordinate 39,290, forward strand.
CCTCGAGCGTGAGCAGCGCGCGGCCCTCGTCGATGATGGTGAACTCGTCGATCAGCCCCTCGAACTCGGAAATCAGGTGCGTCGATACGAAGATCGTGCGCCGCTCGGGGTCTCCGGCCTGGTAGGCGCCGATGATCGTCTCGATGAACTCGCGCCGCACGATCGGATCGAGGCCCGAGGTCGGCTCGTCGAGCACAAGCAACTCCGGTTCCGGGCAGATGGCTGCGAGCAGCGCGAGCTGCGTCTTCTGGCCCTTCGAAAGGTCGTTGGCTTTCTGCTCCGGCTTCAGGCCGAAGCGCGCGAGCAGATCCGTCTCGATCGTGCGGTTCCACGTCGTGCGGAACGACGCGTGGTAGTCGAGCACCTCGCGCACGCTCATCCACGGATAGAACGCGACCGCATCCGGCACGTAGGCGAGGCGCGATTTCACCGCCACTTCGTCGCGGCGTGGATCGAGGCCGAAGACCCGCACGCTGCCGCGCGTCGGGCGCAGGAGATTGAGCAGGCACTTGATCGTGGTGGTCTTGCCGGCGCCGTTGCGCCCGAAGAATCCGTAGCAGCGCCCCGGCTGGACGCGGAGCGATAGCCCATGGACGGCCTCGAGCCGGCCGTAGCTGCGATGGAGATCGTGAATGTCGATGACGGGGTTCGTATCCATGGTTCGGTCACTCGTTGTCCAGGGCGGCCTTGGCCGCGAAATAGGCGAGGCGCTCTTTGACGAGGGCGAGCAGGGCGTCGCCGTCGATTTGGAGGTGGTGCGCGGTCACGACGGCGTCATCCACGTCCTTGGCGAGGAGTTTCAGCCGGGCGCTGCGCGTGAACGGGGTGTCCGTCTCCTTGAGAAAGCATCCCTTGCCGGGAATCGATTCGATCACGCCCTGGCTCTCCAACTCGGCGTAGGCCTTGGCCACGGTGTTGCGGTTGACCCGCAACTCTTCCGCGAGCTGGCGCACCGACGGCAGGACCTCCCCGGCGCGCAACGCACCGGACGCCGCGGCGTAGCGCACCTGGTCGACGAGCTGCAGGTAGGGGGATTTGCCCGTCTTGAAGTCGATGTGGAAGAGCATGCGAGGCGTTCCTGGCTGTCCTAGGACACTAGGACAGTGATTGGCTTCGGGTCAAGCGGGCAAGCGCGGCCGGGTACGCCGGCAGCGCGCTTTACGGGAGATTTGCGCGGCCCGGCACGGGGCGGGCGCGTACGAGGCCCGTGCAGAATTTCCGCAACCGCGGCGGGGTGAGCGGGGTTGAGTCGGTGTGCACCTCCCGATTGCGCCCCTAACCCTCGTCCGCCAGGCCCTGCGCCGTCTCGCGCGGGAGCGCGGCTTCACGGCCACCGTCCTGTTCACGCTTGCACTGTGCATCGGCGCCAATGTCGCGATCTTCGCCGTGGTCGACGCGATCCTCGTGCGATCGCTGCCGTTCCCGGCGGCCGATCGGTTGGTCATCGTGCGCAATTCCTACCCGGGCGCCGGGGCCGACCGCAGCCAGAGCTCCCTGCCCAACTACTACGACCGGCGCGAGCATCTGGAGGCGTTTGCCTCGACCTCGATCCACCAGCGCGGGAGCGCCATCGTCGGGCCCGCGGGGTCGCCGCTGCGCATCGAGCGCGACCGCGTGTCGCCCGAGTTTTTCGCGACACTGGGCGTGCCGCTGGCGCTGGGGCGCACGTTCACGGAGGACGAGATGCTGTATGCCAACGCGCAGGTGCTGATCATCACGCACGAGTTCTGGCGGGATCAGTTCGGCGGCGCGCCGGATGTGCTCGGGCGCGAGTTACTCGTCGACGGACTCAAGCACACGGTGGTCGGTGTGCTGCCGCCGAAGTTCCGCTTCCTCGACAGCCGCGCGCGTTTCTTCATCCCGCTCGCGTCCAACCTGGAGGACCGCGCTCCCAATCGCCGCCACAGCAACAACCAGCAGATGATCGTGCGCTTGGGAGCGGGCGTGAGCGTGGCGGAGGCCCAGGCGCAGATGGACGCGTTGAATGAGGTGCTGCTCAAGGACGATCCCTTCGCGGAACTCGTGCGGGCGGCGGGATTTCGCACGTTCGTGACGCCTCTGCACGCGGACACGGTGCGCGAGGTGCGACCCGTCCTCGTGCTCCTGCAGGCGGGCGTCCTCGCACTCCTGCTCATCGGTGGAGTCAACCTGGTGAACCTGCTCCTCATCCGCGCGAGCGGTCGGGCCAAGGAGTTCGCGGTCCGCCAGGCGCTCGGAGCCGGTCAGGGGCATCTCGTGCGCGAGATCGTCGTCGAGACCCTGCTCCTGGCTGTCGTCGGCGGCGCGCTCGGACTCGCGCTCGGCGCGTTCGGCATCGAGCTGCTCGCCGCACTCGGCACGGATCGCCTGCCGCTCGGCGCCGACATCGCGCTCGACGCTCGCGTGGCGGGCGTCGCGCTGGGCGCCTCGGTCGGCGTGGGGCTCGTGTTGGCGCTGCCGGTCGTGGTGTTCAACCTCCGCCGCGATCTCGCGCCGGTCCTGCACGCGGAGACGCGCGGTGGCACGGTGTCGCGCGCCGCGCAGCGCGTGCGGCACGGTTTCATCGTCGCGCAGATCGCTTTGGCCTTCGTGCTGCTCAGCGGTGCGGGCCTGCTCGGCCTGAGTCTGCGCAAGGTGCTTGCGACGTCGCCGGGCTTTCAGACCGACCGCGTGCTGACGGCGAGCGTGAGCCTCCCCTGGAAAAACTATCCGGACGCCGGACCGCGGCTCGCCTTCCTCGAGCGCCTTCTGGCGGAGTTGCGGCGTCAGCCGGGCGTGAGCCACGCGGGATTCTGCGGCGGTCTGCCGTTCAGTGGCAGCATCAGCGACAACGCGACGACGGTCGAGGGCGTGGAGCGCGCGCCCGGCGAGTCGTTGCGCACCCACTACGTCGCCTTCGCCATGGGCGAGTACTGGCAGGCGCTGGGGATCCCGCTGATCGAGGGCCGCTTGCTCGAGGATGCCGACAACCAGCGCGAGCAGCGCGTGTGCGTGGTCGACCAGGCCTTCGCCCAGCGCTACTGGCCGGGCCAGAGCGCGCTCGGCCGCCGCATCGTCGACGACGTCGAGATCAATGACCAGAACGCGATCACGATCGTCGGCGTCGTCGGCACGGTGAAACAGAAGGACCTCACGGACCCGGCGCCGCTCGGCACCTACTACACGCCCTACAAGCAGCGTCCCTTTGGCAGCGTCTCGATCGTGCTGCGCACGGCGCAGGGTCCCGAGGCCTTTGGCCCGACGCTGCGCCGCCTCGTGCTCGCGCTCGATCCGGAGCTGCCGGTCGACGACATCCGCCTGTTCCAGGAACGGCTCGACGACAGCCTCGTGGCTCGGCGTTCTCCCGCCATGCTCGTCGCGATCTTCGCATCGGTCGCGCTGGTCCTTGCCGCGATCGGCACGTATGGTGTGCTCGCCTACGCAGTCAACCAGCGGCGCCGCGAGATCGGCGTGCGCATGGCACTCGGTGCGCAACCGGGACAGGTGCTGCAGCAGTTTCTCGGACTCGGCGCCCGTCTCCTGGTCGCCGGCATCGTGCTGGGCGCGGGCGGAGCCTGGATCGCCGGCTCGCTCATGCGCAGCGTGCTCTACGATGTCGCTGGATATCATGCCGGTGTCGCGGCCGCGACGGCGGGTGTGATGATCGTGGTGGTCCTCGTCGCGACCCTGCTGCCGTCCCAGCGCGCGGCGCGGGTGTCGCCGATCGAGGCGCTGCGCGACGACTGAGTGGCTGGGGAATTCGGTCGCGCCTGCCGCTCGGGGCGCGAGACTGCGTGCCATGAAACAAGTCGTGGTGACCGGGGGCAGCGGGAAGGCCGGGCAAGCCGTCGTGCGCGACCTGCTCGAGCACGGCTATGACGTGCTCATCGTGGATCGGGTGGCGCCGGCAGAACGCGCGTGCCCGGTCCTGAATGTCGATCTCACCGACTACGGCGCGACCGTCGAGGCGCTGGCCGGCGCTTGGGCTGTGGTCCACCTGGCGGCCATCCCGGCGCCGGGGCTCTTCGCGCCGGAGCACACGTTTCGCGTCAACTGCGCGAGCACGTTTAATGTGTTCCAGGCCGCCGTCCTGCACCGGCTAAGTCGCGTGGTCTGGGCGTCGAGCGAGACCACACTGGGCCTGCCGTTCGACCGCGTGCAGCCGGCTGAGGCGCCGATCGCGGAGGATCACTTCCCGTACCCGGAGTCGACCTACGCCCTGTCCAAGGTCGTGGGCGAGACGATGGCGGCGCAGTTCGCCCGCTGGAGCGGCGTGCCGTTCGTCGGCCTGCGCTTCTCCAACGTGATGGCCTCGCCCGCCGACTACGCGGCGATCCGGGCGGCCCAGGGAAATCCCGCGGCGCGCAAGTGGAACCTTTGGGGCTACGTCGATGCCCGCGATGTGGCGCAGAGCTGCCGGCTCGCGCTCGAGGCGGCGACGACCGGCAGCGAGGACATGATCATCGCCGCGGCCGACACCTGCATGGCGATGACCAATGCGGAGTTGCTCGCGGCCGTGTTTCCCGCCTGCCGGCTGCGGCCGGGCACGGGACCGCACGAGACTCTGCTTTCGATCGCGAAGGCGAAGCGGATGCTCAGCTACGCGCCGCAGCACTCCTGGCGCGCTGCCATGGCATGACCGGCGGCTGGCCCGCCTGGACTCGTCACGGGCAAGGGCGGACTCATCACGCATCAAGGTCGCTTTATCCCGCGTTCCTGCGGCCGCCTTGACACTCGAGGTGCGCGTGACTCCTCTGGCGGCTCAGCAGTAGGGGTTCGGGCCCCGGCGGTGTCGCAGCCGCCGGGGCTATTTTTTTCCGCCGAGTCGTGGCCGAGTGTCCGGGATGGCGCGCGCCGATCGTCGCTCAGGGAAACACCACGACCCACCTTATGAGCCATCCCTCATCCCCCTCCTCCTCGCCGGCCCCGGGCGTCCCGTCTCGTCCGTCTGGGCGCCTCGCACGAATCGCGGCCGTCGCCGCGCGGCTGCTTCTCGGCCTGCCGCTCATCGTCTTCGGGCTGAACGGCTTCTTGAACTTCATCCCGCCTCCGCCCGAGCCTCTGGCCGAGGGCGCGACCGCGTTTGCGAAGGCCCTCCTGGACACCGGCTACATGATGCCGCTGATCGGCGGGACCCAGTTGCTCGTCGGCGTGCTCCTGGTCGTCAACCGGTTCGTGCCGCTCGCGCTGGTGCTGTTCACGCCATTCATCGTGAACGCCGTGGCGTTCCATCTCGCGCTGGAGCCGACGGGACTCGTGCCGGCTCTCGTCTTCTTGGGACTGCACCTCGGCCTCGCGTGGTGCCACCGCGCGGCTTACGCGCCGCTGCTGCGGGCGAGCTTTTCGGCGGACTGAGCGTTGACCCGGCGGGCGGCGGCGCGGTCGCGGTACGCCGGGGCCGAGGCACGGACGGACTTTGACGGCGCGGCCGTTTGCGCGCATGGGCCTGAGCGCCATGACCACGAACAACACCCCCGCCATGCCTGCGTTCATGCTCCTGTTTCGCAATGCCGGTCCCGAAACCCACGCGCATCTTTCGGCCGACGAAAAGGCCGCGCTGGCGCGCCAGTGGAACGCCTGGTACGACGGCCTCGCCGCCACGGGCAAGGTCGAGCATGGCCAACCCCTGGCACTCGCGGGCCGGGTCGTGTCGGGCCCGCGCGGTGAACGGATCGTCGACGGTCCCTACGCCGAGGCCAAGGAAGTGATCGGGGGCTATTTTCTGCTCCGCGTGGCCGATCTCGAGGAGGCGACGGCGATCGCGCAGCAGTGCCCGGGGTTGCCGCTCGGTCTCACGGTGGAGGTGCGGCCGCTCGCCGCCGTGAGTCCGGTGCTCGACAACGTGCACGGTCGTCCGCCGCGGTCCCGCTGAAAGCCGCGCGGTCCGATCGAGCGCCGCAGTTGACAAGGACGCCGGTCCGCCTTGCGTGCGTCATGCAACCGCTCGCGCCGCTCGACCCCGAGGAGATTCAGAAGACGCTGGCCGGCCTGCCGGGCTGGACGTGGAGCCGCGAGGCGCTGGAGCGGTGCTTCACGTTCGCGGACTTCTCGGCCGCCCTCGGCTTCATTGTGCGTGTGGGCCTGGCGGCCGAGCGCCTCGATCACCATCCGGAGATCCACCATGTCTACGCGCGGGTGGTCCTGCGGCTCAACACCCACGCTGCCGGCGACAAGGTGACGATGCGCGACGTGGCCCTGGCGCGCGCGATCCAGGACCTCGCGCCGGGTGGCTGATCCCGAGGTCTGCGAGTCGACCCGCGTTGTCCGGGTCGATCCATCGCGGTCGAGGCTCGTGACGTCCGGCGGGTCGTCCCTGGCGCCGCCCCGGAGATCGTTCGTGGGGGATACTGCCCGGATCCGCTGAGCGGATACACGCATGGCGGCGCCGCTGCTGAGGTTTCCTGCGGTCCTGGCGTGGTGAACCGGGCCCGTCGCATGCGTCGGCTCGGTTGACGGGCACGGAGATCGGGTCGAAATTTCGCTCAATTTTGACGGGGCGCGGCCGATTTTACGGGATGTTTACAGTCGGCATCGACCGGCGCTGGCCTTCCGAACCGCCCACGTCACCCGCACACCACCGCCATGTATCGCGTCCTCGTCCAGAACCGCACGGATCGAAAACTCTCGCTGTGCGAGACCACCACGATCGCTCCGGGCATGGGGCGCATCGTCGGGGCGTCTGATGACATCCTCGTGGCCGACCGCCTGGTCGCCGTGGTCGGCGTAGCCGTGGTGATGGACTTCCCGGAGGCGGAACGCGGGCACTTCGTCGTGACTGCGACCGAGTTCGGCTGCGAGATCGACCACCCCGGGCACGGACGCGTGAGCGTGACGATCTTCGATCCGCATGCGCAGGAGATCGGGCTGCCGGAGGCGGCTCCGGGTGGCGCCGAAGCGACCGCCGGCGCCTGAGTCCCGGAACGCGTCACCGCCTGGTGCGCGATCTCAGAAGATCACGCTCAACCCGAGTGTCGCCTGACCCTGCCAGAGCGTGGAGCCGCTGTAGTGCAGCAACGTGCTGCCTTCGCCGATCGAGATGATGGTGGCCTCGGTATCGACAAACGTACAGATGCCGCGCACCTCGGCCTTCAGGGCCACGTTCGGCTTGATGAAGAACTTCGCGCCGACGGCCGCCGAGAGGTTGACGCGGGTGTCCGAACCGTGCCCGCTCGTCGAGATATGGGTCAGCCCGACGTGGGCGGAGATGTACTCGACGAAGTCGTCCTTGGTCTCCTCGGCGATGGCGCCGAGTTCCCACAGATCGACGGTGAGGTCGACCAGACCCGGACCATCGGTACCGGGAAACTGGATCTCCGTGTCCTGTCGGCACCACAGCAACTCGGTGCGGATCGGATTTGAGCCGATGGGAACGTCGATCATGACGCCGAAGGTCGGCGCGGCCTGGATGGTGTAGCGATCGCCCGTGGCGGCGTTCTCAAACTCGCCGCCGAAACGATAGCCGACGAACGGGGAGACCTCGACGCCTTGGGCGCGGAGGTCGGAGCACGTCGCGGCCAGCAGGGCTCCCGCGGCGAGAAACGTGGCTCGGATTGTCATGGTGGAGGGGTGTTCGGTGGATCAGTGCCGGGGCGCGGGCGAGAGTCGGTAGAGCCCGGCGCCGTGGAAGGGGATCACGGGAGCGAATGTGCCGGTGGCGGTGCCCAGGTCGGTGTGCGTCCATAGGTCGCGGATACGCGCTCCCGCGGCGAAGCCGAGGTCCGCGAGGGTGACGGGCACGGGCATGCCGGCGTCGGCGCCGGTGTTCCCCGGAGTGCCGACGACGACCAGGAACTGGACGGGCCCGGGCGTCTGCCCGCGTCCGTTGCTCAGCACCTCGGCCGAGGCGCGCAGCCGGACCGCACCGGCCGGCAGCGCGTAGCTGACGACCGCGGGTATCTCGGCGCCGATGCCGAGCACTTTTCCAGACTCGTCCTTCTTCACGGCAGTGCTGTCCCAGCAGGCATCGGCGTGCGTCCACGTGAACTCGGCGAGCGGCTTTTCCGAGCCGTCGGCGAACGCGAGGCGCGCGTCGCGCCAGAGCACGCGATTCCACTCGCCGCTCACGTGCAGCGGCCGGGCGACGAGGAAGAGCTGCGAGCCGCCGGCCACGTCCACATCCAGCGTCGCGGCCGTCGATGGGTCGCCCGTGACCGGGCCGCTGGCGTAGCGGGCGTTCTCGGGCGTGAGCGGGACGCGGTCGCGCGCGTTGAACATGGCGAGATACTTGTCGGGCGAACCGGGCACGTCGGCGGTCCAGGCGATGAAGTCGTCGTTCGAGAAGAGCGGACGGTTGTTTTCGCTGCGCTGGTTCACGGCGAGCACTTCGTCGTTGGTGAGCAACGACAGGGTGAAGTCGTCCGTCTTGGTCATGTCGCCGCCGTGCATGAGTGGTGAGCGCGCGATCGACCAGAGGGTCATGAGCGTGCGTTGTTCGTCCGGCGTGAAGCGCGTGGTGCGCTCGCCCAGCACGAGTGTGCCGAGCGGGAGCATGTCGGCGTCGGGCCAGGCTCCCGGGCGGCGGTGGGGATTCCAGGCGGCGAGCCGGCCGAACTGGTCATGCAGCGCCAGCCAGCGGTCCCAGAAATCGTCGCTGATGCGCCAGAGGTTGGCGTGGCGCGTGACGTGGTCGGCCGCCTCGAGCACGGTCTCGCCGGGTGAGAGGCTCAGCACGATCGGGTGACCGGTGCGGTCGATCGCCTTGCGCACGGCCTCGATCTCGTCCTGGTGCTTCAGATACGGGCGGCTGATGTCGTCGACCTTCACGTAGTCGACGCCCCATGAGGCGAGGAGGGCGAAGACCGAGTCGTAGTACTCCTGCGCGCCGGGCTTTGTCACATCGACGCCGTACATGTCGGGATTCCACGGGCAGATGTTGTCGCGGTCGGCGATGTCCTGCGCCCGGTACTTCGTGCCGAGGATGGGCAGGTTCTTTTCGACGGCCTGGCGCGGGATGCCGCGCATGAGGTGCACACCGAACTTCAAGCCGAGCCCGTGCACGTAATCGGCGAGGGGCTTGAATCCGCGGCCTGCGGTGGACGACGGGAAGCGGTTCGGCGCCGGCAGGAGGCGGCCGTGCTCGTCCATCACGAGCGTGGCGTCGGCGCGGTAGGCATGGCTTTTCGCGCCGGGTTCATACCATTGGATGTCGACGACGATGTACTGCCATCCGTGCGCCTTGAGCTTGGCGGCCATGAAATCGGCCTGCGCCTTGGTCTGCTCCTCGGTGACGGTGGTCGCGAAGCAGTCCCAGCTGTTCCAGCCCATCGGCGGGGTCGGCGCCCAGTCGTGAAACGTCGGTCGGTCGGCCGAGCCGGCGTGGGCGTCGGCTGCCGCGGCGAGGAGGACGGGAAGGAGCGGGCGGGTCATGCGTCGGAGGAATGAAGTGGGGTGACGTGTGGCCATGGTCGATCGGTGAGCAGAGACTCCCGTCTCTTCGATGGCAAACTCCCTCCGTGGCGCGCCCGGGGACGAAGGTGCATCGCGATGCTCCGTCAGCCTCGTCGCAGGGACGGGCCCGGCGCCGCAGGCGTGTGCTCGCTGCTAAGGTTTGAGAGAGAAATGCAGCACGGGGCCGCGGCGCTGCGTGTCTTCCGACGCGAATACGGTGGCGGCGATCGCACCGAGCGGCCGGATGACGAGGCCGCGCGTGCGTCCGTCGACGAGGCGCTGCATGACCGGGCGAGGCAAGGTGAGCAGGGTGCGACCACCCGGCTCGGGCGTGAGGTCGTAATCGATCACCATCTGGCCGTTGAAGACCGTCTCGGCTGCTTCGCCGCGCAGGAGACTCGCGTAGGTCACACTGGTTTGATCCCAGGCCGGATCGCCGCCGAGGATCTCGTAGACGCGGATCTTCCCAAACTCGATGCCAAGGTCCTCGCCGAAGGCGCCGACATAGTCGCCGCCGAGCGCGAGCGAGGCGGTCGTGAGTTCCAGCACGCCGGCACCATCTACCGTGCGGCCGCGCCAGGCCGAGAAGTCCCATCGCATCACGACCCATTGGTTGGCTGTGACGGTCAGCACAGGCACGGGGCCGGAGCCGAGGTCGGTGCGCCAGCCGTTGAAGTTCACCTTCGGGTAGTCGAGCCGCACCACGCTGTCGTGGGCGGCCGGGAGATGCTGGGCAAAGCCCGCCGGCGCGACCGGGGCGGGATGGTAGACGAGGGGCTCGCCCACGTCGGCGGTGCCGCGGCGGACGACGTCGGCGCGGTAGGTGTCGATGTCGAGATGACATTGCCCGCTGCCCCAGTCGGTCACGCCGAGCTGCACGAACACCTGGTCGCCCGGTCCGGCGTCGAGGTTTCGCGTGGTCATGCTGATCGTGTGCCAGCCATCCGTGTCCGCGATGTCGTACTCGCGCAGGTGCTCGTGAAAATCGGTGGTGCGCTGGGTGTTGATCATGAAGTTCACCCGCCGGGGCGCGTGGCTCGCGCGCACGCGGGCCTCCACGCGCAGTTCGTACTCGGGATCGCGGAGCTTCGCGAGGTCGAGGTGAGCCGACACATCGCGCTTGATGATCGTCCACCACACGCCGTGCGCATCCTGCCGGCTGTCGATGCGCATGCGGGCGAAGCCCGTGTCGGGATGGGGCTCGAAGGCGATGGTTGCACCCCCGTCGCCGGCCAAGGTGAACCAGCCGTCGATCGTCGGTGCATCAAATCCATCGAGGAACTGGGCGTGCATGGTCGCCGGCACGCCCAGGCAGAGCACGGCAGCGAGCAGGGGCAGGGCGCGAACGCGCGTCGCGGTGGGGTGGTGGCGCATGAGGGGCGGACTGTGCGGCGCAGGCGGCCGGGTCGCGAGCCCGGTGTTCTTCGAACGGTGGACCGTCGAGGAGTGCAGCCGGTCCGGGCCCTACGACTCGCTGGGGCGGAGTCCAAACCATGGCTCTCGGGGGCGACCTGTCGCCGTAGCCGCCCGACGACGTCTGCCTACACGCCCAATCGCAGGCGTTGTCCGGGCGGGCGGGTTTATCCGTCGCCGATCGCCTATCGCGCGTCGCCCAGATCCTGCGTGTCGCGTGCGCCCTTGCGGCTGACCCGCAGGACCGCGATCTTCGTCGCGTGGTTGAACGGCGCGGGATCGGTCACCGGCGCACCCGCGCGCGTGGTCGCGTAGCCGGCAAAGTCATCCGGCACCGGCACGAGCGTCTCGATCGCGAGGTAGCCGTCGGCGCAGAGCGCCTCGAGCTCGGCCATGAACTGGGCACCGCTCACATAGAGCGCGTTGTTCACGACGACGAGGCGGCCGTCGTGGGCGATGAGCGGGCGGACTTTGTTGATCAGTCGGGTGATGCTGTTCTCGAGGTCGATGGTGCCGCGCGCCGAGGTGGCGAAAAACGGCGGGTCGAGCAGGACGCAGTCGAAGAGGCGGCCCGCGCGCTTGAGCTGCGCGACGCGCGGGAAGAAGTCGCCGGCCAGGATCTCGTGCGCGCGCGGGTCCAGGCCGTTGAGCTCGGCGGAGCGGCGCGCGAGTTCGAGGAAGCGTCGGTTGAGGTCGAGCTGCACGACCGGGGCGGCGCCGCCCGCCAGCGCGGCCACGCCGAGGCTGCCCGTGTAGGCGAAGGTGTTGAGCACGGCCTTGCCGCGCAGGTGGTCGAACACCCAACGACGCAGGTTGCGCGTGTCGAGATAGAGCGAGGCGTCGCGGTTCATCGCGAGGTCGACGGCATACCAGACGCCGTGCTCGCGCACGCGCCGGTCGGGCGCGTCGCCGAAGGCGATCTCGCCGCGTCGGGCCTGCGGTGTCGCCCCGGCGCGGGTCTTGACGACGCCGCACCGCAGCCACGGCAGCTTCGTGCGCAGGATGTCGATCGCCTCGCGCGCCCGCGCGGCGCCGGCCTCCGGCGCTTCGTCGTAGTCGTGGATGACTGCGGTGGTCGCGTAGAGGTCGATCGCCAGGGCCGGCTCACTCTCGGTGAAGCCGTTGAAGGCGCGAAACGCCGACTCATGCGCCGCGTCGACGAGTGCCGCGCGCGCCTCCAGGGCGCGGACGAGCAGGAGGGCGAGCGGTGACGTGGTCTGCATCGGCGCAGGCAAGAGCACGCTCCGGCGCGGCGCGAGCCGCGAGTGCATCGCCGTGCCCAAGAACGGCCTCGTCAGGCGCGACGGGTCTGGTAGCACCGGCCCATGCCTCTCCGGTTGTTTGCCCTCGTGTTCTGTGTCGCGTCGCTCGGTGCTGTTGTCTCGGGCGCTCCGGAGACGTGGCAGGCCGAGATCGACGCACTCACCGCCGCCGACGCGGCGCAACCGCCGCCCCCGGGCGCGGTGCTCTTTGTCGGCAGCTCGTCCATCCGCCTGTGGGCCAGCCTGGCGGATGACTTTCCGGGTGAGACGATCATCCAGCGCGGCTTCGGCGGTTCCGAGCTCGCGGACAGCGTGTTCTATTTCGACCGCATCGTCGCGCCCTACCGTCCGCGCGCGGTCGTGCTCTACGCCGGCGACAACGACATCGCCGCGGGCAGGACCGCGGAACAGGTGCTCGCCGATTTCCTGGACTTCCGCGCCCGGCTTCGTGCGGTTCTGCCGGATACGCGGCTGGTTTTCCTCGCGATCAAGGAATCTCCCGCGCGGGCGCAAGTGCGGGGCGAGGCGAGGAGGGCCAACCAGATGATCGCCGGCGCCTGCTGGCGAGACCCGCACTGCCGGTTCGTCGATGTCGCCGCGACGCTGCTCAATGCCGACGGCACCTTTCGCACGGAGTTATTCGAGGCGGACGAACTCCACATCAACCGGACGGGCTACGCCGCCTGGGCGGCGGTGGTTGCACCCGCGCTCGCGAAGTAGCCCGGCCGCCGACTGCGGGCTCGCGCGGCGGTGGCTCGCGGTCGGATGTTCATTTCTGATCGGCGCGGCCGGCGCGATCGCCCGCCCACAGACCGTCCCCTTCGTGGCTCTCCCCGGGGAGAGCGAGACGGAACGCCGGGTGTTGTCCTTCCTCGGCGCGGTCGGTGACGCGTGGTTCTGGGGGGTGGTCGAGCCGGCCGGTGGTCGCGTGGAGGCCATCCTGCCGGCGACGGTCGAGGGCGTCGACCAGCGGTGGTCACCGATCTCACGATGCCCCAGATCACCGGCATGGACCACATCGCGGCGATCCGCGAGGTCGCGCCGCTCGTGCCGGTGGTGATCATCTCCGGATACAGCCCGGAACTCGCCGGGCTCGGGGAGGGTCGTCTCCCGCGCGCGGCCGTGCTGACCAAGCCCTTTTCCGGCGAGGATCTCGGCCGCGCGCTCGCGCGGCTGCTCGGCGACGACTGAACCGCCGGACGCGCCGGGCGTGCGCGCATCACCAGATGAACCGCACGCCGCCGCGCAGCGCGCGCGGCTGGTCGTAGGTGACGAGGCCGGCCGGGCTCCGGCTCGTCTGCGCCGGACGATCGAGGATGTTCTGCAGCTCGAGAAAGCCTGCGGCGCCGGGCGAGATGCGATGGTCGATCCGCACGTCGACAGTCGCGGCCGCGGCGAGCACGAGGCGGTTCTCGTCGTCCTCGAACTGACGGCCGCATGCGCGCAGGCTCGCGCCCACCCGCGTATCCGTCGTGGCCTGCCAGTCGGCCGCGAAGGTGACCACGTAGTCGGGCACCTGGGCGAGGCGCTTCCCGACCAGGCCCGGCTGCGCCCGCGCGGCTGCGACCTCCGCGTCGACCGCGAGGCCGGCGGCCCGGAGCGTGAGCGCCTCGAGCGGCGACCAGCGCAGCGCGACCTCGAGCCCGCGCACCCGGATCTCCTCGATGTTCTGCCGCTGGCGCGTCGTGCCTGCCGGCCCGCTCGTGAGCGTGATGTTGCCCACGCCGTCCTCGAGCCGGTTCCAGAAGGCGCCGAGGGAGAGCCGGGCCGCGCCCAGCGCCTGCTCGAGCCCGAGGTCGACGCCGTCGAGCGTCTCGGGATCGAGGTCGGCGTTGGCCAACGTGCTGGTCGAACCGACGCGGAAGGGCCGGAAATACTCGTTGAGTGTCGGCTGGCGAAACGCGCGGTAGGCCGCCGCGCGCACGCGCGTGTCGCGTGCCAGCATGGCGGATACGCCCAGGCGCGGGCTGAACTCGACGCCGTCGCGGTCGGGATGGATGTCGTCCCGCGTGATCGCGCCCGTCGCCAGGGTCGTTTCTTGCGTGTGGCCGTCGCGTCCCGCCCAATGGTCGATGCGCAACGCGCCCGTGAGGTGCCAGCGTTCGCCGAGGGCGCGGTCGTGGTGGAGAAATGCCCCGAGCGTGTGCTGGACACCGCCGGCCTGGCGGCGCTGGGTGAAGGCGCCATCGCGGTAAAAGTAGTCCTCGCGAGTCTCACCCTCGACCCAGCGGAGGTCGGCGCCGGCCACGGTGGTTGCTCCCGTGTGACGGAAGATGCGACTGGCCTGGGCGCCCGCCGCGGTGGCAGGGACGGAGAACTGGTCGTTGGCCGGCGTCTCCTGCATCCGGTCGGCGGAGACAGCGGTGAAGAAGCTGGAGTAGTCGCTGCGCTGCATCCAGGCCGCGGCCTGCCAGAGCGGTTGCGCCGCCTCGCGGCCCTCGAGGGCGAGGGCGAGGTGGCCGAGTTCGGTGTGGTTTTCCTGCAATTCGGTCCCGTTGCCGCGATCCTCCTCGAAGAGGCGCGCGGTGAGGCGGGCCTCGGTGTCGGTGGCGAGCCGGTGCGACCAGGCGACTTGCGCGAGTCGGTGGCGGTGGTCGAGCGGACGATCCACATCGCCGCGATCCTCCGGCGGCACCGGATGAAACCCGGAAAGTCCCTCGGCGCGGGCGTCGAGGCGCACCGCCCCGGACGCGAGGGCCTGCGTGTGCGCCAGGTCCGCGCGCCACAAGCCGTCGCTCCCGGCCTGGACGTCGAGTGTCCCGGCCGTGGTCGCGAGCGGTGCGCTCGCGAGCGCGACCGTGCCGCCCAGCGCGGCATTGCCCCACGTGCCCGATCCGCCGCCGTGGGCGATCTCGGCGCCTTCGAGCGAGAGCGCCGGCACCGCGCCCCAGGTGATCCAGCCACCAAACGGGTCGTTCAGCGGGAGCCCGTCGAGCAGCACGGCCGTGCGGCTCGCTCCGCTCGGGCCGACGCCGCGGATCGAGACGCCCTGGGCGGTGGGATTTGCGGAAAAGCTCGAGTTGCGCCGGAACAGGCTGAAACCCGGGTCGTCGCGTAGGGCCGTGTCGATCGTCGGCGCGGCGGCGAGCGCGTCGCCCCCGATGATCCGCACCTCGATCGGCAGCGTCTCGATCGCTTGCGGTGAGCGCGCGACCGAGACCACATAGGTCGGCAGGAGTGTCGGCGGCTCGTCCGACGCGTGGAGCATCGTCGCGCAGACCGCAGTCAGGATGGGGAGTGAGGAAGGGATGAGACGCACGTGATTCGAGAAGCGGGCAACAATACGCATCCCGCCCGCCGTGCAACCTTGGCGGCGGTCTCACGTGTGCAGCGACGCCTGCCAGTCCGCTCGACCCGCGCGCGCAGGCTGGATGTCGGCGCCGCCGTCGCGGGCCGTCGCGACCGCGCTACGGACGCCCCATCTCGAAGGTCGCCGGGTGCACCTTCTCGTCGTAGGTGCGCTCGAGCCAGGCCTTCGGCACCGGCACGATGCAGATGTTCATCGACCGGTCGTCCACGGAGAGCATGGCGGACTGGATCTGGACGCGCGTGCCATCCGCGCTGAAGGTCGGGTGGATGTGGTCCGCGGCCGTCACCTTGTGGCCGGTCGTGAGCAGCATCTGCTCGCCCGTGCGCCGGTCGATTAACCACAGGTTGCGGGCGAAGTCATCGCCCACGGCCCAGCGGCCGTCAGCCGAGCCGTGCACGTGCCAGTGGCCGCTGCCGCCGCGCGTCTGGCCCACGATCATCATCTCGCGCGTGCGCAGGTTGACGATGCCCAGGCCGGTCGGGTGTTCACGCGTGCCGCTCGGACCCCAGCCGTCGCTCGTACCCGGTTTGCGGTGACCGAGGATGGCGATGGCGACCTCGTCCGGGCCGATGACGGCCTCGTGCGTGACCCAGTCATAGGGCGCCTCCGGGAAGAGGGGCCGCAGCCCGGTTCCGTCGGCCATGACGGTCCAGGTGCGCTGGGGCGACTTGCCGCCCGTCTCCCAGCAGAAGACGATCTCGCCCGGCTTCCAGGGGTTGGACTGGATGTGACCGACCTGGAAAGGCACGACGACGACGGGCGACACCTTGCCGGTCGCAAGTTCCATCTTGGCCACACCGGTCGGACCGGCGCCCATATTGCGCGGGCCGAAGTTGTCCTCGATCTTCGTGCCCGCGGGCAGGAGGGGCGTCGCGCCCTCCTTCACGATGCGGAAGTAGACGTAGTCCTCGTTGGCATCGAGGGCGAGTTCGCCGGCGCCGCCGATCTCGACCGGGATGGTGCCGAAGATCGTCTCGTAGCTGGCCGCGGGCTTGAGCGCGCCGGCGGCGCTGTCGGCGAACAGCCGGCCGAGGTCGATCGCGACGACCTGCATGGGCGCCGGCGGGATGTTCGGTCGCTGGCCGGGCTGGGGAGGCTCGGGCCGGAAGGTGGCGTGGTCCTCGCGCCGCGTGAAGAACAGGCGCATCGATTTCTGTGCGATGCAGAGCGCGCCCTGGTAGCCGGTCTCGGTCACCTGGACGATGTCGCCCGTCGCCTCGTTCACCGCCATCGCCTGGCCGCGCACGCGATTGGAGCGGAAGACCAGCCACTGGCCGTCGGCCGTCCATTGCGGGTGGGTCGGGTAGATCTTGGAGTCGCCCGCTGGTGTGCTGGTCAGAAAAGTCAACGGCGTGCCCGTGACCGGGTCGATCACGACCTTGCGTTCGGAGGGGAAACGACGGCCGATCTGCGCGTCGGCGGAGGTGCAGAAGGCGGCCGCGGTGAACACGGTGAGAAGGCAGGGGAGGACGATTCTGGGGATCATGGTGAAAAGGGACGGGAAGGGATCGATGGGATGGGACGACGAGGCGCTACTTCAGGCGCACGTCCCAGACCTTGGAGCGGCGGGCCGTTCCGTCGGGACCGGTGATGTCGAGGATGACGACGTAGTTTCCGGGCTTGGCGTACGCGTGTTGCGGATGTTGCTCGGTGGAGGTGGTACCGTCGCCGAAGTCCCACTTCCAGCCGGTGATCGTGCCCACGGATGCATCGGTGAACGCGACGAGCCCGCGTTCCATGTCCACGACTTTCCAGCGCCAGTCGGCCGCGAGGCGCGGGCGCAGCTCGGGCTCGAGCGGCATGAGCCGGAAGGCGCACAACTCCGAGGCGTGTCCGTACATCGTGTGCCGCGGCGAGAGGTTCCAGAAACCGCCGGCGGAACGGGCCGTGGGGTCGTCGTAGTCGAGCACCGCCCACGCGAGGCCGATGACCTTGTTTTCCTCCAGGATCGACTCGACCGCGCGCGCGGGACCCTCCGGCCCGGCGTAGTCGAAGGGCGTTATCCAGAATTCGAGTACGAGGCGCCCGGGCTCGCCCTGCTTGAAGCTCCAGGTCGTGGCCGAATTGGCCCACGGCAGTTCCTTGACCCAGGTCGGCGTGCCCCACAGCAGCGTCCAGTCCTTGTCCTTCGCCGGCGTGAAGATGTGGTAGTTCTGCGCATGCACGCTGTGGATCGCCCACGCCGATTCGGACGGCGCGATGCGATCGTCGGGCGTGGCCGCGATCTGGCCGACGCGGTCGGGCGTCCAGACATCGCGGATACCCTTGCCGACGAGCGGACCGCCGGAGGCGTCGCCGTCGACGACGATCTCGAAGGTGTCCTGGTTTAATCCGGGCCGGGCGAAGTCCCAGAAGTCGTCGCTCGCCTCATAGAGGAAGTAGAGTCGGTTGAGACCCTTCACCCAGCCGACGCGCACGCGCACGTCGAGATTGGCGGGGTCGGCCTGCGGGTGGTTGCCGGTGTCGTCGCGCAGCTGGTCCATGCCGACGATGTAGGGGGCCGGCACGACCGCCCAGTCCGCGGCGTCGCCGTCGATGCGCGGGATCTGGTCCGCCGGGAACTGGAAGATCGGGTACGTGATCTCGGGTTTTTCCAGCGCGTGGACCGGGACGAAGAGGAGGCTTCCGCCGGTGGCGAGGAGGGCGGCGTGGAGTCGATTCTTCAGGGACGACATGCGGGATGCGGGGCTGACCGGGGCGGGGTGGCTGGCCATGGTCCTGCTGTTGGCGTGGCACTACGTCGACAAGCTCGGCGCAGCCTTCCGGCAGGGCGGGCCGGCTGCGGCCATG
>JACSRI010000058.1 GCA_014879845.1 Opitutaceae bacterium
GCGTCGTCGTCGGCCGCGGGCTCGGGGTAGTCGTAAGCGAAGGTGTTGAGCATCTCCTCGATGCGCACGGCCCCTGCCGGCGGGAGCTGCTTGGCGGCGATGGCGCGCACCACGTCGCCGTAGCTGGTCGTGGCGACGTCGATGGGGAAACTCGAGTTGGGGCGGCGCTCGGCGGGCAGGTAGGCGGCCTCGGCCTGGTCCTGATTGCGCGTCGGCGTGGCAAAGCGCGCCAACGCGTAGGTGGCGTCGCGCAGGTCGAGTTCGAGGAACGTGCGGCGTGCGGCGGCGGCGGCGAGTCGGGCGCGTTCCGTCGCGGCGGCCTGTGCTGCTGCGGCGGCGGCAGCCTCCTCTTCGGCGGCGTACTTTCGCTCGCTGACGAAGACCACGAGCATGAAGCACGCGGCGGAGAGCGTCATCACCCAGAAATACGACAGGCTGGGCTCGCGGCGTCGGCGCGCGGCGGCCGATCGCTCGGTGTAGGTCGACGCAGCTGCGGCCGCGGCGGGATGGCGCGCGCCGTTGCGAGGCGGCTGGATGGCCGCCGGGGTGGCCCGGGGACCGGGGAAAGCGACGACGGTGTCGCGGATGGCGGCCTCGTGATGGGGCCCATGGCCATTGACCCCGGCGAGGAAGGCGACCGGCTCGACCTCCGGCAGCGGTTCGGCGGCGAGCGCCGCTGCGAGTTCGTCGGCCGCGTGCCGGATGTCGTCCACGGCGGATTGCAGTTCCGGGCGCTGGGCCACGGCGGCCGCGATCCAGGCGCGTTCGTCGCCCTCGAGTTCGCCGAGGGCGAACGCGGTCAGGCGCGGGTCATCGGGCGAAAGCATGGTGGCAGCGATGCGGTTCATTTCGGCTGGGCCGCCCATTCGCGGCGCAGGGTGTGGATGGCGGTGTGGATAAGGAAGCCGACGTTGCCGATGGAGAGCGACGTGATGCGGCTGATTTCCTTGTAGCTGAAGCCATTCTGAAACTTCAGGCGGATGACCTCCTGCTGGTTGTGGGGCAGGCGGTCGATCAGGTGCAGGATGGCCTCGTGGGTCTCATGGTGCTCGAGCGTGGAGCCGGGACGCGGCTCATGGGCGGTGACGCGCTCGGCCTCGCCCTCCTCGAAACGCGTCATGCGCACCTCCTTGCGGTGGACATCGAAGGCGCGGTGCCGGCACACGGTGAAGAGCCACTCGGCCAGATGGCCGTCGATCTCCTCGGGCGGCTGGGCCATGAGGCGGAGGAAGGTGTCCTGGACGATGTCGCGGGCGCGGTCCGGGTCGCCGATGAGTCGGGTGGCATAGCGCAGGAGTTGCGCCTGGTAGCGCTCGACGGCCGAGCGCACGAAAGGAGCGTGTTCATGCTGACTGTGTTTCGCGGCTGGGGTATCCGGATTCACGGTGTCGTTTCTGCTCCTTATACGATGATCGGGACGGTTTCTTAGGAACGCCGCGCGCCGGCGGGTTTTGAGGCGAGATGTAAACATATCACCCTCGCGCGCGACGTTCAAATGACAGGACTGTCCGAAATCGACCGGCGTTGACGCCCGGGCGGCGTACCGGCACCCCCACGGCGACGGGTGCGGTGTGCACCCGGCCCTATGTCGACTCCCCCGATTCCTGCCTGGGTGATGGCGCCTGCCGTGCGTCTCACCGTCGTGTCGCTGGCTCTGGTGACCGCCCTCGCCCGGCCGGCCGAAGCTGCGGATTCGCGGGGTGGGGTCGAGATGGTGCGCGGGGAGGGGACGATCGACGCCCGGATCGATGGTCAGCCAGTCTTTTCCTATGTGGTGGTGCCGCGCGTCGAGGGCGGCCATGGCGCAGAGTTCACGCGCGGCGGCTATCTCCACCCGGTCCGATCGCCGAACGGCGTGCTCGTGACCGACGCGTTTTCGCACGATCATCCCCACCAGACCGGCCTGTTTGCGGCGTGGACGGCGACGCGGTTCCGCGGGCACGAGGTTGATTTCTGGAATCTCGGCAAAAAGCTCGGCCGGGTCGAACCGGCCGGCGTGGAGCGCACCTGGAGCGGACCGGCCGAGGGCGGCCTGGTCGCGCGGCATCGTTACGTCGATCTCACCGGTGCCGAGCCGGTGACCGTCCTGGATGAGTGGTGGCAGGTGACCGTGCATCGCACCGAGCCGGGTGACCCGCGGATCATGGACATCGAGATCCGCCAGGCTCCCGCGGGCGACGAGACGCTGGAACTGTTGGAGTATCGCTACGGTGGATTCACCTTTCGCGGCCACGCCCGGTGGCTCGAGACGCGACGCATCGACCTGCTCACGTCCGAGGGCGTGCGCGATCGCGTGCAGGCCAACGGCACACGCGTGCGGTGGTGCGCGATGGCCGGAGCGGTCGACGGCGCCGTGGCCGGCCTGGCCATCCTGGGCCACCCGTCAAATGTTCGGGCGCCGCAGCCGATCCGCGTGCATCCGTCGATGCCGATGCTTAATTTCGCGCCCACGCAACTTGGCGCTTTTGCGATCGTGGCAGGCTCCACGCACCTCGCGCGCTACCGCATCGTTGTTTTTGACGGCCCGCCCGACGCCGCGATGCTGGAGGCCGAGTGGCAGCGCTACGCTAAGCTTCCCGTCGGGAAACCCTGAAACCGTAGCCGTGGGGGCGGCGTCCTCTTCCTTCGCAGGGTTGTCCCACTTTTGATTCCATGGCGCGTTCCAGCAACTGGGTTGGCAAAACCATCGTCATCCTTCTCGTCCTCGGCGGAGCCGGGGCGGGCGGGTGGTATTATTTCGGCGGCAAGGCGGCCACGCCCCCGCGCATCCAGTCGGCGAGCGTGCAGCGGGGGGCGATCATCCAGGCGGTTACGGCGACCGGCCAGCTGGAGACGATGGTCAAGACCGACGTCAGCAGCCAGATCTCCGGTCGCATCACCGAAGTTCACGTCGACTACAACAGTCCGGTCAAGCAGGGCGACGTGCTCGCGCGCCTCGATCCCGCGACCTACGAGGCGGCGGTGACCCAGGCGGAGAACGAACTCCTGAATGCCAAGGCCAACTACCGACTGGTGCGCGCCAACGCCGACCGCTCGGCCGTGCTTTTCGGGCAGAAGTTGATCTCCCAGGCCGACCTCGATCAGGTCCAGGCCCAGCTCGAGCAGGCCGAGGTGCAGATCAAGATCCGCGAGGCCGCACTCGAGAGCCGGCGGACCGACCTCAGCCGGTGCACGCTCTATGCTCCGATCGACGGCATCGTCATCGATCGCCTCGCCGACGTCGGCAAGACCGTCGCCGCCTCGCTCAACGCACCGACGCTCTTCACCATCGTGAACGATCTCACGAAGATGCAGATCAACGCCGCGGTCGCCGAGGCCGACATCGGCAATGTGAAGCTCGGGCAGGACGTCGAGTTCACCGTCGACGCCTTTCCCGGTGAGAAGTTCGGGGGGCGCATCATCCAGATCCGCAACCTGCCGGTCACGGCGCAGAACGTGGTCGTCTACGCCACGATCATCGAGGTCGCGAACGAGCGGTTGAAGCTGAAGCCCGGTATGACGGCGAACGTGCAGATCATCATCGAGCGACGCGACAACGCCCTGCGCGTGCCCAACGCCGCGATGCGCGCCCGCATCCCCGACGAGTTCCTTCCGCCGCCCCCGGCCACTCCGGCCGCCGCGCCCGGCACCGCCCAGGCCGCGCCCGCGGCCGCGGCGGCCCCGGCCGATCCGCGCGAGCAGTTTCGCGCGCTCATGCGTGAGACCGGAGGCGATTGGGAAAAGGCCCGCGCTCTCGCCGCTGAGCGTGGTATCCAATTGCCGGAGCGACGTGGCGGAGGCGGCGAGGGCGGAGGTCGCCGCGAACGCTCCGGCTCATCGGCCGCGACGCCCACCATCGTCACGCGCACACTCTACAAGCTGATCGAGGACGGCCCGAAACCGAAGATCGAGGCGGTGACGGTCAAGCTCGGCATCACCGACGGCAGCGTCACCGAGGTGCTCGAGGGGCTGCAGGAGAAGGACGTCGTCGTCACGAGCTTCACCGTGCCCGGGGCCGCGGCGTCCGCCTCGACCGCGCCCACCGGCTCCAGCCCGTTTGGCGGCGGCCCGCGTCGGTTCTGATCGATCGCCCATGGCCACGCCGCCCTCCGCTCCGAGCGTTCGTCCCGTCGTCCGCCTCGTCGACATCCACAAGGTCTACCATTCCGGCGAGATCGAGGTGCACGCGGTGCGCGGGGTGTCTCTCGACATCATGCCCGGCGAGTTCGTCGCCGTCATGGGTGCGAGCGGCTCCGGCAAGTCGACCCTTATGAACACGGTTGGCTGCCTCGATCGTCCGACCCGCGGCAGCTACCTCCTCGATGGCGTGGATGTCTCGGTGCTCGACCGCGACGAACGCGCCGACATCCGCAACGAGAAGATCGGCTTCGTCTTCCAGGGGTTCAATCTGCTGGCGCGCACCACCGCGCTGGAGAACGTCGAGCTGCCCATGCTCTACGCGCATCCGCGCATCCGGGCGCGGGAGATGCGGGAGCGCGCCATGCAGGCCCTCGATATCGTCGGCCTGGCCAACCGGCACGACCACCTGCCCAGCCAGCTCTCGGGCGGCCAGCAGCAGCGCGTCGCCATCGCGCGCGCCCTCGTCAACCGCCCGCAGGTCGTCCTCGCCGATGAGCCCACCGGCAACCTTGACAGCAAGACCTCCGTCGAGGTCATGGGCGTTTTTCAGCGCCTCAATGAATCCGGCATCACCATCGTGATGGTGACCCACGAACTCGACATCGCGCACTACTGCAAACGCACGATCGTCATGCGCGACGGTCGCGTGGTGCGCGATGAGCCGGTCGCCCGCCGTCTGATGGCCGACGAGGAGATGAAGAAGCTGCAGGCCGCCGAGGCCGAGGCCAAGCTCATCGCCGGCGCCTCCGCCTGACCCCGGTCCGCCTTACCGCACGATGCGCCTTCTCGCCACTTTCCTCATCGCGCTGCGCGCGCTCCGCCGGAACAAGATGCGGTCGATCCTGACCGCGCTCGGCATCATCATCGGCGTGGCCGCGGTGATCGTCGTGGTCGGCCTGGGCACCGGAGCCAAGGCCCAGGTGCAGGCCCAGATCGCGAGCCTCGGGCAGAACATCGTCTCGGTGTTTCCAGGCACCGCGACGTCCGGTGGCATGCGCGGCGGGTGGGGCTCGGCGAGTTCGTTGTCCGTCGAGGATGCCGAGGCCATCCGCGCGGAGGTGTCGGGCATCGTGGGCGTGTCGCCCGATGTGCGCGATCGCCAGCAGGTGCTGGCCAACGGCCTGAACTGGAACACCTCGGTCCAGGGCAGCTCGCCCGACTTCGTGGCGATTCGCAACTGGCCGATCGAGTATGGGGAGAACTTCACCGACCAGGACGTGCGCAGCGCGGCCAAGGTCTGCGTCATCGGCAAGACCGTCGCCGACCAGCTCTTCCCGGGCGGCGACCCGGTCGGCCAGATGCTGCGTATCCGCAATCTCCCGTTCCGCGTCGTCGGCGTGCTCGGCACGAAGGGGTTCAATTTCTTCGGACAAGACCAGGACGACACGGTTATCGTGCCCTACACCAGCGCGATGAAGCGCATCACCCGGCGCGACCGCATCAACTCGATCACTATCGCGGCCGCCACGGAGGAGGATATCCCCATCGTCCAGCAGGCGGTCAACGAGCTGCTCCTGCAGCGACGGCAGGGCCGCGAGCCCGACTTCACCGTGCGCACGCAGGTCGAGTTCGCCCAGTCCGCCACCGAGGCGAGCAAGACCATGCGCTACCTCCTGGTCGGCGTGGCCATCGTCTCGCTCATGGTCGGCGGCATCGGCGTGATGAACATCATGCTGGTCAGCGTGACCGAGCGCACGCGGGAGATCGGCATCCGCGCGGCCGTCGGCGCGCGCGGCAACGACGTGCTCATGCAGTTCCTCATCGAGGCGGTGGTGCTGGCCCTCATCGGCGGCTTGCTCGGGGTCGCCGCCGGCATGGTCACCGCCGAGGTGATCCGCGAGTGGCTGCAATGGGCCGTGGTCATCCCGTGGTGGGCGATCGCGGGATCGTTTGTCGTGACCGGCCTCGTCGGCGTGGTCTTCGGCTTCTTCCCGGCGATGAAAGCCTCCGCGCTCGACCCGATCGAGGCGCTGCGGTTCGAGTGATTTCCGCGCGCCGCCGGCGATCTCCGGGGCGGTCGCGGCCACGCGCGGAGCATGCCGTCCGGGGCTTCGGCTCGTGTTTTCCCTCGAAAAACCTGCATTTTCCCTCGGGGGATTTGCTTGATTCCCTCTGAGACGCAGCTAATTCACGAACTCGTATGCCAAAAAAATCTGCTCGGAAACCCAACGCTGCTTTCATGAAGCCGGTTACCCCGGATGAGAAGCTCGCCGCAGTTGTCGGCGCGAAGCCGATGCCCCGGACCGAAATCACCAAGAAGATCTGGGACTACATCAAGAAGAACAAGCTGCAGGACGCCAAGGTCCGCACGAAGATCAATGCCGACGAGAAGTTGAAGCCCGTCTTCAACGGCAAGTCGTCGGTCTCGATGTTCGAGATGACCAAGCTCGTCAGCGGGCACCTCTCGTAATCAGCCTCTCGATACAGCGATTTGGAGAGCCCGCGGGTAAAGACCCGCGGGCTCTTCGCTTTTCTGGGGCGCGCGCCGCCCGGAACGGGGTGGTGAGGCGCACCAGGTTTCTGGATACCTCAGCCGAGCGGACGCGGAAACGCGGGCGAGCCCGCCGGCGGCTGGTCCTCGAGCACGCGCAGGCCGCGTCCATGCGCCCAGTTGCGGGCAGCCTTGCGATTGTGGAAGACAATCGGGCTGACCGCGGCGTGGGTGGACGGGTCGAACAGCTTGAAGACACCGCCGGAAATCTCCTCGAGGATCGCGTCCTTGAAGCCGACGTTTGGGTGGATCATGCCACCTCTGGTTTCGGCACCGCACGGCGATCGCTTTAGGCACGACGGGCCTGAGTAAACACCCCAGGCCGCCGCGGACGCAGGACGGCGCGGCGGGGAGTGCGCGCGGCCTTCGACGTTGGACATTCGGCGGCGGGCGCGCACCGTTCACGCAGCCATGTCCGCCTTCGACGGCATTTCCGCGACCCTGCGCATCCCCGACCTGTGGCAGCAGGATGCCGTGCGCGCGCTCGACGCCGGGCGCGATGTGGTGGTTTCGGCGCCCACCGGTGCGGGCAAGACCCACATCTTCGAGCTCCTGGTGGAGCGTGGCTGGCGCCGGCAGGCGGTCTACACCGTCCCGACCCGCGCCCTCGCCAACGACAAGCTCGCGGAGTGGCGCGCCCGCGGCTGGAATGTCGGCATCGCGACCGGCGATGTCGCCGAGAACCTGAACGCTCCCGTCGTCGTCGCCACGCTCGAGACGCAGAAGAGCCGGTTTCTGCAGCGCACCGGGCCGGCCCTGCTCGTGATCGACGAGTACCAGTTGCTCGCCGATCCCATCCGCGGCACCAACTACGAACTCGCGATCGCGCTGGCGCCGCGCACGACCCAGCTGCTGCTGCTCAGTGGCAGCGTCGGCAATCCCGCGGACCTGCAGGCGTGGCTCGCCCGGCTCGGGCGCGACGCCGTGCTCGTGCATCATCCCCAGCGTCCCGTGCCGCAGGAGGAGGTCTGGCTCGAGGCGCTGACCGACCGCGTGCCTGAGGTGGTGCGCGGGTTCTGGCCGCGCATGATCGCGCGCGCCCTGCTCGCCAACCTCGGCCCGGTCCTCGTCTTCGCGCCCCAGCGCAAGGCGGCCGAGCAGATGGCGCGGCACCTGTCGGCCGCGCTGCCCGTACTCGACCCGCTCGTGTTGACACGCGAACAGGAACAACTCGCCGGCGACCGGCTCGCGAAGCTGCTCAAGACGCGCATCGCGTTTCACCACAGCGGGCTCAGCTACGCGCAGCGCGCCGGCCTGGTCGAGCCGCTGGCCAAGGCCGGGCAACTGCGCGCGGTCGTGGCCACGACCGGACTGGCCGCCGGGATCAACTTTTCCATGCGCTCGGTGCTCGTGACCGAGACCGAGTACACCGTCGGCAGCCTGCAGCGGCTGATCCGGCCGGACGAGTTGCTCCAGATGTTCGGCCGGGCCGGGCGCCGCGGTCTCGACGAGGTGGGCTACGTGCTCGTCGCGCCGGATCGCCCGCGTCTGGCCGAGGCGCGTCCGCTGCACGTGCGGCGCGCGGCGACGGTGGAGTGGCCGGGGCTGATCGCGGTCATGCACGCCGCGGTGAAGTCGGGTGATGATCCCATGGCGGCGGCGGTGGCGCTATGTGGGCGACTTTTCAGCCCGCAGAGCGTGCCGCTCGGCGTGGAGCACTGCCTCGGGACCGGGCCGCAGCGCTGCGGCCTGATGATCGATGCCGCGCGGGCGCGCCGCGCGCACCCGGAGGTGGCGGAGATGCGCAACTCGCGCGGACTCTGGGAGCCGCAGCCACCCGCGTCGCGCGTGCCGCTTGACCAGGCCCTGGTCTGGGCCGGCGGTCGGTGGCGCCCGGCGTTGTCGCAAGCGGACGTCCTGCGGACGCACGGGTCCGGCCAGCTCTGCCTGCTCGGGCGGGGGCGCGAGCGTCGCTACGGCCGCGAGGTGCAGCTGGCTGTCCGCGACCGGCGCGATCCCGCCGTCCTCGCGCCGGTCAAGCCGGTGCGCCGGGCGCTCGCCGGCGTGATGGCTGAGGGGCCGCGGAGCGTCGTTCCTCACGTGGTCGACGATGCCGGGCTGCGCGCGCGGGTCCTGCCGCTGCTTCCGGCGTTGTCCGGCGGTGGCCGGCTCTTGGAACTCGTCGAGCGAGGCGGATTGGTCGTGGCGCGGGTGGACTACGGACACATCGAGATCGATGTGTACCGGGACGGGCACGGGGCGGCGCTCATCGCGCCGGAGACACGCAAGGCTTACCCGGCGGAGTGTCAGGGCTGCCCACAACTCGGAGTGTGCGAGGGCGAGCTCCGTCGCGCGCGCTCGCCTGCGTTTGCCTGGCTGCAACTGGGACTGGTCGACGGCCGCGGCGTGCCGACGCGGCGCGGCCAGCTGTTCAGCCTTTTCCACAACGGCGAGGGGCTCGCGGTGGCGGCGGCGCTGGAGGACGAGACCTATGATGTGGACGTGCTGCTGGCCGACCTGGCCAACCTGCGCGCGGGCCACCGCTTCGAGGAACATGCCGGAAAGAGCACGCGCTTGGGCGTGGCCTGCCGCGGCGCATTTGGCGACGCCACGCACGAGGGCTATCTCGAGCGCGGGCTTCCGCCGCACTATGGCGACGGGGCGGCCGAGGTCCTGGCGTTGACTGCGTCTGGGCGTCCGCCCGATGGACTCTATTCCAGCGAGCTGCGCCCGGGCGATGTCGAGCGCGCCCGCCTCGAGTGGCACAGCCTGCTGCGGCACATCATGCACGCGCCGGCGCTGGACTGGCCGCGGTGGACACTCCTGCAGGAGGCAGCGGCCCGTTACGTCTCAGGGCACCACCTGCGTTCGATGCTTGGGGATCTGCCGCCGTTGACGCCGGCCCAGACGCGGCGTGTCGACCACCGGCTGAGGTTCGGCTGACCGGGTCCGGGCGGCGTCCCGCGTGCGTGCCTCGTCCTTGCATTCCGCACGGACGCACCGTAGGTCATTCCGCTGTCCGTCGCGCGCGCGCGAAAGCCACCCACGCTCCCGGGCCGCGCCGACAGACTCCAGCCCTGCCACGGACCATGCCGAAACTGCCTCGAATCTCCGGCCCCGCTCGCCCTCTGCTTCTTGTCTTCGCGTGTATGCTGGTTTCAGCACTGCGCGCCTCACCGCCCGGACCGTCGGCCTCGCTGCTTGGCGAGTGGACCGGCGATGTCACGCGCGGGATTTCTGGCGAGGAACTGCCCAAGGCCGTCTCCAGCGCCCGGCGGTATTGGAACGAAGGTGACGTCGTGCGGGCCGAGGTGATCATCGGCGGCGAGGGCACGTTGCGCACGGGGCAGGTCGTCATCGTGCCGCGCGGATCGCGGTTCCTCCGTATCGTGACGCTCGAGACAGGCGCGACGGAGTATTTCCTGGGATCCACCGCCCAGGGCGGCTTGCTCTGGACTCCGCTGGCTGCCGGGCGCGCGCCGTTCATCGAACGCGTCACGGGCAGCGGCAAGGCCCGCAAGCTCGAGGTGCTCGCCGCCGCAGGTGACGCCTGGAGCGTGGTCGATGCCCTCGCGCCGGCGACGGCGTCCGCGTTCGGCGCGAGCCTGGATGGGGGCGCTCCTGCGGCCGGGGTCGAGCCACTCGTATTGCCCGCGGCATCCGAGTTGGCGCTCCTCGATCGGCTGGCTGAACAGATGGAGATCGCGGCCACGGCCAAGGCCAACGGCGACCGCCTCGCGCGTGAACTCGCGGCTGCGTGGCGCGATACGGAGGAGGCAAAGGCCCAGGCGCGGGCCGCCGAGACCGACGCGGCCAAGGCGCGCGCCGAACTCAAGTCCGCCGGCGAGATCGGCACCGCGCTCGAGCTGCAGCAGCAGGTCGAGGCCGCCCGGCGCAACCTCAAGGAGGCCCGCGACTGGGCCGGTGAACTCGAGCGCAAGGTGGACGAGACCAGTCGCGCCGCCGAGGCTTCGGCCGCGCGGGTGAAGGAACTCGAAAGCGAACTGGCCGCGCAGAAGAGCGCCGCTTCCGCCGCACTGGCGCAGGCGAACACGACCGAAGGGCAACGCCAGGAGCTGCTCGCGCGGCTCTCCGACTCGGAAAAGAAACGCCAGGGCGCAGAAGCGGCCCTCGCCGAGGCCACGCGGGGCCGCGCCGAGGCCCAGGAGGCACGCACCCAGGCCGAAGGCGAACTGGCAGCCGCGCGCGCTGCACTCGACGTTGCCGCCAAGGAAAAGACCGCACTGGAGGGACGTGTCGTTCAGCTCACAGGCGCGGTCTCGGATGGAGCCCGCCTGAACAGCGACCTGGCCGCCGCGCAGGCCGAGGTGGAACGACTCTCCGGCGAACTCGCCCAGGCCAAGGCGGGCATCACCCAGGCCGACACGGCGCTGGCCGCCGCCGCCCGGCGCGAGCAGGAGCGCAGCGAGGAGGCCGCGCGTCTCACCAAGACGCTGGAGGACTTGAAGGCGGAACAGGCTGGGCTGGCCAAGGCACGCGATGAGGCGCTCGCGCGTCTGGCGACGCTGGCCAAGGAGATCGAGGAGGGGCGCACGGGCAGTGCCCAGCTCGTTGCCGAGCTCGGCGCCCTCAAGGCGAAAGCCGACGAACGTGCGACCGAGGCCGAGGCGCTTCGCCAGCAGTTGGCTGAGACCTCCGGTGCGACCAGTCAGGCTGCCGAGGAGCGGAATCGTCTGCAGGCCGAACTCGCCGCCGCGCGCGAGCAGTTGCAGGCGGCGACGGGCCAGGCGGCCGGCGGCGCGCAGGCCGAGGCCGCGCGCCAGGCCGCGGAGTCGTCCCGCGCGAAGGCCGAGGCTGCTCTCGCCGCGCTGCAGAAGGACCTCGAGGCCATGCGCACCACGACCGTGCAGCTGCAGAAGGAACTCTCGGACCTTCGTGTCGCCGCCGACTCCCACGCGCGCGAGGCGACGCAGGCGCGCGAGCGACTCGCCGCGTCCTCCCAATCCGGCGAGGCCGCCGCGACAGAGCGCGCCGCGCTGCAAACCCAACTCGCGACCGCCCAGGCCGAGCTCGAGGCCGCGCGCGGCTCGATTGTCCGGCTGGAGAAGGAGAGCGAGGGACTTCGTGCCGACCTTCTCGCGCGTTCGCGCGACATCGAGACGCTGCAGTCGCGACTCGCCTCACAAAACGGTTCGGCCACCGCCGCCGATCAGCAGCTCGCCGCACTCCAGGCCGACCTCGCGTCGGTGCGCGCCGAGTTGACCGCGGCACAGCTGGCCCGGAGCGAGTCCGAGGCGACGACACGACGACTGGCCGAGGCGGCCGCTGCACCGGCACACGCCGACGCGGAAAGCGTCGCCGAATTGACCCGCGCGCGGGCGCGTATCGGAGAACTGGAGGCGGAAGCCACCGGCTCGGCCACGCGGGTCGCCCAGCTCGAGAGGCAACTCGCCGAACTGAATGCGCAGGCGGAAGCCCGCGCCGCGGCCGGCACGACCGACGCCCGGATCGCGGATCTGGAAAAGCGCCTGGCCGACACCTTCGCCCGTTCCGAGGCCCGGCAGGCGGAAGTCGACCGCCTGCTTCAACGCATCGCACAGTTGGAGGAGGCGGCGCCGGCTTCCTCGCGGCCTGCGGCCGGTCCAGGTGAGGTGGATCGTCTCACGCGCCAGCTGGCCGAATCCGAGCAGGCGCGCCGCGATCTCGAGCAGCGTGTGGCCTCGCTCACCGCGCCGACGCGGACGGCTCCCGCCACTCCCGTGGCATCAGCGCCGCCGCCGCCCACAGCACGACCTGCACCGGCGACGACCGCACCTGTTTCCGCTCCGACGACCAGTCCGGCGGCACCGACGCGGCCGGACGGGCCGGACGCCGCGGCGCGGGTCACGCCTGCCGGGACCCGCCCGCCGGGCAGCGATGCCGCCGTGATCCAGGTGGTGCAGCGCGTCGCGATCAGTGGGTATCGGGGATCTGGAGTCGAGAGCGTCGCCGTGATCGATGGGCAGCCTTACCGCACCGGACAGTTGATCGATGTCGTCCGCGGCGTCCGCTTCCAGCGCGTCGAGGGCAACGAGATCGTCTTCAGCGGCCCGGATGGCGCCGAGTACCGCCGGATGGTGCGCTGAGGCGCGCCTATCGCACCACGCCATCGAGCACCGCCTGCAGGGCCTGTCGGTCGAACGGCTTGGGCAGGAACGCCGCCGGAGGATTGGCTTTGTAGCGCTCCGGGGTCAGGCGCTCGGAATAGCCGCTCATCATCACGACCGGGACCGCCGGCCTAATCTTGCGCATCTCGGCGAACGCCGTCTCGCCGTCCATGCGGGGCATGGTCAGGTCGAGCAACACCGCCCGGAGGCGGTCCGCGCTGTGTCGGAACTGTTCTAGGCCTTCCTCGCCATTGGCCGCGCCGATCGTCTCGTAGCCGAGGCTCTGGATGAGGCGGGTGGCCGTGCGTCGCACGCCGGGTTCGTCGTCGACGACCAGCACGAGCCCCCGATGCACGGGCGTGCCGGCCGGTGGCTTCCCGCTCGACGCGGCGGACACGTGCGTGGGCATCGCCGGCAGGTAGATGCGGAAGGTGCTGCCGCGTCCCTCGTCGGTGAGGACCTCGATCGCACCCTCATGCGATCGCACGATGCCGTGCGCGGCGGGGAGTCCCAGGCCCTGGCCGGTGAACTTGGTGGTGAAGAACGGCTCGAAGATCCGGGCGCGCGCCTCCGGGGCGATACCCGGGCCGTCGTCGCGCACTTCGAGGATCACGTAGTCGCCCGGCGTGAGCGACTGGGTCAGCGCGCGGCTGGAGAGCACCTGGATATTCAGGTGCTCGAGTCGCGTGCTCACGACGATGTGGCCGGGACGCTCGCCGATGGCCTGGGCGGCGTTGACGACCAGGTTCATCAGGACCTGCTGGATCTGCGGATGCGCGGCGTGCACCAGCGGCAGCGGGCGCGTGAGGTCGAAGCGCACGTCGATGTGGCGCCCGGCCGAGACGAGGAGCAGGTCGCGCGTGTCCTCCACCAGACCGGTGAGGTCGACATCCGTGAAGGCGAGGGTGGAGCGGCCGGCGTAGGCGAGCAGGAGCTGGCAGAGTTCGCCGGCGCGTGTGGCGGCCGCCTCGACCTGCTCGAGCAACTCGTTCTGCGGTGCGGTCTCGGGCAGATCGAGGCGCGCGAGGTTGGCGTTGCCTAGGACGGTCGTCAGGAGGTTGTTGAACTCGTGGGCCACGCCGCCGGCGAGCACGCCGAGGCTTTCATTGCGCTGCAGCTGCTGCAGGCGGCGCTCCTGCGCGACCTTCTCGGCCTCCGTGGCCTTTTGCTGCGAGAGGTCGCGCATCGTGTAGGAGAGCAGCTCCCGGTCGTCCACGCCGCCGTGGTGCAGGATCACGACGAGCGAGACCGGCAGCGGATCTCCGGAGGGCGCGCGCAACGTGGTCTCGCCAAGCCAGGAGCGCGCGAGCAGTGCCGCCGGGATCGCCTGGTCGTGCAGCACCCGGAGTGTATCCGTCGGGATGATCTCGTCGATCATGCGCCCACGCAGGCTCGCCAGGCTCGGACGCGCGAGGAAGCGCAGGAACGCGGCGTTGGCGTGCACGATGCGGCCGTCCAGGTCGGTGGTGAGGACGAAGTCCGTCGTTACCTCGATGATCTGCATGAGGCGGCGCGCCTCGGCCTCGGCACTGAGGCGGTCGGTGACGTCGAGGTGCGTGCCGGAGACGGTGAGTGGAGCGCCGGCCGCATCACGGGCCACGACCGAGCCACGCGCATGGATCCAGCGCCACGTGCCGGAACTCGCGCGCACGCGGAAGTCGATCTCGTAGAGCGCGGATCGGCCGGCCAGGTGGTCGGCGAGGGCGGTGGACAAACGCGGCCGGTCGGCCGGATGGGCAAACTCCTGCCAGGACGGCTCCACGCCGCCGAGGCGGGCGAGATCCACCTCGAGCATTTCCGCGCATCGGTTGTTGTAGGTGACCCGTCCGGTCGGGATGTCCCAGTCCCACAGGCCGAGTTGCGCGCCATTGAGGACGCGCTCGAGCCGCGCCTCGCTCGCCAGCACGCGCGTCTCGGCAGCGTCGCGGCGCGACACGGTCACACCGATGCCCAGGCCGACGACGGCGACCGTGACCTCGAAGATGAGGAAACTGACGACCTGCGGCGTGGCGGCCTCCGTCAGGTGCAGCCCGATCAGGCTGCCCATCGTGAGCACGAGCGTGGCCGCGGTGGCGCCGGGCAACCCATGTCGCACGCTGATCCACACCAGCGGAAGGAAACACAGGAAGAAGGCGCTGTAGTCGGATCGTGGATCGAGGACGAACGTGCCGGCGAGGCATGCGCTGAGGACGAGCATCCGGCCGGCCAACTCGGCGAGTTCGCCGCCCGTCCAGGACTGGCGGATGTCCGCCGTGGGCCGCAGCCCGAGCCAGGGCGCGGCCAGAACCGACGCGATGGGCAGGATGGTCAGGACGCCGCTGGCGTCGCCGACCCACCAGCGGATCGCGGTCTCGAGGTATCGTTGTGCGGGCGTGAGGTCGAGGGCCACTGCGAGGGCCGTGCCGGGCAACGCGAGAAGGGCCGGCGTGCCGACGGTCACGACAGCGAAGAGCACGGTCTCACGCGTGCCGCCGGGAAGCAGGATCGGGCCGTGCAGCCGACGTACGATCGCCGCGACCGCGGTCACGACCGCGGTGATAAGAAGGGGGAACAACCAGGGATCCCACCAATGCGAGATTCCCGGCGTGATGATCGCGCCCAGGGTGTTGGCCGCGAAGACCACCGGCGCGGCCCGCGGGCCGAGGAGGAGCAGGAGCACCAGCGCGAGTCCGCACGGTGGATACCAGAGCGAGACGCCCTCCACGACCTCGAACCAACGCGCCGACAGGTGCGCGGCGAGATGCAGCAGGAGGTAGAGCAGGCAGGCCGCGGTCGCGTGGCG
This sequence comes from Opitutaceae bacterium, assembly GCA_014879845.1. Classification (GTDB taxonomy): domain Bacteria; phylum Verrucomicrobiota; class Verrucomicrobiia; order Opitutales; family Opitutaceae; genus JAEWQP01. The sequence continues at coordinate 15,440 of JACSRI010000058.1, forward strand.
GACCGAGGTCTTTGCCGGATATTCTGACGTAGGGTTCTTCAGGGGAGAGACTGACCGTGGGAGGCGACGCTGCCGCGCCGCGCTGTTGTTCGGCAAGGAGTTGATCGGACGGACAGCCCGTGAGTTCACGGGAAAATGCACAGGACGCCGGGGTGAACTCCCCAGGCCGGATGCTCGTACGCGACAAGGCCGTGCCTCCCTGCGGCGGCACGGCCCGGAAATCGGAACGACAGACCCGCGTCAGGACTTGCCCGGCGTGACGGAACGGAGGTAGGCGACCACGGCCTCGGCCTCCTCCCGCGAGAGACGGTAACCCGGCATGGGCGGACGCGGCGCCACGCCGTGGTTGGTCTGGCCGGTCATGAGGAATTTGATGGCCGACTCGTCATCCGGGTAGGTCGGCAGTCCGGCGATGGCCGGCGCACTCGGTCCCCAGGGCATGGGCACCGTCGCGGCGAACGGCAGCACCGCGCCTTGGAGCGTCTTGTCGGGATCGAGGCGCCCGTCGGGCAGGTGAGGCGTGTGGCAGTCCACGCACATGGCGACGTTCTCGACGATGTGGCGCCCGCGCGCCACGGGATCGGAGGCGGCTTCACGGTCGCATCCGGTCAAAACCAGGGCCGCAGCAGCGGACAGGCCGAGAAGGGTGAGGGAGGGGAGACTCTTGTTCATAGGGGGCGCAACTTGGCGAATCGGCGGCGCGGATGTCCAGCACGGGGGCTCATGCGGTGACCGATCGGCCCAGCCGTCGACCGTCCGCGGGCTCCGCCGCGAGAAAAGGAACGTAATTGCGCGCGCGCCCGCGCTCAATCCTCCGGCTTTGACGGGTGCAGGCAGCGAACTGAGACTGCTCCGCTCGCACCCATGGACCCGCGCGTCATCGAGCAGTACGCCACCCGCATCGAAGCCGATCTCGAGAAGAACATTCTCCCGTTCTGGATGCGGCACGCCGTCGATCGGCGCCGCGGTGGTTTCGTGGGTGCGCTCTCGGATGATCTCGTGGTCTCGCCGGCACCGTCGCGTGGCGCGCTGCTCAGCTCGCGTATTCTCTGGACCTATGCGGCCGCCCACCGGCGGCGTCCGGATCCCGCGCTCCTTGACATGGCACGGCACGCCTATGCGGATCTGATGGAAACCTTCGCGGACCGCGACCATGGCGGGTTTATCTGGTCGGTCGACGACGCGGGCCGGCCGCTCGAGCGTCGCAAGCAGGTCTACGGGCAGGCCTTCGCGATCTACGCCTTGACCGAATACCACCGGGCCACGGGCGAGCGCGCGCCGCTCGAGGCGGCGATCGCCGTCTTCCGACTGCTCGAGCAGCACGCGCGCGATCGCCGGCACGGCGGCTATTTCGAGGCCTATGCCGGGGACTGGTCGCCCATCGCCGACATGCGCCTCAGCGCGGTCGACATGAACGAGCCCAAGTCGCAGAACACGCACCTGCACGTCATGGAGGCCTACTCCAACCTCATGCGCGTGTGGCCCGACCCGGTGCTGCGCGAGGCGCAGACCGCGCTGCTGGAGGTGATGCTCACGCGTATCGTCGATGCGAGGACGTGGCATCTCGGCCTCTTCTTCAGCGAGACCTGGGACCTGCGCTCCGACCGCTTCTCCTTCGGCCACGATATCGAGGCGAGCTGGCTCCTCTGGGAGGCGGCGGAGGTGCTCGGCGACCCGGCCATGGCGGCGCGCATGCGACCTGCAATCCTGCGCATCGCCGAGGTTACGCTGGCGGAGGGACTCGACGCCGACGGCGCCGTCTTCAACGAGGGCGGCCCCGCGGGCCTGACCAGCACCGACAAGGAATGGTGGCCGCAAGCCGAGGCCGTGGTGGGGTTCCTCAACGCATTCCAACTGACGCTCGACGAGCGTTTCCTCGCCGCGGCGCTGAAGTGCTGGGACTTCATCGATGCGAAGCTCATCGACCATCGCCATGGCGAATGGATCCGCGGGGTGACCCGCGACGGCGCGGTCCTGCCGGGACACCCGAAGATCAGCTTCTGGAAATGTCCGTATCACAACGGCCGCGCCTGCATGGAGGCCTCCGTCCGTCTGCGTGCGCTCACCTGAACACTCCGACCACTCTTGCATGAAGAAGAAAACGAACCCGGCGGGCGCCAAGCCCGTATCCACAAAAAGTCCGGCCGCCAGCCGCGCCTTCACCGCGCGGGTCAAGGCCGTCCGCGCCGCGCACGAGAAGTTCCTCAAGCGCAGGAACCCGGTCGAGACCGACTGGGAAAACGGCGTGTATGATCGGTTCAAGTACCCGGTGCTGACCGCCCACCACGTGCCGCTGGAGTGGCGCTACGACTTCAACCCGAAGACCAACCCGCATTTCATGGAGCGCCTCGGCGTCGGCGGGGCGTACAATCCCGGTGCCTTCTTCTGGAAGGGCAGGGTCCACCTCGTCGCGCGGGTCGAGGGTGCCGACCGCAAGAGCTTCTTCGCCATCGCGGAGAGCGCCAACGGCGTGGACAACTTCCGCTTCTGGGACGAGCCGTGCGACATCCCGGAGATGCCGGGGGAGACCAACCTCTACGACATGCGCGTGACATTCCACCAGGATGGCTGGATCTACGGCGTGTTCTGCTCGGAATCGAAGGACCCGAAGGCTGCGCCCGGCGACCTGTCGTCGGCCGTCGCGCAGGCCGGCATCGTGCGCACGAAGGATTTCCGCGCGTGGGAGCGTCTCCCGAATCTGAAGACGCCGGCCTCGCAGCAACGCAATGTCGTGCTGCATGAGGAGTTCGTCGACGGCCAGTACGCCTTCTACACCCGCCCGATGGACGGCTTCATCGACGTGGGCTCGGGCGGCGGCATCGGCTGGACGCTCTGCAAGGACATCACCACTGGCGTGACCGGGCCGGAGACGATCATCGACTCGCGCGCCTACCACACGATCAAGGAGGTCAAGAACGGCCAGGGCCCCGCGCCGATCAAGACGCCGCAGGGCTGGCTGCATCTCGCGCACGGCGTGCGCGGCTGCGCCGCAGGCCTGCGCTACACGATCTACATGTTCATGACCTCGCTCGAGGATCCGGCGAAAGTCATCGCGCGGCCGGGCGGCCATATCATCTCGCCGCGGTTCTCCGAGCGTGTCGGTGATGTCTCGAACGTCACGTTCACCAACGGCTGGGTCCGACTTCCGGACGACACCTTACTGATGTACTACGGCGGCTCCGACACGCGCTGCTACGTCGCCCGGAGTTCGGTCGCCAAGCTCGTCGACTGGTGCCTGAACACGCCGGAGGACGGCTTGACCACGCGCCGGTGCGTTGACCAGCGGCTCGCGCTCATTCGCGCGAACAAGGCGCTCAAGGGCTGAGCCGCCGTGGCTCATTCCGGTTCGGCAGGCGGGACGCGACCCTCCGGTGCGCTTCCCGTCCGGCGGACGACGTTCAGCTGATGCGGTCGAGGCGTCGCACCCCGACAAGCATCGCGACGATCCCGGCGGCGACGACCCAGACGATGGCCTCGAGCGAGGCCCGCTGCGCGATCCAACCGCCGAGCGCCGGCAGGGTCATCGCCCCGAGATAGGCCGCTCCGGACTGCCGGCCGATGACGGTCTGGACGGCCGACGGCACGAAACGGCGCGGTACCTCGTGCATGAGTCCTGGATACACCGGCGCGAAGCCGAGTCCGATGAGCACGAGGGCGGCGGCGGCGAGGCCGACATGGTCGGCCAGCGCGAAGGCGACCGCGCCCGCGAGCGACAGGACCACGCCGGCCGCGACGAGCCGGCGGTTGCCCCAACGATCGACGACGAACCCGACGAGGATGCGGCCCGCGGTGATCGAGGCGTAGTAGCCGGTCGCGCACAGGCCCGCCTGCACCACGGGGATGCCGCGGCCGACCGCGAGGATCGAGCCGGCCCAGAGACCGATCGTCATCTCGACGGCGACGTAGATGGCGAAGAGGGCGGCCGAGATCCATCCCGCCTCCGAGTTGGCCCCATGGGTGGGAGCGGGTCCTCCGGAGGGCGTGGCGTGGCCGAAGGGCCGGAGCGGGACCGCGTCCCACATGCGGAGGGTGACGAGGAAGACGAGAGCCAGAGTCAACTGAATCGAGGCGATGACGAAATAGCCGCCGCGCCAGCCCGGCGCGAGGTCGAGCGAGCGCGCGAGAATGAACGGCCCGCAGGTGGCGCCGATGCCCCAGCACGCGTGTAGCCAGTTCATGTGCCGGCCGGAGTAGTGGCGCGCGACATAGCCGTTGAGGCCGGCGTCGACCGCGCCGGCGCCAAACCCCAGCGGCGCGGCGGCGAGCGCGAGCCAGGCCAGGCTCTGGGCGTGCGCCACGAGCATCAGGGCCGAGCCGGTCATCAGGCAGCTGGCGAGCACGACGGGGCCGGTTTTGAAGCGCGCGATGATCGCGCCGCTTGAGAAACTGGAGATCCCCGAAAGCAGCGTGATCACGGCCATCACCGGGCCGGCCCAGCCGATCGGAAGATCGAGCGATTGATGCATCCGCGGCCAGGCGACGCCGAGCGTGCCGTCGGGCAGCCCGAGGCTGATGAACCCGAGGTAGATGATCGGAAGGAGAAGGCGTGCGGCGCGATCGGACACGCCCCGAGCATCGCGTCGAAGCAGCGGTGAGTGCAGCACAAAAGCCGAGCCCGGGCTTGAAGCACAGCGCCGTCCGTCCGAGAGTGCGTTCATCCGGCGCGACCGGAAACCGAACCCATGCACGCGAGCCCGTCGACTCCCCTGTGGCTGCACATCCTGCGCATCAGCGTGCTCGTCGCGGCCGCGGCCGGCGTGGCCTGGGTCGTGGCCTCGGCGCAACGGCGCGCCTTGCGGTCGAGTGGTGTGTCGGCAGCGCCGGTACCCGGTTCCCACGAGTCTTCGGCTGCGGGCGAAGCCGAGGTTGCCGTCACGGATGTGAGTTTCGACGAGATCGAGTCCGAGATCATCCTGCCGGATGCGGTCCCGGTCAGGCTCGAGCCGCCGGCCGGCGTCGCGTCGCCGATGCCCCAGGCCGAGGTGAATGCCCCCGCGTTGACGCTGGAGACCGACACGGAGCCGGTGTTGACTGTCCCGGTGTTTCCGTTCGTCGCGCCGGTGGGTGATCCGTACATCGGTTCGTCGAAGTCGATGGTCATCACTCCGGAGGTCGTCGCGCCGGGCGACCCGAAAGCACGTCACGGGAAGCCGTGACGGTGGTGCGATGGCCCGCGGTGCGCGCGTGCGAACCCCATGTCCCTCGATTTTAGTCCGCTCATCTCCTTCGGAATCCTGTTCCTCGTCTTCCTGCCGCTGGAGCGTCTCTTTGCCATCCACCGCCAGAAGGTGTTTCGACCGGAGTACGGCACCGACGTCCTCTTCTTCCTCGGGCAGTATGTGCTCTGGAACGGGTTCGTCGTCTACCTGCTGGCGTGGGTCGATCATGGTCTCGACCGGCTGCCCCTCGGGTCGGTACGCGACTGGTCCACGGCTCTGCCGCTCTGGGCGCAGGCGATCATCGTGGTTTTTCTGTGTGATCTCGGGATCTACTGGGGCCACCGGCTGCAGCACCGGATCCCGTTCCTCTGGCGTTTTCATCGCGTGCATCACACGGCCGAGCACATGGACTGGATCGCCGCCTACCGCGAACACCCGCTCGACAACCTCTATACGCGATCGATCGAGAACCTGCCGGCTCTCTTGCTCGGTTTCCCGCTCGAACTGCTCGCCGGCCTGATCGTCCTTCGCGGCATCTGGGGACTGGTGATCCACTCCAACGCCGATATCCCGATCGGTCCGCTCAAATACATCCTCGGGTCGCCGAGGCTGCACCACTGGCATCACGCCGTGGGCAAGGGCAACGACTGCAACTTCGCCAACCTCATGCCCCTGATGGACGTGATCTTCGGAACCTATCACGAACCGCGCGAGATGCCGGAGCGCTATGGGACGACGGAGAAGGTGAGCCACAACTACTTCGCGCAGCTTGCCGCCCCGTTTCTCCCGCAGGTGGCGAGGAGAGAATCAGGGAGACGGCCCCGAGAAACTCCGTCTGCGACGGAGTCGGAAACCGCGGCCGGTGCCGCCGGCGTTTCCGACGCAGGAGCTGCTGCTCAGAATCGGCCCGACAGCGTCACGGCGACCAGTGGCGCGGGATCGAAGTCCACGTCGGCCACGTCGCCTCCCTGCGAATCCTCGAGTTCGAGCGAACCGCCGACGACCAGTCCCGCATAGAGATCGAGCTCCCAGGTGTCATTGAGTTTGCGCGTCGCGCGCGCGAAGAGAGGCACGCCGTTGTATTCGCCGATCCCATCCGAGAGGGGACCGTCATCCCGGAGGGCGAACCGGAAGGACCGGTAGGCGCCGCCGAAGGCGAGGTCCCAGGTCTCGCCGGTGCGCACGAGTTCGAGGCCGGCTGGTCCCGCGGGTCCCGGACGGAAGGGATTCTGCAGCGACCAGGTTTCCGAGATCTGCCACTGGATCGCGATGAAAGGAAACACCCGGGTCTCCTCGAGCCCGGTGAATGCCGCGGCCCCGAGGCCAAGACGAAGATCCGGCGAGAAGGTGTGGGTCGCCGCCGCGACCAGTCCCGCGACGAGACCATCCGAGGCCGAGGCGCCATCCTCGAAGTAACTCTGCACCGACGGCGCGAGGCGCAGCGTCCAGTCGGAGGAGAGTTTGCGTGTGTAGGAGAATGACGCCTCGAACCGCGTGAGATCCTGCCACGGACTCGCGACCTCGGAGAACCCATAGGCATCGAAGCCCGCGCCAAACCCGAAGCCGATCATCGTCTCCGCATCGGTGGCGCGCGAAAAGTCGGCGGAGGCGAAAAAGCGGGTGACGTCGAAGGAGCCGCCGTTCTCGAGGTCGGCCTCGGCCTGGTGGATAACGCCGGCCGCGACGCGCTGCGACCAGCCGCCCGATGCGGCCGCGGGCTGGGCTGGAAGGGCTTGGGCCAGGCCCAGGTAGCCGAGGCCTACTGCGAGCGTGAGGCGCCGGGCGTAAGGACGGACAATGGAGTCGATCATGGGTGTGAAAGACGGACGACGGACGGGCGTCGATGTATGCGCGTTGACCCAGTTCGCAAGTGAACTCGCCCGAAATTTCGGCTCGTCCGTGCCAACGTGCGACCAGATCGCGGCGGTCTCGGGATTGCCGACGAAAGGCGGGCGTGGCAGCATCGTCGCCATGAATCCAGTGGTCTCGTTCATGTCGGCCAACTTCGTCGCACGCGAACTCAACTACCACATGACCGGCGGGTGGAGCCAGGGCGATATCGCGACGCACGAGGCCTTCCGGCCGCTCGCGACGTTCGGCGCGCGCTTTGAGGCGATGCTCGAGGAGATCAAGGCCCTCGGCTTCGGCGCGATCGACCTGTGGGGCGCGCACTTGCACTACACCTGGGCGACGCCGGAGCATATCGCCGTCGCCCGGGCTCTGCTGACAAAGCACGGGCTGCGTGTCGTGAGCTATGCGGCGTGGGTACCGGGCGCGGCGATCGAGCTGCGTGCGGCCTGCCGTCTGTGCCGCGACCTCGGCATCCCGCTCATCGGGGGATTTGTCGAAAGCGTCCACACCGAACGCGCCGCCGCCGTCGCGGTCTTGCGGGAGTTCGGCGTGACCTATGGCTACGAGAATCACCCGGAGATCTCGGCGGAGGCCGTGCTCGCGAAGATCGGCGAAGGCGACGAGGACGTGGTGGGCCTCGCCGTCGACACCGGCTGGTTCGGCACACATGGGGTCGACGGCCTGACGGCGATCCGTCGTTTGTCGCCACGCATCAAGCACGTGCACCTGAAGGACGTGAAGGCCCGGCGGTCGGAGTCATCGGGGTTTCCCATGGTCGACATGGGCCACGAGACCTGTCGGCTCGGCGCCGGCATAGTCGGCGTGGAGGCCATCGCGCGCGAACTGGTCGCGACCGGGTACCGCGGCGCGATCAGCATCGAGCACGAGCCGGAGGACTTCGACCCGCGGCCGGACTGCGCCGCGAGCCTGGGTGCGTTGAACGAGTGGATACGCGGGGGCCGCGTCGTCGCGCTGGGCGGGCGGCGTCCACTGCGCGTCGCGGTGGCTGGATGCGGCAACATCGCAGGGACCTACGGCGAACAGCTGGCGCACCATGTCACCGTGCGCACGGTGGGCGCCTACGACCTGGACGAGTCGCGGGCGCGGGCCTATGAGGAGAAGTTCGGCGGCCGCGTCTACCGCTCGCTCGACGAGATGCTGGGCGACCCCGAGGTCGACGCGGTGGTCAACCTGACAATCCATCACGCCCATCCCGAGGTGATCACACGCTGCCTCGAGGCCGGCAAACACGTCCACTCCGAGAAACCGCTGGCCATGACGCTGGACGAGTGCACGCGTCTCGCGGATCTCGCGGAGGCGCGCGGACTGCGCCTGAGTGCCGCGCCGGTGGTGTGGCTGGGCGAGGCGCAGCAGACGCTCTGGCGCGCCCTGCGCCGCGGGCTCATCGGTGCCCCGCGCGCTGTCTTTGCCGAGGTGAACTGGGGGCGCATCGAGTCGTGGCACCCGAACCCTGCGCCGTTCTACGAGGTCGGGCCGGTCTTCGATGTGGCGGTGTATCCGATCACCTCGCTCACGACGTTCTTCGGTCCGGTGCGTCGTGTCTCGTCGCGCGGCGCGGTCCTGCTGAAGGACCGTCGGACCAAGGATGGCGTGTCGTTCACCCCGCCCACGCCTGACTACACGGTCTCGACGCTCGAGTTCGACCACGGTGTGCAGTGCCGGCTCACCTGCAACTTCTACGTCGGGTGGCACACGAACCAGAAGGGCATGGAGATCCATGGCGACCTCGGCTCGCTCGCGGTCGACACGATCTACGCGTTTGACTCGGTCGTCCAGCACGCCGAGTTCGGCGGAGCCTGGCGCCCGCTGCCGCTGGTGCGGCCGCCGTTCCCAGGCTGCGAGTTCGCGCGCGGGGTCATCGAACTGGCGGATGCGTTGCATGAGGGGCGTCCGCATCGCACTACCGGCCGGCAGGCCGCGCATGTCGTCGACGTCATGGCCTCGATCCTCGAGAGCATCCGCACGGAACAGGTCATCGAGGTGCGGTCGTCCTTCCCGCCGCCGGCCCCGTGTGCCTGGGCGGAGTAGGGGGTTCGGAAGCGACTCGACCAGGTTGAGTCCCGGCCCATCGTCGGCGGCCATGGTGCCGTTCGATCGTTGGGGCTCCGGTCACCTTGCTGCGCTCGGGCTGACGATGCTCGTGCCAGCTGTACTCGCCATGTGGACACGCCGAGCGCCGGGTGGCCGGGCGCGGCGGATCGCCGAGAGCCTTTTCGTCGCCATGCTGGTCGGGGAGACCGTCTGGCGTTTGGTATGGCGCTGGAGAGCCGGTGATCTGCCGCCGGTGCATGAGCTGGCGCCGATGCATTTGTGCGACTGGGCGCTGTGGGCCTGTGTCGCGGCGTGCCTGGGGCGCCGCAGGCTGGCATTCGAGTGCGCCTACTTCTGGGGGCTCGCCGGTACGCTGCAGGGACTGGTGACTCCGGACCTCGCCCACGACTTTCCTTCCACCCACTACTTTCTCTTCTTCATGGGGCACGGTGGGATCGTGGGGTGCGTGCTCTACCTGACCGCGTCAGGCGCATTCCGTCCGACGTGGGGATCGGTGCGGCGCGCCTACGTCGGTTTGCTCATCTACGGCGCGACCGCCGGCCTCTACGATGCGCTTACCGGGACCAACTACGGTTACCTGCGGGCCAAGCCCGGCGTGGCTTCGTTGCTCGATCACCTCGGGCCCTGGCCATGGTACATCGGCTCGCTTCTCGCCGTCGCGGCGGTGAACTTCGTGCTGCTCTACCTGCCGTGGGCCGTGGTCGATTGGTGCCGGCGGGGATCCGCGGGGGCGGCCGATCCGGCCTGAGATCGACGCGTGTCCGCGCCCGACAAGGGAGTGCTCAGCGCGGGGGCGCGCTGGCGGTTGGCACGACCACGACGAAATCACCGAGCAAGCGTGCGAGCGCATCCTCGTGCCGATCGGCGAAACGCGCCACGCACTGGAGCGCATTCACCAGCGGATGCGCCGCGCTGTCGTGCTCGTGCTGCAGGTAGTCCTTCATCGTCGCGCCGGCCGGCATCTCAGGGAACGGACAGGGGTGGGTGCTGAACGGGAGGACCGCCTTGCCCACCTCCTCCGCGAGTCCGCGGACGGCCAGGGTGGCGACATGGATGGCGTGGGTCATGTCGTGTTGTTGATGCGTGGCGATCTGCTGCAGCAGCGGATGCATCCGGATGGCCATCTCCCGCGCCCGCAGGGCGAGGGGCGAGTGTGCGGCCAGGGCACGCAGCAGCGACCAGCCTGCCTGCGGGTCCGCTGCGCCGACGGGACGCTGAGGCGACTGCATCGAGACCGATGCCGCGAGCCCAAGTGCCGCGGAGGCGGAACGCCCGAGTTCCTGAAGGGGAGGCCCGAGCGCATCGCGTCGTTCGCGGCGGGCCTTGAGTTCGTCGAGCGCACTTGCGTGGCCGTGGACATGGGCCGTATCGGGAACCTGGCGACCGGTGTCGACGAATCTTGCGGCGAGGAGCAACTCCGCGACTGACTGCCTCTCGACCGAGGCTTGGGCCTCGGCCCAGGCCTCGAGGTCGGGCCTGAGACGCGCGACGCACGCCGCATGCGACTCGGCCGCGGCTGTCGCGGAGGCGAGGTCTGCCGACGGCGGCGTCTCCGGGAGGTCCAGCGGAATCGCGCTGGGCGGAAGCGAGCCGAGGAAGGTCGCGGCGCGACGATGTCGTTCCTGGCGCACCTCGTCGTGCCCCTCGATCTCGCGATTGTCGACGAGGGCGATGCGCTGGAGCTGGACGCCGGCGAGAACCGTGTAGTGGTGCCGGGTCGCGGTGTGGGTGACTGCGGCGAGGTTCTGGAAGAGCACCGTGGCCGGCTCGTCGGTCTGGAAGATGCCGGGCGCGTCGAGCCGGGCGGCCGCGGCCTTGCGGGCTTTGCCGGATGGATGCGTGTCGAACAGCCCGGTCTCCTCCTTCTCGCCCGCCTCGTCGATCCTGGCGCGAATCTCCGCCGGCAGGCGTCGTGCGGCGCTTGCGATCAGCGCCGGGATGTCGCGCGGCAGGCGTCCGGCCTGGAAGTGTTCGCCGACCAGGTTCCAGGTCTGATTCGCACCGACGCTCAGGTGCACGATGCGGTCATGCGTCTTCGCGAAGGCGGCACTCCCGCAGAGCCGCGCCTCGCAGGAATCGGCATCGAACTCCATCTGCCGAAGCAGGTATGAGCTGATCACATGGCCGGTCCACATCATGCACCAGAGGATCCGGCGGCCGAGCCAGACGAAGGCTTGCGCGAGGTAGCCGATCAGCGAGATCCAGCCGCCCTGGTTGGCCGTGCCCTGGACGAACTCGTCCCAGCTGTCGCGCTCGTAGACGACGCGGGCGAACCATGCGCTCACGCGTCGAATGATGTTCGACAGCCGCATACCGCCGCCCTGGGCGAAGTGGCCGAACTCGTGCGCGAGCACGCCGGTGAGTTGCTGGAGTGACATCCCGGTGACGAGAGGCAGTCCGATGGTCAGGCGCAGGCGGCCGAAAACGAAGGCGAGGAGCCCGGGTTCAAATCCGGCCGAGGCGTTGACCTCGCAGTCGACCGCGATAGTGCGCGGCACCGGCGCGCCGAGGATGCGGCAGATGCGCTCGACGAGGGCCCAGACGGCCGGCTCGTCCTCGCGCGTGATCAGCACGGGTTCCGGACCGCGCTTAGGCCGGGAGAGCAGGGGCTTCACGAGTGCGACGAGCAGGGCGACCCCGGCGAAGAGGGGACCACAGTAGGCCAGCAGGATGACCTTGATGTTGCGCACCGGTATGATGATCAGGCCGTGTGTGGCCCACCAATACACGCACCAGGTCGCGGCCCCGACGAGCAGGAGATAGATCGCCGGGAGCAGCAGCATCGTCAGCGCCACGGCGGCCATGGCCATGCGGTAGGTCAGGCCAAGCGGATGCTTGGGGACGGTGTCGGTCCGAAAGTGGCGCAGAATCGCCTCGGCATCGCCGGGCTGGATCGTGGCCGGGGAGGCGGCAGCCTCCGCCGGCGGGTTCGTGGGTGCGAAACCAAGGGGTCGTGCGGACGGCATGGGGTTCGTCGCTGAGGACAACGCCGCGTCCCGCGCGAGTCGAGTCCGGCCCGACGCGTCTGGCGGCTATCAGCGTGGCCTGATCGCGCCGAAAGAACGGCTTGGGTCCACGGTTAGTGCGTGAGCGCACCCGCCGCGAAAGCCAGCAACGCAACTGTACCCGCGAGGCCCATGATCAGGCCGAATACCGCGCGTCCCATGCCGCGGCGCGGTTTTGGTTCGGCCCGGCTCTTGCGGATGTCGCTGATCGCGACCAGTGAGACCGCGATCGCGAACGGCGCGGGGAGGAGTAGCACCGAGAGGAGTCCCAGGTACCCGGCGACGATGGCCCAGCCAGATCGGCCGATCGGCACGAGCATGCGCATCGCCGGGTCGTCCTCCGGGGCGCGCGCCGATCTCGGAATCGGAGGCGGGGCGGCCGGCGATGTCATGGGGCGCAGCGGCGTGTCGCGTCGAGAGATCAGAAGGTGACCTTGGCGCGCTCGACCGCAGGGTCGCGTCCTTCGTCCCAATCGAGCACGTCGAACATTGTCTCGATCGGTTTGCCCGTGAGGCCGAACTGCTGGATGCGCTGTTGCACCATGGCGGAGGCGACATCGCGCCAGCCTCGCTTCATCAGGAACGTGGACCAGATCTCGCATTCCTCGTCGGTGCGCGGTTTGCCGACGCTGTGCGCCCACGTGAGGATCTCCTCGTCGGTGCCGCCGGTGAGCGTTCGCTTGACCAGATCGCCGTAGTGGACGCCCAGGAAACGGCAACAGCGCGCGTCAAACATGGTGGGCGATCCCAAGTCGCCGAGGTTGGACTGATACTCCACAGGGAGCAGGCCGGCGGCATGCAGGCGGATCTTGTCGAGCATGCGCCCGAAGTAGACGAGGCGGCCAACCTTGGCGTACGGGCTGCGCAGACCGGGAACGTGAGCCATGCGTGGGAACTAAGGGACTGGTACAGCCGTTGGCAATGCCGCAGCAGGGGGCATCGGGATTGGATTGCCCCGGCGCGATGAATGCGGCGAGGCTCGGTGGCGTCCTATCCCGCGCATGCACATCGTCGCCCCGCAGCTTCCCGCATCCCTGTCACGCCACTTACGGTTCCGGGCGCTCGCCTGGCTCGCGATGCTCGGCATCGGGCTCGCGGGCCTCATCGTTCCGGTGCGCGCGCAGCCGATGCCGGCCGAGGACCCGCTGCTCGATGAGCGGACCATCATCGCCGTCTTTGAGGATATGCTCGGCCGCGAACCGACCCGCCGCGAGGTGCGGGAGTGGCGGTCGCGCAGCGAGGGCATGACCGTGGAGGAACTCGAGGACGAGATCCGCCACACCCGGGAGTTCCGGAACCTCACGCCGGAAAAGGTGATCACCGACGCGTTCCGCGACCTGCTCGAGCGCGACCCCGATCCGGACGGGATGCGGCACTACCGGCGGCGCATGATCGAGCGCGGTTGGACCGCTGGCGACGTGCGCGACGCGATCCGGTCGAGCGACGAGTATCGCACCAAGCGGGCCGACGACATCATCGACCGCGCCTTCGACGATCTTCTCGAGCGGGCTCCGACGGCCGCCGAACGCGACGAGTATCGCCGGCGTTTGCTCAAGGACGGCACCGAGGACGGCATCCGGCGCAATATTAAGAAGACCGAGGAATACAAATACACGATTCCCCGGCAGAAGATCACCAAGGCCTACCAGGAGATCCTGGGGCGCGATCCCGATCCCGAGGGCCTCGAGAACTACCGCAAGCGCATGATCAACGACGGCTGGAGCATCGACCGCGTGCGCGACGCCCTGTTGAAGAGCCCGGAATACCGGAAGAAGTATCCGAGAAAGTGAGACTCGGCGGCCGTGGGGCCGGCCGCCAGGCAGGCGAAACACCGTCGGCGGCCTCCGGATTCGGCGTGGATCGCCGGCGGCGAACGGCGGTCAGCGGGTGAAGCTCGGGATTGCATCGACGCTGCGCTTCCTTGTCTTCAGCGCCCTTCCTGTGGTGGGCGCGGCCTGCCGCTTCTGATCCGGGGAGTCCGTCCCTGCGCGCAAAAGCCGCGGCGCCCGTCCGGGTGCCGCGGCTTTTGTGTGTTCTCCGGACTACTTCAACTCGGGGCTGTAGTTGTATTTCTGGCCGCCGAGCGAGGCTTCGTACATCAGGCCGCCCTTCGCGAGGGTGAACACGGCCATGCCGTCGGTGTAGGCGGTCTTGGCCTGCGCGCTGCCGGCGCCGGCTGTGGCGCCGCCGGCCGTGCTGGCCTGGGCGCTGGCTCCGACGGTCAGCGCCACGGCGGAGGCTTGCGCTCCGAACTCGAAGTTGCCGCCGGTGAACCGCGTGTAGGCGGTCTCGTTCTCGAAGAAGATGATCTGCGAGTAGGCCTGGCCGCCGGCCTGGAAACCGATCGTAAGCTGCGTCATCTTCGAGATGCCGGTGAGCTGGCCCTGCTTGAAGACCCAGCCGGCGCCGTGCGCGCCGCCAATGCCGAGGCCGCCCTTCCCGATGGTCGGGAAGACCACGCAGCCGTAGCTGCCGGAGAAATACGGCCCCAGCGCTCCGGACTTCTCGAACTCGATGAGCGCGGACTGCACGGCGAGGCGGTCCTCCTCCTTGGGAATGCCGACGCTGGATTGCTTCAGGACCGTGACCGGATCGACGATGATCGACGGCTTGGACTTGGCGATGAAGACAACGATGGCGACGGCGAGCACGAGGACGCCGCCTCCGATCATGAGGAGTTTCTTTTTGTCCATGTTCATAACGCGCAGTGATTAGACTTAGGTGAAACGACCACTTCGGCTGTGAACAAGAGTGCCTGTCCAGCCGGTCACGGTCGACTCGATTCCACGGCGAGTCAGCGCCAGCGCGTCGGCGCGCGGCCGGGCGGCGCGATCACGCGCCGAGCCGCGACCGGAGGTACGGCCCCGTCGGGCTCTTGCGCGCGCGCAGGATGCCGTCGAGCGCGCCCTGATACACGATGCGTCCGCCCTCCGGTCCACCGCCTGGACCGACCTCGACGAGGTAGTCGGCCTCGGCGAGAAGATCGAGGTGGTGCTCGATCACGACGACGGTGTGGCCCTGGTCGACGAGCCGGTGCAGCAGGCGGATGAGTTTTTCGCAGTCGCTCAGGTGCAGGCCGATGGTCGGTTCCTCGAGCAGGTAGAGGTTGCGGGGCTGCTCGCCGCGCTTGCGCTCGGCGTAGCTCTGCAGGCCGTGCGTGAGTTCGGTCACGAGCTTGAGACGCTGGGCCTCACCGCCGCTGAGGGTGGGGCTGCTCTGACCGAGCGTGAGGTAGCCGAGCCCGGTCTCGACCATGAGCTGCATCGTCTCGCGCAACTGGGCATGGAAGTCGAAGAACGTGGCGGCCTCCTCGAAGCTGAGCGCGAGCACGTCGGCGATGGTCTTGCCCTTCCAGGTGATGTCGGCGAGTTCCGGACCATAGCGGGTGCCACCGCAGGCGTCGCACGGAAGGTAGGTGTCGGGCATGAAACTCATCTCGAGCTTCACGCGTCCGGCGCCGGCGCAGGTCTCGCATCGGCCGCCCGCGGTATTGAAGGAAAAGCGCCCGGCGTTGTAGCCGCGCATCTTGGCCTCGGGCAGATTCGCGAAGAACTGGCGGATGAGGTCGAACGCGCCGAGGTAGGTCGCGGGCGTCGAGCGCGGGGTCTTGCCGATCGGGGACTGGTCGACCTCGATGACGGTGCGGAATCCGTGCGCGCCGCGCAACTCGGCGAATGGGATTTCAGATTTCGAATCCGAGATGTGAGATCCGTCGTCAAGACGCTGGAACTCGCGGCCGGTGAGCTTGGCCTTGCCGTGCTTGATCGCGCAGGTCACGGCGGGATGCAGGATGTCGCGCACGAGCGTGGACTTCCCGGCGCCGGACACGCCGCTGACCATGATGAGCCGGCCGAGCGGCAGGTGCAGGTCGACATCGCTCAGGTTGCGGAAGGACACGCCGGTGAGGTGCATCCACGCCTTGGATGCGGACGCGGCCGGCAGGTCGCGACGCCGGCCCAGCAGCGGATGGGCGATGTGCC
The DNA here is from genome assembly GCA_014879845.1 of Opitutaceae bacterium. Classification (GTDB taxonomy): domain Bacteria; phylum Verrucomicrobiota; class Verrucomicrobiia; order Opitutales; family Opitutaceae; genus JAEWQP01. Next base: position 31,508 of record JACSRI010000058.1, read on the forward strand.
GGGCGAGAAAGCGACCAGTGAGCGAGTCGGGATTGGCCTTCAGTTCGGCGAGTGTGCCGTTCGCGAGGAGGCGGCCTCCGTGGATGCCGGCGCCGGGGCCGAGGTCGATGATGCGGTCGGCGCGCTCCATGAGCGCGTCGTCGTGCTCGACGACGAGGAGCGTGTTGCCCTTGTCGCGCAGCTCGAGGAGCGTGGCGATGAGCCGGTCGTTGTCTCGGGCGTGCAGTCCGATGCTGGGCTCGTCGAGCACGTAGAGCACACCGGCCAGGTTGGTGCCGAGCTGGGCGGCGAGGCGGATGCGCTGGGCCTCGCCGCCGGAGAGCGTCTCGGTGGCACGGTCGAGCGAGAGGTAGCCGAGGCCGACATGCGCCATGAACTTAAGCCGCTCCTCGACCTGAGGGATGATGTCCGCGGCGATGAGTCGCCCGCGCTTGTCGAGGGCGAGGTGGCGCAGGTGGCGAAGGAGGGCGTCCGGCGTGCTGCGCGTGAGCTCGGGGAGGGCGAGCCAGTGGCCGCCCTTGAGCGGGAGCTTGACCGCGCGGGAGATGCGATTGAGCCGCTCGCCGCCGCACTCCGGGCACGGTTGCGTGGCGAGGTTCTCGAGGTCGTCGGGGTCGAGGCTGTGCGCGAGATCGGCGAGTTCGGGCGGCAACGGCTCGTCGTCGTCGCGCTTGTCCAGCATCCACGGATAGATGTGGCCGTGTCCGCGGCAGGCCGGGCACCAGCCTTTGGGCGAGTTGAACGAGAAGTGCTTTGGATCGAGTTCGGGGAAGGACTCCCCGGTCGCGGCGTCGGTGCGCGTGGTGGAGAACCAGTGGAGCGCGGGACGAGCCGAGTCACGACGCTGAATCTTCGCCGGCGTGGAGCCCGACTCGAACAGGACGAAGCAACTGCCGCGACCCAGACGCAAGGCCTCGGCGAGGCGCGTGCGCACCTCGTGACGCTCGCGGCGGGCGGCGCGCAGGTCGGCGACGACGACCTCGATGTCGTGCTCCTTGTAGCGATCGAGTTTCTGGAACCGTTCGGTGAGAACCAGTCGCCCATCCACGCGGAGCCGCTCGTAGCCGTGGTCGGTCGCCCAGGTGGCCAGCGGCTGGTGGTGGCCCTTGCGGCCGCGCACGATCGGGGCGAGCAGGAGGATCTGCTTCGCGGTGCGTGCGGGTCTCGTCGCGAGCAGCCGGGTGAGCCCGTCGAGGAGTTCTTCCTCGGTCTGCGGCAGCACGGGCTGTCCGGTGGCGGGGTTGTGCTGCACGCCGACGCGCGCGTAGAGGAGGCGCAAATACTGGGCGACTTCGGTGATCGTCGCGACCGTGGACTTGCGGCTGCCGCGGGTCACGCGTTGCTCGATCGCGACCGTGGGCGGGATGCCGGTGAGGCGGTCGATGTGCGGCCGCGGCAGTTGCTCGACGAACTGCCGCGCGTAGGGCGACATCGACTCCATGAAGCGCCTCTGGCCCTCGGCGAACACGATGTCGAAGGCGAGCGTCGACTTGCCGGAGCCGGAGACACCGGTGACGACGGAGAGCTCGCGATGCGGGATGCAGACGGAGAGATTCTGCAGGTTGTTCTCACGAGCGCCGGTGATGGAGAGGACCGGTCGGACCTCCGAGGGGCGGACAGCGGCGCGGGCGTCGGCGCCGTAGGTGCCGGGAGTCTCGGCGGCGAGCAGGGCGGGCACTGCCGAACCGCCGGCCAGCGCGGCGCGCAGAAACGGCGCGGTCGCGGTGGACGTGCCGGCGATCTGCTCCGGTGTGCCCACGGCGACAATACGACCGCCGCCGGCCCCGGCTTCAGGGCCGACCTCGATGATCCAGTCGGCGGACTTCAGCACATCGGTGTTGTGCTCGATCACGATGAGGCTGTGTCCGCGGTCGACCAGAGCCTGGAGCACGGCGACGAGCTTTTTCACATCGTGGCGGTGGAGGCCCGTGGTCGGTTCGTCGAGGAGGAGCAGGGCGCCGGGAGCGGTCTCCGCCGTCGAGTGGGCGATCCCGGCGGGCGGCTCGGACGCCGCATCGCCGCCAAGCGTCCCCAGGTACTTCACGAGTTTCAGCCGCTGTGATTCACCGCCGCTGAGTGTGTTGAGCGGTTGTCCGAGCGTGAGGTAGTCGAGGCCGACCTCGCTCAGCGCCGCGAGGCGGCGCGCGATCCGCGGGTGTTCGCGGAAATGCTCCTGGGCCTCGGCGACGGAGAGGGCGAGCGTATCGCCGATGGAGAGCCCGCGCCAGCGGACGGCCAGGATCTCGTCCTTGAAGCGCCGACCCTCGCAGACCGGGCACGGGATATAGACGTCGGAGAGAAACTGCATCTCCACCTTCTCGTAGCCGAGGCCCTGGCAATGCTCGCAGCGGCCGTCACCGGCGTTGAAGGAGAACGACGAGGCCGTGTAGCCCTGGCCTTCGGCCTCGGGTGTGGCCGCGAAGAGTTCGCGGATCTCGTCCCACGCCTCGGTGTAGAGCGCGGGGTTGGAGCGCGGCGTGCGGCTCACCGGCGACTGGTCGACGAGGACGATCTCGGAAAAGGCGAGGTCGCTCGCGATCGACTCGATCGCCGCCGGGTCCTCGGCCACGAGGCCGCGCGCGGTCAGCAGGCCTTGGTGGATGACGGCGTCGAGGAGCGTGGACTTGCCCGAGCCGGACACGCCGCTCAGGCAGACAAACCGCTGCAACGGCACATCGAGATCGACGCCCCGGAGATTGTGCTTGGCCGCGCCGCGGATGCGGAGGACAGGCGGCGGGCGGAGCGCCCCGCGGGCCGTGACGCACGGGCGTCGCGAGGCGGGCGTCGGGAATGTCTCGCGGCCCGAGAAATACGCGCCGGTGATGCTGCTCGTCGCGCGCAACATTCCGGCCACCGTGCCCTGGAAGACGATCTGGCCGCCACGCGCCCCGGGCTCGGGGCCCACCTCGATCACGTGGTCGGCTGCGCGGATCATCGCCTCATCGTGTTCGACCACGACCACGGTATTGCCGGAATCGGTGAGCGACCGGATGATCGCGATCAACCGGTCGATATCGCGCGGATGCAGGCCGACCGAGGGTTCATCGAGCACGAAGAGCGTGTCGACGAGCGACGTGCCCAGGCAGGAGGTGAGATTGACGCGCTCGACCTCGCCACCGGAGAGCGTGCGCGATGCGCGGTCGAGCGTGAGGTAGCCGAGGCCGACGTGCTCGAGGTAGCGCAGGCGAGTCAGGATCGAGTCGAGGGCGAGCCGCGCGGGATCGGGTGCGGTCCTTGTTTCGCGATCGTCGGTGGTTGACTCGGGCGGGCGTCCGGCGCCGACGCGGTCGTCGAGCAGACGGACGAGGTCGGAGACCGGCAGCCGGTAGAGCTCCGGCAGCGTTCGTCCCTGCCAGTGCCAATGCAGGCCCTCCGGCTGGAGGCGCGCGCCGCCGCAGGCCGGGCAGGGCACGTAGGCGCGAAAGCGCGAGAGGAAGACCCGCACGTGCATCTTGTAGGTGTTGCCCTCGAGCCAGTCGAAGAAGCCCTTCAGCCCGTACCAGAGGCCGGAGTCGTAGTCGTAGGGTTCGCCGCGTGCCTTCTGCTCCCGATACCTGGGCTCGCCCAGCATGATGAGCTCGCGCTCGCGCTCGGTCAGTTCGGAGTAGGGCACCTTCGTGCGCACGCCCATGCGGCGCGAGGCGCGGATCAGGTCGGCCTTCGACTCGCTGTAGACCTGGCCCTCGAAGGCCTTGATCGCGCCCTGCTCGATGCTCAGCGTCGTATCCGGGATCGCGAGACGGTAGTCGATCTCGATAACGCGGCCGAAGCCCCGGCACTTCGGGCAGGCACCGAGCGGCGAGTTGAAGGAAAACAGCGCCGGCGTGGCGGGCCGGAAGACCTGCCCGGTCTCGGGCGAGCGCAGGCCGCGCGAATAGCGGCGCAGGACAGCGCCCCGCTCATCGAGCAACGCGAGCTGGCCGCGGCCGAAGTGCAGCGCGGTCTCCGCCGCCTCGAGGAAGCGCGTGCGTCCTCCGGGCGCGAGCACGACGCGGTCCTGGATGACGCGCAACGCAGCGCCGTCGGGGATGCGGCCGGCGTCGAGCGCATCGAGCCGCTCGACGCCGGAGTCGCCGGCCGCGATGCGGGTGTAGCCCTGGCCGGCGATGCTCGCGAGGATCTCGGGCCAGCTCATGTTGGCCGGCCGCGCGACCTCGAAGGCCGGGAGCACGGTCCGCCCGGGGAACGCGGCGAGCGCCTTCTCCCAGATCGTGGCCGGGGTGTCGTCGTGGACGGGTTGACCGGTGGCCGGGTCGATGAGTTCGGCGACGTGCGCGAACCAGACTTTGAAGAAGTCGCACAGCTCCGTCATCGTGCCGACGGTCGAGCGCGAGGTTTTGACCGTGTTGGTCTGCTCGATCGCGATCGACGGGCGGATGTTCTCGATCGAGTCGACCCGCGGCTTGGCCAGCAGGTCGAGGAACTGACGGGTGTAGGCGCTGAAGGTCTCGACGTAGCGCCGCTGGCCCTCGGCGTGCAGCGTCTCGAAGACGAGGGAGGACTTGCCCGCGCCGCTCAGGCCGGTGACGACGATGTAGCGGCCGAGCGGGAGATCGAGGTCGAAGCCCTTGAGATTGTTCTGCCGGACGCCGCGCAGGCGGATCGATTCGGGCGCTGGGACAGGGCGGCGGGATGCCGTGGACGGGAGCGTGTTGCGGACCACAGGCGCGCACGGAAAGCGAGGTTCCCGTGGATTTCAAATACTGAACGCATGAACACTATGGAAATTCTTCCGGCGCCGGGGTGCCCGGTGCGCGATCGGGGTGAACCTCGCGGCGCGACCCGCCATCGCGGACTCCGTCGCCGAGGGTCGCCGGCATGACAATTCGTCGCCCGAGTCTGCGACTCAGGTCGACTGACCGTCGTCCGCGGGATCGGGCTTGTCGAGATCGCCTGAGGCCTCGGCGAATTCCGCGAAGTGATCGGGGCGCAGCGGTTCGCTGATGGCATGCCGGCCCGCAAACCAAGAGCCAAGGTCGATCAACCGGCACCGCTCGGAGCAGAAGGGTTTCCAGTCGCCATCGAGCCAGGGCCCGCGGCGGCGACAGGTCGGACACGACACCTGGAGTGCTTCGGACATGGCGGCGGAAAACTACGCGGTCGGCGCGAGCGCGCGAGCGAGGATGGCGATGAGTTCATCGCGCGTGAGCGGCAGAGGGTTCGCCTTCATGCTGCTGGCGGCGGCAGCCTTGTCCGCGATCTCTCCGAGCGAGGCCGCGGTGACGCCCCACGCGCCGAGACCGGGTACGCCGAGGTCACGCACGAGCGTGCGACAGAACGTGACCGCCTCGTCCGCGCTCGCGTCGCTGCGTCCGGTGAGCAGGCGCGCGAGTTCGTCGCACCTGACCAATGCGGGATGACCCGGGGCACGGGCGCGCAGGGCCGCGAGATTGGTGGCCAGGACGTCCGGCAGCAGGGCCGCGCAGACCGCGCCATGCGGCGCGGAAAACTCGCCACCGATCGGCGCGGCGAAACCATGGACGGCGCCGAGGCCGGCGTTGGCCAGGGCCATGCCACTGTAGAGTGCGCCGAGGGCGAGATCGCTGCGCGCCATCAGGTCGTGCGGCGAGCGCACGGCGACGGGCAGCGCGCGAGCCACGCGTGCGAGACCATCGCGGCAGAGCGCATCAACGAAGGGATTGGCGCGGCAGGAGAGGAACGGCTCGATCAGCTGCGTGAGGGCATCCAAGCCCGTCGCGGCGGTGATCGCGGACGGGAGATCAAGCGCGAGCGCGGGATCGACGAGTGCGACGCCCGGCAGCATCGACGCGCTGCGCAGACTCACCTTCACGCGTGCGGCAGGCACGGCGAGCACGGCGTTGCGCGTCACTTCGGCGCCCGTGCCCGCGGTGGTCGGCACGGCGAGGAACGGCAGCGAGGGATGGGCCAACGGGCGACCACGTCCGACGACCTCGAGGTAGTCGAGCGCCGCGCCGGGATTGGCGGCGAGTGCGGCGATGGCTTTGCCTGCGTCGATGGCGCTGCCACCGCCGATCGCGACGACGACGTCGCACGACGAGGCGCGGGCGCGCGCCGCGCCGGACTCGGCGAGGTCGACCGTCGGCTCTCCGGCGACGCGCAGTTCCTCGACGGCATCGACGGCGCCGCGCAAGGCCGCGACGACCGCCGCGTGGCGCTCGGGCCGGGCGCCAGTGACGAGGAGCACGCGGCGTCCGTGCGCCGCGGTCAGGGTCGGCAACTCACGCGCCACGCCCGCGCCGAACACGACCCGCGTGGCCGTCGCGAACTCAAAACGTGCGGGCGCGCCGGCCAGGGGTTCACCAGCCGGCATCGTCGGGAAAGAGATTCGAGAACTTCACGCTCGAGCGCGGTGCCGCCATCATCGGCGCGACGGCATCGCGCCAGATGGCGTAGTGCGCCGTCTCCTTGTGGCGCGCGGGCGCGCCGGCATCGCGGTACACCTCGACCAGGACAAAACGCGTCGGGTCGTCCTGCTGCTGGCAGATATCAAATCGCGCGATGCCCGGCTCGCGCACGCTCTCGCGGGCGTTGGCGAGCGTGGCGGCGCGGAACGTGTCGATACACTCGGGTTTCACGTGCACGTGGACATGGACGATGAGCATGGGCATCGGTGGCGGGGTTGGCGTGGAGTTGATCGCAGTGCGGCGACGCGCGCAATCGACAAGCGGGACGGCGGCAGGGCGTGCTCCCGGCGGCGCGCGTGCGCGTTTTGGAGTGGAGCGCGAGGGCGCGATCGATGGAGTGGCGACGCGGACACGCCCGCGCGCCCATGCTGATCGACACACACACGCACCTGGAAGGTTTCGCCCGGCACGGAGAACTCGAGCCCGTCCTCGCGCGCGCCCGCGAGGCCGGCGTCACCGGGATGATCACCATCGGCACCGAACCGGGCGACTGGGCGCTCTACCGCGAGATCGTCGCGGCGCATCCGGGCGTCGTGCACTACACGATCGGCCTGCACCCGTGCTCGGTCGCCGAGTCGTGGGAGACGGCCGTGGCACAACTTGAGTCGTGGACGGCTGGCGCAGGCGAGGCGCCGGTCGCGATCGGCGAGACCGGGCTCGACCGCTTCCATCTGCCAAAGAACGACCTCGCGCGCGCCGAGGCGCTGCTCGACTGGCAGAAGGCGTCGTTTCGCGAACACCTGCGCGTTGCGGCAGCGCGTGACCTGCCGGTCGTCGTCCATTCGCGCGGCGCCGCGGAGGAGTGTATCGATTTGATCGATGCCGCGGGCTTCGACTGGCGGCGCGTAGTGTTCCACTGTTTCACCGAGGGTCCGGACCTCATGCGGCGGGTGAATGAGCGCGGCGGGCGCGGTTCCTTCGGTGGCGTGGCCACCTACAAGAGCGCGGGCAATGTCCGCGAAGCCGCGCTCGCACAGGGACTCGGGCGCCTCATGCTCGAGACGGACGCGCCGTATCTCACGCCCGAACCGCATCGCGGCAAACGCAACGAGCCCGCCCTCATGCGACACACGGCGGAAGCCCTGGCTTCGCTCTTCAGTGTCGACCTCGCGACGCTTGCCACTTCGAGCAGCGAGAACGCGCGCGCGTTTTTTCGCATCTAGCCCAGTCGCAGGCGATCGAACCGATCGCGCCTCACTCCACCCGCCGCGACTCGAATGCCCGCGGGCGCACGACACGACGCTTCAGCCTTCGTCGAACTTCCGCTCGAACAGCGCCTCGAGTTCCTTGATCAACTCGTCGGCTCCCGCGCCCTGCGCCTGCACGCGGATCTTCGAACCACGACCGGCGGCCAGCATCATCAGGCCCATGATCGACTTGCCGTTCACTTGCTCGTCGTCCTTGTCAAAAAAGACCTCGCCTTTGAACTTGCTCGTGAGGCGCACGATCATCGCGGCCGGGCGGGCGTGGATCCCCATCTTGTTCTGGACGACCAGAACCTTCTCAAGGGTATCGCCAGCGGGCGCATTGGTGCTTGTTTCCATGAAAGACGAACGCGTGAAAATTCTCGGGATGTATTTGATAATCGGCGACTAACGTATTAGCTAAATCGGAATTCCTGCCAGCCGTGGCAACCAAAATCTCATCATGACCAAGACGGCCATCATCGTACCTGCCCGCCTCGCGTCCACCCGATTTCCTCGCAAACTTCTTCATCCCATCCGCGGTAAACCCCTGATCATCTGGGTCGCGGAACGCATCGCGAGCCAGGTGCCCGATGTGCCGCTCCATTTCGCCGTCGACGACGACGAGTTGCTCTGGGCGATCACGTCCAAGGGCTTCCGCGGCGTCCTGACCAGCCCCAAGCACACGAGCGGCACGGATCGCCTCGCCGAAGCCAACGCGTCGATCGGCGCCGACTTTGTCATCAACGTCCAGGCCGACGAGCCACTCGTCACGGCCGAGCAGATCGAGACGCTGGGCAGCCTGATCACGCGTGGGGTGCCGATGGCGACACTGGCGATTCCGTTCGAGCGTCCCGAGGACTTCGCCAACCCGAACCAGGTCAAGGTCGTGGTCGGCCGCACAGGCGAGGCGCTCTATTTTTCGCGCTCGCCGATCCCCTATGTGCGCGACCAGGCGGGCCGAGTCGACGCCGCGTGGTTGCGCGAGAATCAGACCTACCGCCATCTCGGGCTCTACGCCTACCGCGCGGACTTTCTCCAAGAGTTCAGCCGCATGGCCCCGGGCCGGCTCGAGCAAATCGAGAAGCTGGAGCAACTTCGGGTGCTTGAGAACGGCCATCGCATCGCCGTCGGTTTCACCGACCAGCCCACCATCGGCGTGGACACGCCGGAGGATGCGATTGAGTTCGAGCGCGCCCTCGACCGCCTCGACGGCCGGATGGCGGCGGCTCGCTGAGCCGGCGACGCGCGCAGGCGCGTCGGGGCGGCGGTTGCAGAGCGCCGGCCGCGGGATAGAGTGGTCGCGTGGCTGCCAACGACTCTGCGGACGGCGAGGCACGCGATCCGTATCGTCTCGCGCGCCGTGCGATGGTGCGCGAGCAGATCGCCGCGCGCGGCGTGCGCGACGCGCGCGTGCTCGCCGCGATGGAGCGGGTACCCCGGCATTGCTTCATCCCACCGGGCGAGTGGGCCGAGGCGCACGAGGATCACCCTGTGCCCATCGGTTCCGGACAAACCATTTCCCAGCCCTACATCGTCGGTTTGATGATCGAGGCGCTGGCGGCCGAGCCGGGGAGCCGTATTCTCGAGATTGGTGCAGGGTCAGGCTATGTGTCGGCCATCCTCGCGGAGATGGGCTGCGAGGTGTTCGCGATGGAGATCCTGGAGACGCTCGCCGGGCAGGCCCGCGATCGCCTCGCAGTCCTCGGCTACGGACGTGTGCATCTGCGCTGTGGAGACGGCTGGCGGGGCTGGCCCGACGAGGCGCCGTTCGACGGGATCCTCGTCTCGGCGGCGCCGGCCTCGGTGCCACCCGAACTGCTGGCGCAGCTCGGTGACGCCGGTCGCCTCGTCATACCCGTCGGCGAAGTGCACCAGGAACTCTGGCTCTATCAGCGCACGTCCGGCGGTTTTCGCGGCGAGCAGTTGTGCGACGTGCGATTCGTCCGGATGACCGGGACGGCCGGCTGACCGCACCGGTCCGGGCGGCCTTGATCAGCGGTGGGCGAGGACGCGGTGGATGACGGTGACCAGGATCGAGCCGTCGAACGGCTTGCACAACACCTCGGCCAGTCCGAGTTCGGCCGCGCGCGCGCGCTGATCGAGGCCCGACACGCCGATGATCGGGACGCCGGGAAGCACCTCGCGCAGCAGGGGCACGAGGGTGGGACCGTCCATCTCGGGCATCATGAAGTCGGTGATCACGAGTTCGATGTCTGCAGCGCGTTCCCGCGCCAGTTGCAGCGCCTCGGCGCCGCTCGCCGCCGTGAGCACCTCGAAACCGTCGCGCTCGAGTGTGCGCCGCGTGGTGCGCAGCACCGCGGGCTCGTCGTCGACGAGCAGGAGCGTGGCGTAGGCGCGGCCTCCGATCACGTGCGATGGCGCGAGCACGGCGGCCGGTTGTCCCGCCGCGCGGGCCGAGCCCGGTGCGAGCGCGGGCAGGTAGACGCGAAACTCCGTGCCGCGCCCCGGCGTGCTGTCGAAGCGGATGAAGCCACGGTGCGCCGTCACGATGCCGTGTACGGTCGCGAGGCCGAGGCCGGTGCCCTTGCCCGGCTCCTTGGTGGTGAAGAACGGATCGAAGATGCGCTCGCGGATTTCCGGCGTGATGCCATGCCCGGTGTCCGACACGCGCAGGATGAGAAACGACTCGGGCGGGGCGTTGGGGGCATCCGTGCCCGGCGGCCGGATACTGCAGCACTCGAGACCGAGCGTGAGCGTGCCGCCCTGCGGCATGGCGTCGCGGGCGTTGACGGCGAGGTTGACCAGCACCTGGTGCAGCTGCGTCGAGTCGCCCTCGATCTCGTAGGGACATTCACCGATCTCCTCGCGGATCGTGATCTCCTTGGGGAAGGTGGAGCGGATGAGCTGCACGACCTCGAGGACGAGCGCCGCGGGCGCGAGCGGGCGGCGCTCGGGTGCGACGGACCGGCTGAAGGCCAGGAGCTGCTTCACGATCGCTGCGCCCCGGCGTCCGCTCGACTCGATCATGGCCATGAGTTCGCGGTCCTCCTCGTCGGCCAGCTTGTCATGGAGCAGGCCAGCGCCCATGAGCATGGGCGTGAGGATGTTGTTCAGGTCGTGGGCCACGCCGCTGGCGAGCGTGCCGACCGCCTCGAGGCGCTGGCTGTGGAGCAGCTGGGCCTCGAGTTCCTTGCGGTCGTTGATGTCGGTGTGCATGCCGATCATGCGCAGCGGGCGTCCCTGCGCGTCGCGATCGACGATGCGGCCGACCGACCGTATCCAGCGCCAACTACCATCCTTGGTGCGGCGTCGGTACTCGATCGCGCGCGTCTCGCCCGACTCGATGCAGGACCTGAGCTCGCGCTGCGCCGCGGCACGGTCCTCGGGATGGATGCCCTCGAGCCAGTTGGCGATCGTCGTGATGAACTCCGCCGGCTCGTAGCCGAGGATGCGCGGATACTCGGGACTGGAGACGCCGGTGCCGGTCTGGACGTTGATCTCGAACCAGCCCTGGCGCGAGGCGAGCATGGCGAGGCGGAGCCGCTCCTCGTTGGCCTCGAGTTCGCGCTGCACCTGCATGCGCAGGGTGATGTCGCGCACCGAGGCGATCACGCAGCCCTCGCCGCCGAACTCGGCGGCCTTGAGCGCGACCTCCGACCAGAAGAGTTCGCCCGAGATGCGGCGGCTCTGCCATTCGAACACCTGCGGCTCGCCGGCGATCGCGCGGGCGATGTGTGCGCGAGCTTCCACTTCGGAGTACGGACTCTCGCCCAGGCTGCACTCGTTGAAGGAGCACTTCAGTGCGGTCGCGCGATCGACCCCGAAGAGGGCGCAGGCGCGGGCGTTGAGGTCGAGGAGCCGGCCGTCGGGCGCGTGCACGAAGAGGGCGTCACTGGTGGAGTCGAAGATCTGTCGGTAGCGGTCCTCGCTCAGGGCGAGCCGCTTTGCCAACTCGGCGAGTCGATGTTGCTCGCGGGCGTGGGCTCGGATGATGAACCAGCCGATCGCCGTCGTCGCCGTGGCCGCGGCGATGATCCCGGTGAAGTGGTCGACAAAGCGATCCGAAGGCGTCGCGAACGGAGTCACCCACGACGGCTCCAGATGCTCGATCACCACCAGCGCGGCGGTATTGAGCGTTTGCGCCGTCGCGACGAGGACGCGACGCCAGCCGTCGTAGACCGCGAGCGAGAACAGCAGGATCGGCGCGAAAAAGTAGGTGACGCTGCCGTGGGAGCCGCCGTTCCAGAACCAGATCGCATCGATCAGTAGCACGGTCGAGGCGAGAAACGTGGCGCAATAGGTGCGTCCGCGACGCGAGAGCAGGTGAAAGATGAGGTTGCTCGCGCCCAGCGCCAGCGAGGCGAGGTGCACGCCGGGGGGCAGGTGGGCCGCAAAGTTGAGCGGCACGATGAAGAGCAGGCACAGCGTGGCCGTGGTCATGCTGACCAGGCGGAAGATCTGGGTGCGAAGATCCGGGGCATCATCGCCCACGACCTTCTCGAGGAGGCGCGAGGCGAGGGGCTGAATCATGGTCGTGATCCTCGCGGCATCGCCTCCGGGCCCGCAAGAGTGTAACAAGACCTGCGGCCCCGTGGGAGGGACGGGTTATGGGGCCGGCGCCGTGGTCCGGCGGCGGATCAACTCGGCGAGCGAACTCTCGAGCACCGCATCCTGTCCGTCGCGTGTGCGGCCGGGCAGGAAGGAGAACCTCCGCGAGGCGATCGCCACCGATGTCGCCGGCGATGGCGCGACCGGCGTGAGTCCCACCTCGACCAGGCGCACCGAGTGGTCCTCGAGGTAGGCGGAAAACCGCATCACGACGGCGCCGTTGCCGCTGTCGATGCGCACGATCTTCGTATCGCGCGCGATGCGTTCGCGGATCTCCGGGAGGATCGCCTCGTAGACCGCGGCCGGCGTGCCGGCCACGGTGAACGCCGGAGTCGGCGCGACGGCCTCGTCGCCGGGCCGGCGCATGACGACCACAGCCAGCACTGCCGCCAGCCCGACGATCGCCGCGAGCAGGCCGATGCGGCGGGCTGAGGTCATCCCACGACGAGATTGAGGATGCGCCCGGGCACGTAGATGACCTTGCGCAGTGTCTTGCCGTCGAGGTGCGCGGCGACCTTCGCGTCGGCCCTGGCCAGTGTGAGCACGTCGGCCTCGGCGGCGTCGGGCGCGACCATGGCGTCGCTTCGCATCTTGCCGTTGACTTGAATGACCAGTTTGACGGTCGAGGCGACGAGCTTGGACTCGTCGGCCACAGGCCAGGCGGCGGTGTGGATCGGCGTCGTCTCGCCGAGGCGGTCCCAGAGTTCGCTCGCGAGGTGCGGGGCGAAGGGCTGGAGGATCTGGAGAAACGCGCGAATCGTCGCGCGCGAGACCCGGTCGGCCTTCTGCAGATGATTGCGCAGGACCATCATCGCCGGGATCGCCGTGTTATAGCGCAGGCCCTCGATGTCTTCTGTCACCTTCTTGATCGTGGCGTGGAGCAGACGCTCGGTCTGCGCATCGGTCTCGGGTCCCGCGACGACCTTGGCGCTGAGGTTGCCATCCTCGCCCACGACCTCGCGCCAGATGCTGCGCAGAAAGCGATGCACACCTTCGATGCCCTTCGGGTTCCACGGCTTCATGGCCTCGAGCGGTCCGAGGAACATCAGGTAGAGGCGCAGCGTGTCGGTGCCGTAGTCGCGGATGATGTCGTCGGGATTGGCGACGTTGCCGCGGCTCTTGGACATCTTCTCGCCGTCCTCGCCCAGGATGATGCCCTGGTGGAAGAGCTTCCTGAACGGCTCATCCGTCGGCACGACGCCCTCATCGAACAGCACCTTGTGCCAGAAACGTGCATACAGCAGGTGGAGCACAGCGTGCTCGGCGCCGCCGACGTAGAGGTCGGGCACGCCCCAGTAGTTGAGCGCCTGTTTGCTTGCGAGGGTGGAGGCGTTGTCCGGCTCGAGGTAACGGAGATAGTACCAGCACGAGCCGGCCCACTGCGGCATGGTGTTCGATTCGCGCCGGGCGCGGATCCAGCCGGCGCCGGGCTGCGGTTGCGATGAGGGAACCGACTCGCCGGTGGCCGGATGGTACCAGATCTCGATCCACTCCGGGATCGCGGCGAGCGGACTCTCGCCTGTGCCGGTCGGCTGGTAGCTCTTCACCGTTGGCAACTGGAGCGGCAGCGCGCTCTCCGGGATCGGGAGCGCGTAGCGCACGGTGCCGTCGATCGTGCAGGTGACCGGGGCGGTCGGCACGAGGAGTTTGGAGCCGTGCGCGGCTACGACGGCGCGGTAGTCGGCCTCGCTCACCCAGACGATCGGGAAGGGCTCGCCCCAGTAGCGCTGGCGGGAGAAGAGCCAGTCGCGCAGCTTGAACTGCACGGTGGCCTTGCCCCGTCCCTGCGCGGCGAAGCGGGCGTCGAGTCGCTCCTTGGCCTGCGCGGGTGTGAGGCCCGTGCATTCGCCGGAGTTGACCAGGACGACACTACCGCCTTTCTCGATGAACGGCAGCGTCACGGCCGAGCCGTCCGCCGGTGCGATGACCTGCGGGATGGGGAGCGCGAATTTCTGCGCGAACGCGAAGTCGCGCTCGTCGTGCGCGGGCACGGCCATGATCGCGCCGGTGCCGTAGCTCGCGAGGACGTAGTCGGCGATCCAGATCGGGATCTTCTGGCCGTTGGCGGGATTGATGGCGTACGAGCCGGTGAAGGTGCCCGTCTTGTCCTTGGCCAGTTCGGTGCGCTCGAGGTCGCTCTTGGAGGCGGCGGCCTTGATGTAGTTGTCCACCGCGGCTTGCTGCGCGGGTTTGGTCAGGCGCGGCACGAGGGCGTGCTCGGGTGCGACGACCATGTAGGTGGCGCCGTAGAGCGTGTCGACGCGCGTGGTGAAAACGCGCAGCCGCTCGCCCGGCAGGTCGGCGATGTCGAAGTCGACTTCGCTGCCCTCGCTGCGGCCGATCCACGCCTCCTGCATCCGCTTGGTGGAGTCGGGCCAGTCGAGGTCCTTTAAACCCGCGAGCAGGCGATCGGCATAGGCGGTGATGCGCAGCACCCACTGGCGGACGGGACGACGCTCCACGGGATGCGAGCCCACCTCGCTCTTGCCGTCGATCACCTCCTCGTTGGCCAGCACCGTGCCGAGCGCGGGGCACCACCACACGGGCTTGTCCTGCACGTAGGCGAGGCCGCGCTTGAAGAGCTGCAGCCAGATCCACTGCGTCCAGCGGAAGTACTTCGGGTCGGTCGTATCGACCTCGCGGTCGAAGTCGTAGGACACGCCGATCGACTTGAGCTGGCGGCGGAACGTGGCGACGTTTTCCTTCGTGACGTCGGCCGGATGGCGGCCGGTCTTGACCGCGTAGTTTTCCGTCGGGAGCCCGAAGGCGTCCCAGCCGATCGGGTAGAGGACGTTGAAGCCGCGGGCGCGTTTGTACCGCGCCATGATGTCGGTGATCGTGTAGTTCTCGCAGTGGCCGAGATGCAGACCCGCGCCCGACGGGTAGGGGAACATATCGAGGATGTAATACTTCGGCTGCGGGCCCGGGGCGGCGGCCTGAAATGTATTGTTGTCCTCCCAGATTTTCTGCCAAGTCGGCTCGATCTGGCTGAAGTCGTAGTCTGCGCTGCGCGTAGCCATGTGAGAAATCGGCGATGTTGAAAGATTACCCAGGTGCGTCAACCACCCTCCCGGGGGACCCTGCCGCCGGCCGCCGCCGGGGCGTCGGCCGCCTCGTGGCCGTGGGGCTCGTCGCGGCGCTCGGGCTGGCCGGGTGCATGGCTCCGGGCCCCGGGGCGCCGACAGGCGCCGCCGGTTCGGCGACCGCGTCGACCGGCCTGAAGCGCGGGTTCGAAAACCTCCTCCAGGCCGTGGTCCGCATCGACGTGCGCGAGATGACCTTCGACGCCGGCGCCACGCGGCTCTCGTCCGGCGTGGGCAGCGGCGTGATCCTCTCGGCCGACGGACTCGTCCTGACCAATGCCCACGTGGTCTCGCCGCGCGCCGTCGAGGTCTCGGTCACGCTGCCCAGCCTCGAGCGGGTCGGCGCGACGTTGGTCGGGTGGGACCACTGGACCGACCTCGCGCTCCTGCGCATCGACATGGCCGATGCGCGCCGCCGCGGGCTGGCGTTTTCCGTGGCGCGGTTTGGCGACTCGGAACGGCTCGCGCCCGGCCAGACGGTGTTCGCCGTCGGCACACCGCACGGGCTCACCCGCACGGTCACGAAGGGCATCATATCCAACACCGACCGCTACTTTGAGGCGAGCGACGGCGTGCGCGGTTACGAGACCGGCTACTTCAGTACCTGGTTGCAGACCGATGCCGCTATCAACCCCGGCAACAGCGGCGGCCCGCTCGTCACCGAGGACGGCGCCGTGGTCGGCATCAACTCCCGCACCTACCTCGGCGCGGAAAACCTCGGCTTCGCCATTCCGTCCAACACCGCGCGCCTCGTCATGCAGCAGCTCGTGCAGAAGGGCGAGGTCGAGCGCAGCTACATCGGCCTGATCCCCGGCGCACTGCGCGACCTCGAGAGCTTTTTCGAGCTGGCGATCAACACGGGTATGCTGGTCAACAGCGTGGATCCGGGCTCGCCGGCCGCGCGCGCGGGCCTGCGCCCGGGCGACATCGTGCTCGCGATCAACGGCGAGGCGGTCGACGGCCGCTTTCCCGAGCAACTGCCGCCGATCCAGAACCGCATCGCCAGTTTCGCCGTCGGCACGAGCGTCGTGCTCTCGGTCAAGCGCAACGGCTCCACGCCGCAGGACGTCGTCGTGGTGACGGAGCGCCTGGAGAGCCGCGTCGGCGAGGAATGGGCCTTTGAGCGGTGGGGCATGAGCGTGCGCAAGGTCTCGCGTGCCTATGCGCGCGAGAATCGCCTGCCCGACGAAGACGGTGTGATCGTGATCGGCACGCAACCGGCTTTTCCGGCCGAGAAGGCCGGGTTATCGCGTGGCGACATCATCACGAAGGTCAAGGGCGAGACGGTGCGCACCCTCGAGCAGCTCAAGGAACTCTACGCCGCCTTCGAGCGCGCACCCGAGTCGATCCTGATCGAGGCGACGCGCAACCGCGCCGTGTCGCTGGTGGTCCTGAAGCCCTGATCCGACGCCCGCCGTACGGCGCGACACCGTCTGGGCTCGCGCCGTGAGCGCTGCGGACGCAAGAATCACGCCGATGGTCGATTCGCACGCTCCCCTCGGTCGCACCCGACGTCTCGCATGGTCGCTGGCGCTTGTCACCGCCGTCCTCGGCGTCTGCACGGCCCACGCCGCCGACGCGCCGCCGCTCGATCGCGTCTTCGCCGAGCGCGTGCGCAGCGTGGTGGCGGTGGAGTATTTCGTGGAGACCGAGGTCGACCGGCATCCGTCGACGGTGGTCGGGATCGTGGCCGATGCAAAGGGCCTGGTCGTGCTGCTCGACTCGGCCATCCCGGGCTGGCTGCCTCCGGCGCAACTGAAGGATTTTGTCATCTACCGCCCCGGCACGAGCGACGGCACGCCGGCCGACTACCTCGGCCAGGACCATCTCACCGGCTGGCACTTCCTGCACGCCCGCGGCGGGCTGGGCGAGAGTGTGGTGCCGTGCACGGCGTACTCGACGGCCGAGCCCGTAATCGGCGCGGAGATCTGGGGCGTGGGGATCATGGGCAAGGATTTCGAGTTTCAGCCGTATTTGCTCACGGGACACGTCGCGCTCGTGCAGCAGCTGCCGCAGCGGATCGGCTCGACCGTGTCCGAGATCGCGAGCCCGGGTGCGCCGGTTTTCGCGCGGGATGGCGCCCTGCTCGGATGGGCTGGAGCATCCAATCCGCAGGAGCGCCTGCTCTACCTCGAGAACGAGCGCTACACCGTCGGCCTGCAAAATCCCAACGGCACCGGGAGTTTCTTCCTCGCCGGCGAGGTGCTGCCGTACCTGCACCGCGTGCCGGCCGCGCCGACCGGCCAGCCGGTGCCATGGCTCGGCGTGATCGGTCTCCAACCCGTCGACCGCGAGGTCGCGGAGTTTCTCAAGCTCGGCAAGAGCTCCGCCGTGGTCGTCTCCGACGTGATCGCCGATGGCCCGGCTGCGCGCGCCGGCGTGCAGAAGCGCGACATCATCGTGGCGCTCGAGGGCCGGCCGCTGCCGCGCTTCAGTCCGGACCGCGTCGTCACGGCCTACCTCGAGCGCGAGATCCTCCTGCGCCAGCCCGGCGACTCGCTCGCGCTCGGTCTCCTGCGCGGCCAGACGCGCGTCGACCTGACCATCACGATCGGGCGCCAACCGAGATCGCTCAAGGAGGCCGACCGCCGGTATTTCCCGCGTCTCGGCATCACGCTGCGCGAGTCGGTGCTCTACGACCTCATCTCCCGCCGCATGGAGAGCGGCGACGAACGCGGGGTGGTCGCCAATTTCGTGAAACCCAACACCCCGGCCGCCACCGCCGGGTTGCAGGCCGGCGACCTGATCCTGGCCATCGACAACGAGCCGGCGGTCGACTACGCCCGCGCGGTTGAGCGCATGGACGCGATCGAGCAGGATGCGGCGCGCTCGGAATTCGTGCTCCTCATCAGCCGCGGGGCCGAGACGCAGGTGATCCGCGTGCGGCTGAGGTAGCGGCTGGCCCACGGCGCTCCGCATGGAATGTGCAAGCTGCGGCGGCGAGCTTTCCGGCTTTGACCTGACCGCCGACCGCTGAAAGCTGACAGCTATCCCATGTTCACTGGAATCGTAGAAGAACGCGGCACGCTCGTGCGCGTCACCCCGCACGCCAAGGGCGTGCGCTTCGAGGTGCGCGCTGGATTCGCCGCCAAGGCCGGGGAGGTCGCGATCGGCGACAGCGTCGCCGTCAACGGCTGCTGCCTCACGGTCGTGAGCATCGCCGACGGCTGCCTCGGTTTCGATCTGCTCGAGGAGACGCAGCGCGTGACCAACCTGCGTGCGCTCGCGCCCGGCGGCGTGGTCGACCTCGAGCGCAGCCTGCGCTACGACGGGCGCATCGGCGGGCACTTCGTCAGCGGCCACGTCGACTGCACTGGCGACGTGCTCGTGCTCGAGCCGCGCGGCGCCGACGTCTACCTGCGCGTGCGCGTGCCCGAGCGATTCCGCCACTACCTCGTGCCCAAGGGCAGCATCGCCGTGGACGGCATCTCGCTTACCGTCGCGGAGGTGCACGCCGATGGCTTCGCCGTGTGGCTCATCCCGCACACGCTCGCGATCACGACGCTCGGCGTCTATCAGGCGGGCGCACTCGTAAACCTCGAGTTCGACATGCTCGCCAAGCTCGTCGAACGCATCCTCGAGGGCAAACGCGACGCCTCCTCGACCGGCTACCAGCCGGCCGGGCGTTGACTCTCACGCCGTGAACGACGCTGTCGCCGCCGTCGTCGAAGAGCTCCAGCGCCTCAAGCGCTCGGGTGTCTCGAACGTGTACGTGAGCGACGAGGCGCTCACGCTCCTGCGGCGGACCGACGCCGTCCATGCGGACGTGCGCCGCGAGCCGTCGCCACAAAGCCAGGACGCGCCGCCCGCGGGGGCGGTCGACGAACCCGCGGCCGAGGCGGTCCCCGCCATCCCGCCGCAGTACGCCGGCACCACCGGCGCCGCCGCGGCCGCGTCGTTCAGCAAACTCCTCGCCACGATCGAGCAGACCCCCGCCCATCCTTCGATGAAGAAAGCCGCTTCGGCAGCCATCCCCGCCACGAGCCCGGCCACCGGAAAACTCCCACCGCCGCCGGTCATCCAGCTGCCCGAAGGCACCAAGCGCGAGCGTTGGGAGTGGTTGCGCCAGCGCGTGCTCGACTGCCCGGTATGCAAGGCGCACACGCCGGCCGGGTTGAAGGTCGTGTTCGGCGTGGGCAGCATCGACGCCGACATCTTTTTCTGCGGTGAGGCGCCGGGTGGGGAAGAGGAGATCCAGGGCGAGCCGTTCGTCGGCCCCGCCGGCCAGTTGCTCACCAAGATGATCGTCGCGATGGGCCTCACGCGCGAGAAGGTCTACATCGGCAACATCCTCAACTGGCGCCCGCAGATGGACGCGCGGGCCAGCGGCAAGAGCGTGAGCCAGGTGGGCAATCGCCCGCCGACGGAGGAGGAGATGTCCTTCGGCCTGCCCTACCTGCGCGCGCAGATCGAGGTCGTGCAGCCGAAGGTCATCGTCGCCCTCGGCAGCACGGCCGCACAGGGCCTGCTCGGTTTCGGCTCGTTCAAGAGTCTCGGCTCGATCCGCGGCAAATGGCAGCAGTTCTGCGGCACGCCGCTCATGGTGACCTACCATCCGTCCTACCTTCTCCGATACGGCACGCCACAGGCGAAGCGCCAGGTGTGGGAGGACCTGCTCCAGGTCATGGACAAGGTCGGCCTGCCGATCAGCGAGAAGCAGCGCGGCTACTTCAAGTAGCCGGCGGGACCGGTTCGACCGCGACGGCTCCTCAACCGGCCGGTCGGAGCAGGCCCGCGGCGGCCCACGCGCCGCCCAGAAACGCCAGCCCGAACACGGTCACGCAACCCGCGGCAAAGGTGAGGTCGCGCCCGCGCGAGAGCCAGTATCCCGCCTCCCCCTCGCACATGAGCAGGAACTCGAGGCAATAGACAGCGCTGTAGAGGAGGTTGACTGCGACGAACGCTACGATCATCGGCGCGATGAGCGCCCCGGGCGCGAGCATCGCGATCTCGTGCGTGCCGACGGTCGACGACAGGTAACCGAGCCAACCGCACACCGCCGGCGGCACCAGCATGAGGTTGAATCCCAGCCGCCGCGACTCCCAGTAGCGCACGGCGCTGGCACGCTTGGCGTTTGACGGGATGCTGGGCATGGCGGGCGGTGGTGGAGAAGCGGACGGTTCGACGATATGCGCCAGCGGACCGACCGCAAGCGACGGACCGGGCGCTGCGCCCCCTCGCAAGGGGGCGGCTCAAGGCCCCGGTGCGGGGTTTGACGACGTCTCCGGCGCGCCCGTCTGGGGCCTCTCGGCGGCCGCCTTGCGCTGCTCGCGACGCGCGCGGATCTCGCGGGCGACACGCTCCATCCGGGCCTTCACTTCATCGTCGGACATGTCCGGCTCGCCGATGCGGGAGGCGGGGGTGTGCAAACCGGGAGCAAAGACGACCTTCAGCAAGCGGCTGTCGTGCTCGACCAAGTAGATCTGCTGCTGGGCGAGAAACGTGTCGAGCGCCGTCAGGGTCTCGCCCGGGGTCAGGCTCGACACCGGGCAGGAGAAGTGAACCCGAGGCAGGGGCTGGTCGCAGATCAGGATGCGCCCGGTGACGACTTCGAGGACGTTCAGCACGCCATCCAGGGGCATCCTTTCGGCCGCGATGTGCACCGGCTCGCGGCGTGTCGTCGCCAGGTCGCGTACGAGCAGCGGGGCCCGCTCCGGCAGGGACTTGTCGCGCACCTGCAGGATGATGGCTTCGGAAGGATCGACCATGTCTTCGGCGATCAATCGCCCTTCGGTCCGGGAGACGGACACGCCGCGCAGGGTGAGCAGTTCGATCAGGCCGTCCGCTGTCGTGGCCGCGTCGAGCGATTGCCGGGTGCGCAGCGTGAGCGTGCTGACCGGACGGCGCACACGGTTGTCGACGGTCGCGGGCGCCGGCCCGGCCAGCACGGTGAGCGCGTCGGCAAGGGAATATTCGGCGCCGGTGGCCGACGGGCGAGCAGGCGTGTCGCCCGGTTCGGGCTCGGCGCGAACGATCGCGAAGACATCGAACAGCATCAGGACTAGGAGAACTGGGCGGATGGGGTTCATGCGGGGTGGGTAGACAGTTGTGCGACAGGACGGCCGCGGCGAGTCAGTCGTCGTAGGGTAGGGCGTTCTTCGGCTCGTAGATGACTCCGCGGGCGATGCCCTCGGCATAGGTGAGGCCTCGGGCATAGGCGCGCACGGCGTCATCGGAGTCGCCCTCCGCATCGTCGAGGTGCAGGTCGCCGACCACGGCGGCCCCGACGCGCGGCGAGTTGCGCTTGGTTTCGATCGCGGCGGCGAAGTCGCCGAGCTCGGCCTGCGCCGCCGCGAGCGTATCGATCCAGGCACTTCGCGGCGCGAGCGCGACCAGGCGCGAGGCTATGGCCCGCGCCTCGGCGGCGTCGCGATGGCCGGGATCGGGGCAGGTCGCGAGAAACCACCCGAGGGCATTGGCGGCTTCGAGGTCGGTCGGATCGGCGGCCACGGCCGCGCGGTGGGCGGCGAGGGCTTCGTCGTGGCGACGGTGACGCTCGTGCCAGTGCGCGATGTTGCGGTGCCAGGTGCTGAAGACGCGCGTCCGCGGCATGTCGGCGAGCCAGCCGAGGAGCATGCGCCCGTCCTCGGTGACGCCACATTCGGTGACATAGTGGGCGTCGTCGAACGCGGCGCCGAGGTTTGGATCCCAGTTGCGCCGGATCGTGGGCGACGACCAGCGCACGAACATGTGGTTGGGCACGCACACGAGGACGACCGGGAAACCCAGGCGCTCGGCCGCGGCCAGGTAGAAGACGCCCGCGACATCGCAGTCGACGACGTGTAAGGTGCTGCCGGCGCCGTGGAACCGAGCGAGGGTCTCGGCGCGGCGCCGGTTCTCGAGGTGCTTGAGCGCGCGTTCGAGGTCGGCTCGCGTGAGCGTGCGGGGCTCGAGTGCCTGATGCAGCAATTCGACGAGGCCCGTGGGCGGAAAGAGGTAACCACGGTCGACGAGCGCACGGTCGACGGTGCGGAAAAAGCGCGTGGCCCGCTGGCCCTCGGACTCGCTTGACGCGGGCTCGGGCGTCGAGGCGCGATAGCGCGTCACCGCGAGGTCGACGGTCGCGAGCAGTTCCGCGTGGTGTCGGATCGACGCGTCACCCATGCGCTCCAGCGCGAGCAGGCTCTCGGCGATCGTCGGCTGCTGCGCGGACGCGACACCGTCCGCGGCCGGGGACGACAGGGCCGGCGGGCGCGGGTGTGGCGGGGCCCGGCACGCCGCGGCGAAAGCAAAGCCGGCGGCCAGCGAACCGGTCGCGATCGGACGGGCCAGTGGAGTCAAGACGCGCACGAGTGGGGCAACAGGGATGACGCACGCGATGGCGATATCTTGGGCCGATATGTCTGCCGCGCGCGGCGATGTGCGCTCAGCGGGCCGGCGCCCATTCGCGGAGGAACGCGAGGACCTTCTGCGGATCGTGCGCCGGGCCGTCCTCAAGTGCGCCCGTTTCCTGGGTGGTGAGCGGCGCTCCCGCCGCGTCGAGCACGACCAGGACGGGCAGCCCCTGCTTGGTTGGCTCACCATAACGGAGGTCGACGTCCTTGTTGTGGCCCTTGTTCACGTCGACGAGAACCACAACGTAGCTTCTCTCGAGCTCCGCAGCGATGGAGGTGTCGGTGCGGAAGAGTTGATGGAGCTTGTGGCACCAAGGGCACCAGTTCGCACCGAACTGCAGGAGCACCCGCTTGTCGGCCGCCTTGGCCGTGGCCAGCGCCGCGGCGATCTCAGCCGAGGCGTCGGCCTTCTCGTCGTAGATGACGGCGGCGGGTCTCTCCGCGCGCACTGGGGCGGGCAGGGCGCTCGCGACGAGGGTAGCGAGGACGAGTGCGTGCAGGGGGCGAAGACGGGGCAGATTCATGGAAAGTCAGGGGGCCGCGGCCCGTCTATACCAGTCCTGCGGCCGATTCGGATTCGGCCCCGGATCGCGCTCCGCAAACGGCATCTCCGACGGCCCCAGGGCGCCCAGGCCGCAGCGTTCGATCGTGTTGTGGTGGAGCACGGCGGCGAACGCACCCGGGCCGTGGTCGTAGGCGTTGAAGGCGATGCCGAATTGCGCGCAGTCGTGTATCACGTTTTCCACCACATGGCCACCGGCGGTCGAGATTTTGATGCCACTGGCCCACCGGCCCAGGCGCACGTCATGGATGCGGTTGCGCTCGATCCAGATGTCGGGATCCTCGCCGGGCCGGAAGGTGCGATCGGCGGCCTCGCAGCTGATGGCCGCCTCGTTGTGCTGCGTCGCGGTGCCCGGTTCGATGTCGTGGATGTGGTTGTTCCGGATCGTCACGTGATACACGCGGGACTTCAGGTTGATCGCCTCGGAGTGGCGCGTGTGGTGGATCTCGTTGCCTTCGATCCAGACGTGCTCGACAAATTCGAACGGCGGGTTGCCCATGCCGAGGTAGATCCCTTCGGCCCACTGCGGCTCGGTGTGCCCGGTGTCGGAAATCGTGCAGCCGATGATGTCGACGTGATGCGATGCCCCGCGGATATGGATCGCCTCCTGACCGGTGTTCTGGATCTCGAGGTCGAGGAGCAGGATGTGATCGACGTTCGTCGCGTAGATCGGCTGGTTGCTCCCTTCCAGGGTCAGGCCCTCGAGGACCAGGAAACTCACGTCGGTAAGCTTGGCGAGATAGCCTGTGTAGCTACCGCGACGGATCACCGGACGGGCGCCCGGTGCCGCGCGGACGATCAGCGGCTTTTCGGCGGAGAACCGGCGTCCGCTCAGCGCGAAGCCCGCGTAGTCGCCCGTCCCGAGCACGAGGACGTCGCCGCCGGTCGCGCGATCGAGGTGCGCCTGAAGGTCGGCGCCGGCAGCGAGCTCGATCACCGAGCCCCGTGCGAACGATAGGAACACGACGCCAAGCGCGAGCAGCGCGATGGCGATGCATGAAACGGTCCGACGGTGAGGCGGCGCCGACGAAAGCACGCGGGGAGTATCTCGGACCGGGCGCGCGAGGTTAAGCGGAAAGAAGCGAGGCGGCCGCATGCCGTTCCGCCGATCCAGCGCAGGCACGGGAGGCACCGTGCGTGCCGGGGACGCCGCCGCCATTGCACCGGACGTGGCGCGGTGCTTGGCTGCGGTGATGAACTCGTCGGCGTGCGATCATCGGACTCGAAGCGGAGGGGCGGCGAGACTCGCGCTCGGCGTGATCCTCGTCTTCGGCGTGGTGTGGGTGGTGGGGGCCGAGCCGCCTCAGACTCGCCCCTGGCAGAGCCGGGCAGACAGTCCGCCGCGCAAGGTCCGGATCGCGACCGTCATGGCGGGTCTGTCCGGTCCGCTCGCGGCCCGCCTCGACACGGTGGAGCGCCTCATGGACGACGCGGCGGAGGCTGCCCCGGCGAGGTCCGACGGGCCGCGGCTCGACCTCATCGTGTTACCGGAGTTTGCCATCGCGCGCGTGGACTCGCCCGCCGCGGCGGAGCGTGCGGTCGATCTCGACGGTCCCGTGCGCGAGCGGCTTGGCGCCAAGGCGGCCGGACACCGGACCTGGCTGATCGCCCCGATGACACTGCGGGAGTCCGGGCGTGGCGGCCGCGTAAGCAATGCCGCCGTCCTCTTCGATCGATCCGGGCAGGTCGCCGGGATCTATCGCAAGGTGCATCCGATCGAGGATGCGCCCGGGGTCCACGAGGGCGGCGTGATCCAGGGGGATGCGTATCCGGTATTTGAGTGCGACTTCGGGCGACTGGGCATCCTCATCTGCTGGGACATGGGTTACGACGAGGCCTGGGCCGCGCTGGCCGCCGGCGGCGCGGAGGTCGTCGCCCTGCCGAGCGCATCGCCGCAGACGCTGCGGCCATCGGCGGCGGCGCTGCGGCATCGCTACTACGTCGTCACGAGCACGCCGCGTGACAACGTCTCGATCTTTGATCCCATCGGCCGCACCGTCGCGCAGCGGACCGCGGCTGGCGCGCTCGTCCACGAGATCGACCTCGCCTATGCGATCCTCCACTGGAGTGAGGGCTTGCACGAGGGGCGGGCGTTGCGGGAGCGATTTGGAGAAAGCGCCGTGGGCGGCGACTATTCGACGCGCGAGGACACGGGCGTGTTCTGGTCGAACGATCCGCGCCGCACGATCGGCTCGATGATCGGCGAACTAGGCCTGCGCGAGATGCCGGAGATGATCGAGCAGATGGCGCGGCGGCAACCGTGACGGCCGCCCCGCGCCTCACTCGCGCACGGGTATGCCGGCGGCCGCGAGATGGCGCTTGGCCTGCGGGATCGTGAACGTGCCGAAGTGGAAGATCGAGGCGGCGAGCACGGCGCTCGCGCCGCCCTCCTTGAGCACGTCGACCATGTGGTCGAGGGTGCCGGCACCGCCCGAGGCGATGACCGGGACCTCGACCGCGTCGCTGATGCGGCGGTTGAGCGCGATGTCGTAGCCGGCCTGCGTGCCGTCGCGATCCATGCTCGTGAGCAGGATCTCACCCGCGCCGAGCGAGACGCCGCGGCGCGCCCACTCGATGGCGTCGATGCCCGTGGACTTGCGTCCCCCGTGTGAATACACCTCCCAGCGCTCCTCGCCGGGCACGCGGCGCGCGTCGATGGCGAGCACGATGCACTGGTTGCCGAACTTGCGCGCGGCGTCGCGGATCAGGTCGGGGCTGGCGATGGCGGCTGTGTTGAGGCTCAC
>JACSRI010000205.1 GCA_014879845.1 Opitutaceae bacterium
CTATCACTACTGGCCGGGCTACGGATATCCCTACTCGATCCAGACCACGGTCGTGCGTTACGTGCCGATCGACCCGTATGCCACCCGCGGGCCCGTGGTGTTCTTCCCGCCTGAACCACCGCCGCTCGGCACGCCGATGCCCGACGATGCGCCGCGGCGCGGCCACGAAATCGCGGCGGCACCGGAGCTCGGCACCTATCTCGGCGAATCGTTCTACCCGCAGCTCAGCACTCGGCTGCATCTCGGCAACCTGTCCGAGCGCCAGCTGAAGGAACTCGCCGAATACCGCGCGGCGCGCGCGGCGCTGCTCGAGGAATTGCGCGGCCGGCTCGCCGCCACCCGGGGCCTGGCGCCGATGCAGCGCGCGCGGGAGCTCGAGAGCCTCGGCCGCGCGCAGGCCGAGCGACTCGAGGCGCTCGCCCGGCGCGAGGAGGCGCTGCGCACCGGGCTGCTGCGCGGCGGCTTGATCGGCGCGCTTGGCGACTCCGGTGACTGGAACCAGCACCGACGGTGGCGGCTCGGCACCAGCCAGAGCCTCGATCGCGAGCAGACGCTCGGCCTGGAGTTTCGCGTCATGCGAGCCGCCGCATTCTATCAGGACGGCCTTTCGGCGGAGCAGCGCGGGCTGGTGCGCGAGGTCGCCATGGAACTGCAGGCGGAAGCCTACGGCACGCGCGCCGCGGAACCGGCCACTGCGGCCGACGAAAGGCTGGTGTTCTTCCCACCCGCGACGGCGCGCGTGCGCTTCGCCCTCGACCTGCCCGCGCCGCTGACGGCCCGGATCGAGGAGTTTCGCGCGCAGCGCAAGGCGCTCAAGGCCGAGCTGCGCGACGTCCTCTACACGCGCGACGCCGAGAGCCGGCAGGCCCGGACGGCCGCGCTGCGCCGGCTCGCGGTCGATCAGGCGGTGCGTATCCAGGCCATGGAGGTGCTGGCCGAGGAAATCCGGCTCGACATCGCCGCCCTTGGGCGGCCGGTCCGCAACCCGCCCCCGCCGCTGCCGCCGCCCGACCTCGCCGCGCGCATCACCGCGCTGCAGACCGAGCGCGAGTACCTCAACATCGAGCTCCTGGGTGAACTGGCGCGGTTGCGCCGCGCCGCGGATGCCGCCAGCCCGCTCACGGCCGCGCAGGTGCGCGAGCAGCTCGCGGCGTTCCGCAAGGCGAACCGGACCCGCTACGAGTCGCTCGCCGCCACCCAGGCGGCGCTGCGCCGCGAACTCGCCGCGCATTTCGCCACCGGCCCGCGCCCGGTCTCGGAGGCATCGATCGACGCCCTGCTCAACGCCCGCGACGACGCGCAGACGCCCGCCGCGCTCTGGCAGAAATACTCTGACTACGCCGATGCCGTCTTCACGCCGGGGTTGTCACCGGAACAGCGTCAACTGCTCTTCGGCGGCGCGCTCGAGCAGCTCGGCTTCCCGCTGCCCTCGGGCGAGCGCATGCCGTAGGACACGGCCGCGCCTCACGGCGCGGCCGTGTCCACCGTCGCGGCAAACCGCGGCGTCCGACGCACCCGCGCGCGCGCCTCGAAGTCGGCCGCGAGCGCGAGCAGGCGGGCCTCGGTCCATGCGCCACCGACGAAGGACACTCCGATGGGCAGGCCGAAGTCCGCGCCGGCCGGCACCGTGACGTTCGGGTACCCGGCCACGGCGGCGAGCGTCGAGGTCTCGCCGAGGAAGTGGTCGCCGTTGACCGGATCGATCAGCCAGGCCGGCCCGGCCGTGAGCATGACGATCGCGTCGAGCCGGTGTTTCGCCAGGATCGCGTCGATGCCCTCGTCACGCGAGAGCCGGCGCGCCTGCGTCACGGCCTCGAGGTAGGCCGCGTCGGTCAGCGGTCCCTTCGCCTGCGACGCGACCAGGATTTCCTGGTCGAAGAAACGCAGCTCGCGATCGGCCTGCGCGGTGTTGAAGGCGATCAGGTCGGCCAGAGATTTCACGCGCGCGTCGGGGCCGAGCGAGGCGAACCAGGCGTTGATCCCGTCCTTGAACTCGTAGCACAGGATCTCCCATTCGGCCGCGCTGATCTTCTCCATGGCCGGCGCCTCGACCGGGTCGACGATCTCGGCCCCGGCCGCGCGCAGCGCCGCGAGCACGTCGTCGAGCACGCGCGAAGTGCGCGGCGGAAACGTCGCCGCGTCGCGCATGATGCCGAGGCGCGCGCCACGCAGCGCCCCCGGCGTGAGCGCGGCGGCGAAGTCGCGCGTCAGGTCCGCCGGTCGCCCGGCGCAGGCGGCATCCGCCGGATCGGGCCCGCTCATGGCCGCGAGAAGCAGCGCGGCGTCGCGCACGGTGCGCGCCATCGGCCCGGCCGTGTCCTGCGAGATGGAGATCGGGATGATGCCCGCGCGACTGACCAGGCCGACGGTCGGCTTGACGCCCACGATGCCGCAGTGTGACGCGGGCGAGACGATCGAGCCGTCGGTCTCCGTACCCACGGCAACAAGACACAATCCGGCGGCGACAGCTGCGGCCGAGCCCGAGCTCGAGCCGGACGGGCTGCGGTCGAGCGCATGGGGATTGCGCGTCTGGCCGCCGCGCGCGCTCCAGCCGCTCACGGAGTGCTCGCCCCGGAAGTTGGCCCATTCGCTGAGGTTGGTCTTCCCGAGGATGACGGCGCCGGCGGCGCGCAACTGCACGACGAGGCCGGCGTCGCGCGCGGGCCGCGCCCCGACGAGGGCGAGCGATCCCGCGGTGGTTTCCATGCGGTCGGCGGTGGCGATGTTGTCCTTGATCAGGACGGGGATGCCGTGGAGCGGTCCGAGCGCCCGGCCCACCGCGCGCTCGGCATCGCAAGCTGCGGCGATCGCGAGTGCGTCGGGGTTGACCTCGATGATTGACCGCAGCGTCGGGCCTGCGCGATCGATCGCCTCGATGCGCGCGAGGCAGGCCTGCGTGAGTTCGACCGAGGTCAGCTCGCCGGCCCCCATGCGCCGCTGCGCCTCGTCGATCGAGATCGATTCGAGATCGATTCCGGCAGCCAGAACAAACCGGCCGGCGAACAACACCCCGCCCCACACCAGCCACCGCAGCACGTGCGTCGTCATCGCGTCGACACTGCACCATCGCCGGGACGTTGACGAGCCCCGGGCGTGGACGCCGGCTCAGGGTTGCGCGGGCAGGAGTGCCCGGGCCTGGCGGATGCGCGCGTCGAGTTCGGTCAGCGTCGGGTCCAGCCGCTTGGCGGTCTCCCAACTGCGGATCGCGTCGGCCGGGCGCTTGAGCAGGAAGTACACATAGCCGAGGCGGACGTGCGTCGCCGCCTCCGTCGGCGCGAGTTGCGCGGCGCGCTCGTAGGCGGCCGCGGCTTCGTCAAACCGCCCGAGCTGGCCGAAGATGTCGCCAAGGTCGCGCTGCAACTCGAGGTTGGCAGGCTCGAGGCCTGCGGCGATCCGCAGCGTCGCCACGGCCTGCTCGCGGCGGCCGACCTGCAGCTGCACGGCCGCGACCCGCATCGTCGTGCGCGCGTCGCGCGGCGCGATTTCGAGGGCGCGGGTCAGGTGCGTGAGCGCCTCCTCTGGCCGGGCCCGGGCGATCGCCACGTCAGCCAAGCCGAGGTGCGCGGGCACATTGACCGGCCGGATCTCCGCCGCCTCGGCGAAAAGGCGCTCCGCCTCCTCGATCCGCCCGTCCGCGAGAAGAATGCGCCCCAGGTCGCAGCGCGCCGAAACCGAGCGTGGTTGGAGAACAAGGACGCGGCGATAGGCCTCCTCCGCCTCCGGGATCCGTCCCTGGGCCGCGCGCACCGCGCCGAGCGTGTCGAGCGCCAGCGACGCATCGGGTGCGATGGCAAGGGCCTCCTCGGCCAACCGCGCCGCTTCGGGAACCCGCCCCTGCGCGAGGCACTCGAGCGCCAACGCGGTCCGGGCCACGTAGTTGTCGCGAGTCACGGCCATCGCGTGCGCAAAGAGCGTCTCGGCATCGCGCCAGACCGCCTGCTGCGCCCAGGTCCGAACCGCGAGCGCCGCGAGCCCGAGCACGCCGGCCACGGCGATGCCGCGCCGAGCCACGAGCGAGGTCCGGGTTATCGCCGGGGCCAGCAGCCCGCCCGCCGCAAGCACCAGTCCGACCGCGGGCAGGTAGGTGTAGCGGTCCGCCATGGCCTGCAGGCCGACCTGCACGAGTCCCAGCGACGGCAGCAGAAGGAGGAGGAACCACGCCCATCCGACCGCGACCGCCGGCAGCACACGCCGCCACCACCACGCGCACGCCGAGAGGGCGGTCACGATCAGCCCGGCCGTGCCGAAGACCACGACCGGCCAGTCGCCGGGATGAGGATACAGCACGGCCAGGCCCGACGGCCACACCGTCGCGCCAAGGTACCGCACGATCGAGACCACGGCGTTGGCCACGCGCTGGTCGAACGTGAGCGCGAGCGAAAACGCCCCGCCCGCCTCCTGGGTCGACACCGTGGCCAGTCCGACCCCGAGCGAGAGCGCGAAGAACGGGAGTTTCTCACCCAGCAGCCGCGCGCACGCGCGCCACCGCGCACCGCGCCCCGGCGAGCCACGCGACAGCTCGTCGAGCCGTCCGAGCGGCCAGGCATCGAGCACGAGCAGCAGCACGGGCAGCGTCACGAGGACCGACTTGCTCATGAGCCCGCAGGCAAAACCCGCGAGCGCCGCGAGATACCATGCCGCGGCACGCCCGCGCCGCGCCGCCCGTCGCGCCTCACCGTAGCCGAGCCAGGCCCACACCGCGAGAAGCGCGAAGTATCCGCTGAGCACATCCTTGCGCTCGGTGATCCACACGACCGACTCGACACGCTGCGGGTGCCAGGCGAACAGCGCGGCGCACCACGCCGCGAGCCAGAGTCCGCCCTGGATCCG
The DNA here is from genome assembly GCA_014879845.1 of Opitutaceae bacterium. Taxonomy (GTDB): domain Bacteria; phylum Verrucomicrobiota; class Verrucomicrobiia; order Opitutales; family Opitutaceae; genus JAEWQP01. Next base: position 4,831 of record JACSRI010000205.1, read on the forward strand.
GCGCAGGAGCAGAAAGACGAGCAGGGCATTGAGCGCATGCCACCCGATATTCACCGCGCGAAACCCGCGCGCCTCCGGCCCGAGCACCTGGCGGTCGAGCATGAGTGACAGCCACGTGAGCGGATGCCAGTAGTCGCGGTCGACCGCGAACGCCCAGCGCGCGCCCTCCGCCGAGAGCCCACGCTGCACGTGCGGGTTGTTCACGACGAAGGCGGGGTCGTCGTAGTTGATGAATCCGAACGGGAGCGCGCGGCTGAAGACGAGGACGGTGCCCGCGACGAGCAGCACGCCCACGATGACCACCCACAGCCTCGTTCGACCCTCCGGCGACATGCGGCGCGTATGCAAGCAGCAGCACCCGCAAAAGCAGGCTTTTTGTGGAAGATTGCGCCCCTGCTACGCACGCACGCCGGTGAATTTGGTTCGTCGCCCACCTTTGGTTTGCCGAAGATCCCCCCATGTCCGCGCCACGTCCACCACGGCCCTGGCTCCGGCGTCTCGGCGTCGTCCTCGGGGCGATCGTCGCGATGCTCGTGCTCGCGTTCGTCGTCGCGTGGTTGAGCCTGCCCTGGCTGGTGCGGCGCGGCTTCGAATCCGGCGCGCGCACCATCGGCAGCGACGAAGCCGCCATCACAGTGGCGCGCGCCGACTTCTCCGGACTGCGGGCGACGAACCTCATCTTCCGCCGCGGCGGACTCGGCGTGCGCCTCGACGAAGGCAGGTCGAGCTATTCGCTGGGCGCGCTCCTCGGCGGCCGGCTGACGAGCGTCACCCTCGAGGGACTTTCGGTCACGCTCGACTTCACCCGGCCGCGCCGCGGCATGCTGCCCGATGCCGTGGAGGAGTTGCTGGCGATGATCCCCAGCAGCGACGACCCGCTGGTCTGGCCGGTCGATGAGATGATCTTCGAACGCTGCCAGGTGGTGATGAAGTTTCCCGGCGGCACGCAGGCTTTCACCATCGCCGGCAAAGCCATGCGCCAGCCGGACGGGGTCGTGGCGTTCACCCTGGAGTCGGAGCACCCCGAACAACAGGTCGGCCTGAGCGGTATCCTGCGGACGGAGACGATGGACGGCGAGCTGACGCTGGATCGCCTGAGCCTGCAGCCGACGTTTCCACTCGGGCTCGCGCGCGAACTCGGCCTCTTCGAACTGCCGGCGGACACGACGATCCGTTCCGGGCGTCTCGAACTCAGCGGCGCGGCCACCCTGAAGGCAGGCGCGCTGGACAAATGCACCGCCCACCTGCGCGCCGAGCAGGCGGGTGCGACGAGCGGGAGCCTCGAAGTCGGGCTGGCCGGGCTGACCGCCGAACTCGCACGGGCAGCCGACGGAAACCTCACGGCGGATATCTGCGCCCGTATCGAGGGTCGCGATCTCGCGCAGCCGTGGAGCCTGGCACCCGCGGAGCTCCATCTCGCGCTCGACCGGGGCACCGTGCGGGCGAAGCTCGCGCGAACCGCCGTCGCGTGGGGCGAGCAGGTAGCCACGCATGTGGCGGTCGACGCCGAGGCCGGTGTCCCCGGACTGGGAGGGAAGGCCGGCGCGACCGTGCGGCTCGACCTGACCGAGCCGACGATCGCCGGAGTGCGGGCGGCGTCGTTTTCGCTCACGGCATCGGGATGGACCGACCGCGTTACCCTCTCGACCTCGCCGCTCGGCCTGGCGGAGGCGACGCCCGGGACAATGAGCGACCTCGTCGTCACGATCCAGGATCCCCTCGGGTCCGCACGAGCCATCGACATCGCAGCAAAACTCAACGCCGCGCCCGCGCTGATGGATCTTCTCCCGGCGGGCTGGCGTGTGACCGAGCCTGCGCTGCCACAGACCGCCTTTGAGCTGCGCGGCCACGTCGACGCCGGCGATGCCGGAATCGGCGCGTCGTTGGACCTGATCGGCGCTTGGCCGAAGGCGGTCATGACGGCGCCCGGCGGCCGGTTCGCCTGCACGCCCCAGGTGAACCTCACGCTCGCGCTCGCCGAGGATCGGCTGAGCCTCACGGCCGCGGTCGAAGCCAAGGATATCGAGAGCGATCTTCCCCAGTTTCCACCGGGCGTGCGCGCCCTGCGCCTCGGGTGCGAGGCCCTGCGCATCCCGTTGACTGCACTGACCGAACTGGCCGAAGGACGTGTGCCGAAGGACGAGCTGGCCGCGAAGGTGTCCGCCACCGTCTTCCAGTCGGAGACACGCGGCGACGCCTACGTGGCCGTGCGCCATTTCGGCGAATCCTCGGAGTGGGCGGCGGAAATCTGGGGCATGCTCGACAACGTCAGCGGCACCTGGGGCGGTGCGGCGATCGACGGCCTGCGGGCCGAAGTCACGATCGACACGGGCCGCCTTCCGGACGCCGCCGTCGGCGAATGGCTGCAGGCCCCGACCACGGAGTGGATGCCACTCGCGCGACACACCCTGCCCCAGACCAAGGTCGATGTGTCCCTCACGGCCGCGTCCGTGGAGCAACCCGGCGTCGGGCGATCCGAGTGGACGGGCCTGTGGCTGCAAAAGGAGCGCGCGGCGCCAGGCCAGCATACCCTTGATGCCCGCGCGAAATGGATGACCGGCCTGTTGCGCGCGGGTCCGGAAACGCTCGAGCAGCCCGAAATCGACCTGACCATCCACGGAACCGTGGATGACTTCACCGTCGAGATGGCCGCCCACGCGATGCTCGAAGGGGCCCGGCTCGCCTCGAGCGCCTCGCCGCGGGTGCAGTTCGACTGGGAGACGCTCACGCCATCGGCCTCGGGCTGGTTCTCGCTCGAGCCGATCACGCTGGCCAACTCGGATGTCGTCACACGCTGGGTACCAGCTCAGCGCGGCGTGGCTGTCACGGCAACCGTGGCGGCAAACGGCACGTTCTCATGGCCGAAGGACGGCGCATGGGACGGGACGGCGAACCTGTCGCTCTCGGACGGGACGTTCAGCGTCCCGGACCAGGGGCTGCGTATCGAAGGCGTGGACACCACGCTCGTCATCACGTCGCTGCGGAACCTGCGCACCGAGCGCGAGCAGCCCTTCAGCTTCGCGCGGCTCGCCCTCGGCAATGTCGAGGTGACCAATGCCGTCGCGCGGTTTTCGGCCGAAGGGGTGAACCGGGTCAGGGTCGACACGCTCAAGGCGCGCGTGTTCGGCGGCGACGTGTCGGTGGGCTCGTTCACCCTCGAGTATCCCGCACCGGACGTCGGAACGGCGCTCGAATTCGAAGGCGTCGACGCAGGGGAGCTGATGCGGCATGTCGATATCTTCAAGGGCACGGTCACGGGAAAGCTGCGCGGCCGGATCCCCGTGGGCCTGCTCGCCGGGCGTCCCTACTTCGGCGAAGGATTCCTCGAGCTCGACCGGCGTTTCCCCGCACACTTCAGCATGGACGCGCGAGGCCTCTTCACGACCGACCTGCCGTCCAAGACCACCAAGGACAAGGTCGTGCGCCTGCCCTACGAGGTGCTCGAAGAGGCGCTCGGCGACGTGGCCGTCGACACCATGCGGTTGGATTTCTTCCGCCGCGATGCGCCAGAGACTCCTATCCGCATCGAGTTCAGCGGCCGGTCCGAGACGCGACGCGCGCGTGTGCCGCTGCACATCGTCACACGCGTCAACGGCTCGATTCCCGAGGCGATGAACTTCCTCTTCCGACTGGCCTCCCTGTGACGGCCAGCCGGCGGCCTGCGGCGCGCACCCGCCGGTTTGCAGGTTGCCCCAGTGAATAGTCCCGCCATGGTATGCGTCCCATGCCCACGATGAAACGTGCCTTCGCCGGCCTGGCCGTGCTCATGCTCCTCGTCCCGCTTCCGGGCTGCATCTACGTCAAAACGCACAGCACCATCGAGCCGATCCAGATGACGCTCGATGTGAACCTGAAGGTGCAACTTCAACAGGAACTGGCCGACGTGTTTGGCGACATCGACGCGGCCTCCGCGACCGTTTCCGCCCCTGGGGCCACACCCTGAAACCAGAACTGGATTCATCCTATGAAACTCACCCGCATCGTTCTCCTCGCCTGGATCGCCTCCCTTCTCGGCCTTGCCACAGCGGTGGGGCAGGAGGATCAGGCTGCCATCGCAGGGCGCATCAAGGCGCGAGTCGCCCAGGTCGATGAACTCAAGCTCGCCCAGATCGTGGGTGAGAACAACAAGGGCTTCCTCGAGCAACGCGGCCAGCTCTCACCCGAGCAGACTCAGGTGATGAATGCCGAGAACACCGATCGCCGCGCGCTCTACAACATCATCGCCACGCGCAACGGCGTGACGGTCGCCGTCGTCGGCGCGCAACGCGCTGAGCAGATCCGCAACACGTCCGCCGCCGGCGTCTGGCTGCAGGCCGGGGACGGAAGCTGGTACAAGAAGTAGGGGCGCCCGGCAGCGTATCTGTCGCTCAAGTCAACGTGCGGCCCCCCGGCAATCCCCACCGGATCCGCCCTGCCGAATGTGACCACTGCGCCGGACCCCGCGGGCCCGGCTTTTTCATTCCCGGCAGGAGCGCCGGCACGTCAGCTCTGCCCGCCCTTCATCTGCACGTCGACGATCACGCGCTCGCCGCGGCTCTCGAAAAGATACACGTGGCGCGAGGCATCCTTCACCGTGGTGACCGCGAGGTGGTCGCCGCTCACGACGGTGGGCAGGGTGAGCATGCAGGGGTGGCCGAGGTCGCAGAAGACATTCTTGAATCCGCCGGCCGCCATGTTGGCCAACTCGCCGACCGCATCGGAGATCACCTCCGGTCCGGCGTCGCGGATGTCCTCCTCGGTCAATCCCAGCACCCGGGTGGTCGCGTGCAACGCGAAGGGCTTGCTGAAACGCAGGTAGACGAGCCCGTTAATCTCGCCGGCGAATCCGACACACCCCATCACCTCGGAGGCTTCCGTCCCGTGGCTGACCTCGACATCGCTCACCCGCTGCTGGAACTTGATCTCCTCGTGCAGCATCGTCTGGAAGACGTTTTCGATCGAGCGAATCGCCGACTCCTCGATCATCGCGTTGGTAATGAGTGTCTTGGTGGCCATTGAGACTGGTGGGTAGAGATGGGGCGCCGACAGCGCGCGCACCCTGTCCCGACCGGGCTGGGCGCAGGAACGGCGTGGTCGCTCCCCCTAAATAGCGACCGGTTTGGGGCCGGACTTGAGGAGATACTCTCAGGATCTGCATGGCCAAGAAGCCTTAAGCCGCACCCACCGCCGCCTGACCGCCCGCATCCCGACACATTTGGCCGGCCACGACTCGCCGCCAGGCAATCCGATGCGCGCCAAGTCGTCACACGTTAGACACCATACCCTCCTTGATTTATCGGCCGGCTCAAGCAACGTGGCATGGAACGCCGTGTGCTACCCCCGCGGCAAAAGACCGCACATGCACACGAAAACTTCCGACCACGATCCCGTGGCCACCGCTGCTGCCGCCGCCGCGCGACTCGCGCTGCGCCGACGCCATCCCGGGGCGCCCCCGGCCAACGACCGGGCCCGGACCAGTGCGTCCGCGACCGACGCCTCCGGAATTCCCGCGGGCGGCTACACGTTTCGCACCTGGAACCGCCTTCACAAGCGGGACCGCCGGCTCAATTTCGCCATCGCGATCGCCGTCTCCGTCGGCGCCCACGTCGGGCTCGTCCTGACCGGCGAACACGCGGAAAAGCCGGCCGCAGCCCCGCAGGTCGCCGCCCAGCCCGTGCAGATCGAGATGATCGAGATGCCGGAACTGGAGGAGACGCCCGTCGAGGTCACCGACGCCGAGGCGGCCGACACGGCCCCCGCCGAGTTCGCTCCGCCCATGCAGGCCGACCTCCCGAGCCTGGTCACCGTCGACTCGTTCGTGCAGCCGATGCAGCCGCCGGCGCCCTCCGGGATCTCCACAGACATGAACATGATGGCGGTCCCGACGACGATCGCCGTCGGCCAGGGAGCCAACGCACCGAAGCTCTTCGAGATCAGCGAACTCGACCGCGTCCCCAACCGCATCCGCACGGGCCTGCTGAATTATCCGCAGGAATTCCGCCGCTCGCGCAAGGAGGGCGACGTGCTCCTGCTCGTCGTCATCGACCCGACCGGCCATTGCAGGGTGGACCGCGTGCTCGAGTCAACCCATCCGGAGTTCTCCCGCGCCGCCGTCGCCGCGGCCGAGCAGAGCCTGTATGAGTCGCCGAAGAAGGGCGGCGTGGCTGTGTCAGCTCGCTACACGCTGCGCGTGCCGTTCCGCCTGACCTCCGATTCCTGAGCGTCGCGCTGGTGCCGCACGGCTGATCCGGCGGGTCCGCCGTGCGCGGGTGCGGCGTCCGCCCGCGGGAAGCGCACGCGTTGTCTGTGTCGAGGCGCACAGCGCCATCGGCGCCGGCGGACCCGGCCGTGAGTCCGTATCCGGCCAAGGAAGGCCAGCCCATCGCGCCACCCCTGCCCGCTTCGGCAGGCCGCGAAGAACCGCTGCAACCCGGAGGCGGCATGCCGGGTATTCCCCGGCAGCCTATGCAACCGCAAACGTTCCTCCGCCCCCCGCCAGGAGCGCGTGCCGCAGGTCGCGAGACCGGCACTGCGCGCTCCCTTTTGCTCCACACGCCGCGCCTCGCTCTCGTCGCTGTGCTCGCCCTCGGTACTGCCGGCTGCGCCAGCCGCTACGCCTTCGACGTCGAGGCGACCAAGCAGGCGACCCCCCCGCAGCCGCATCGATCCTACCGTCTCGTCGACGCACGGCCGGACGCGCGGCCTGGTGACCTGCGCTTTGCCCGCGTCGCCCAGGATGTCGAGACGGCGCTCTCCAGCCGCGGGATGTACGCCGCACCGGAAGGGACGACCCCGGCGCTGATCATCGCGGTGGACTTCGGGATCTCCGATCCGGTCACGACCGTCGGCACACGGATCGAACCGTTCTACATGGAACTCCCCGCGTCTGCCTTGGGCGCGACGCTGTATCGCGACGCCGGAGGCGGCCGCTCGGTGCAACCGCACTATCTCGGCGAACGCGAGGTGCCCTTCGTGATCAAGACCTACCGCAAGTTTCTCCGCCTCACCGCCCGCACGAACGGGTCGGAGACGGACGAGGACACCGCGCGGCAGGCCTGGAGCGTGCTCGTGACCAATGAGGACAAGTCCGACGATCTCCGCGCCTACGCGCGCCTGATGGTCGCCGCCGCGATGGATCACATCGGCGATAATCTGCCCGGCCAGCGCCACATCGTCATGACGCGCCGCGATGGCCGCGTGACGTTCGTGGCCCAGGGTGCGGATGCGTCGTAGACCCCGACCCGGGCCCCGGCAGAACCGCCGCTTGGCAAGCGCCCGCCTTCCTGCGTGGATGCGGGCGTGAGTCCCGCCCTCGCCGACTTCGACCTCGCGAGCCTCCAGGAGCAGTTCGCCGCCTGGGGGCTCAAGCGCGTCCACGCCGCCCGCGTGCTGCGGACCTACTACGCGCGCGACGGCGCGGAGACCGACTGGGCGGAGCACGGGCTCCCGTCAGCGGTCGTCGCGCGCCTCGCTGCCGGCGTCTCCGGCGGCGTATCCACACTTGCGGCACGCCAGGTGGCCGCCGACGGCACGACGAAGCTGCTCCTGCGCCTGCGCGACGGACGCACGGTCGAGTCGGTGATGATGCCCGACCACCGCGGCGAGCGCGTGGCGGGCTGCCTGTCCACGCAGGTGGGATGCGCCATGGGCTGCGACTTCTGCGCCACGACGAAGACCGGCTTTGAGCGCAACCTCAGCGCCGGCGAGATGGTGGAGCAGTTCCTCGCGTTGCGACGCGAGGCCCGCGCGATCGGTCGCAAGCTGCACACCATCGTGTTCATGGGCATGGGCGAACCCCTGCTCAACCTCGAGGCCCTGCTCGCGGCCATCCATCGCATCGCCAGCAACGGCCTGGGCAACATCGGCTGGCGCCAGATCACGGTCTCGACAGTCGGTATCGTGCCCGGCATGGACGCCCTCGACGCCACCGGCCTCAACATCAACCTCGCCGTCTCGCTCCACGCGCCCGACGACACCACCCGCGCGCAGCTCCTGCCCATGGGGCGCCGCTACGGCGTGGTGGAGATCATGGCCGCCATGGACCGCTTCCAGGCGCGGCGCGGGCGGCCCACGATCATCCAGTATTGCCTGCTGCGAGGGGTGAACGACTCGGTCGAACACGCGCGGGCCCTCGCCGGCGTGGTCGGCTCACGCCGCATCCACGTGAATCTGCTGACCTACAATCCCACCGGGATCAGCCTGCGCGGGGTCGACTACCAGCCGTCCAGCGACGAGGCGGCCGAGGCGTTTTTCCGCGAGCTGCGTGCCCACAAAGTGGTGACGCACTTCCGTCGCTCGCGCGGGCCGGAGATCGACGCCGCCTGCGGCCAGCTCCGCCGCCGCACCACCGTCGCGGGCGTCTAGCGATACCTCAGTCCGCGGCGCCGAGCTTTTGCGCCACCTCGACAAAACGCGCGACCACCGGCCCTTGCTGGGCATGGCGGCCGCCGGCCAGGCGCTGGCGCCCCCCGATCCACACGTCGCGCACGCCGCGGCGCTCGAGCGAGAAGACGATCGCCTCCAGCAGCCCCTCGGGCGCGGCGCCCGCGATGGACGGATCGTAGAGATTGACGGTGAAGAAGTCCGCCGGACGTCCCACTTCGAGGGCGCCGCTCGGCGCGCCCAGGCTGCGCGCTCCCCCGACAGTGAGCGCGGCGAAGAGCCGCGCCGCGCGTTCCGCGCTGGATGGATGGCGCATCCGCCCGGGCACCTGCCGGGCCGCGTCGAGGAGATTGCCCTGGCGCATCGTGCCCGAACCGAAGGCGATCGTCGCGCCCGCCGCCTGGAGCGCATCGAGGTCGGCCGGCGGACCGTCGTCGGACTGCGCGTCGGCCGGGCACACGCACACCGCGGCGCGGGCGGCGCCGAGCGCCTTGACCTCGTCTCCGCTGAGCGTGGACGCGTTCACCGCCACCAGGCGTTTGTCGACCAGCCCCTGCCCGGCGAGCAGGTCGAAGGGACGCCGCCCGGTCTGAGCGATGCAGGTCTCGGCCTCACGGGCCGAGGAGGCCAGCGGCACGAGCACACGCAGGCGCTGCGCATGCGCGTACGCGCCGATCGCCTTGAGTTGGTCCGCCGGCAGCGCGCCCGCCTGGTCGATCGCGGCGCCAAGCCAGAACTCGTCACCGGGGTGCTCGCGCGCGACATGCACGCGCACCGCCTCCATGACGCGCAGATAGGCGTCCGCGGGCAGGGTCGCCGTCGCCACCGGGCACAGCGTCAGGCGGATGCCGACCTCGTGTGCCGCGCGCATCACCTCGCGTGCACTCGCCTCGAGTTCGCCCGGATCCGCGCCGACCCGATGAAACGCCGCCACGCAGCTGACGCCCGAGAGCAACATCTCGACGAAGGCCATCTTCGCCACGTCGCGCACCTCGTGCGGCGTCCACGCCTGCGACGCGCCGGCGATCGTGCGCCCGCGCTGCACGCGGGCGAGCACGTGCGCACACGTGTCGACCATGCCAGGCAGCGCGGCCATGCCATTGAGGCGTCGCGCTGCCGCCAGGTCGGCCGGTTCGCGTGAGAAACGCGTGATGCGCCCCAGCGGATCGGCGAAAAACGCCAGCCCCGTCTCGAGACGTCCGCCCGTGTAGACGCAGTCGGGCAGCCAACCGGACTCACGCGCGCCTGTCGGGTGGGCCGTAGTCATGACAGACGCGAGGATCGCGCCGACCCGGACGCGGGGCCAACCCAAAAGAGCGCGAGCCGCCGCAATCGGTTTGCCGGCGCCCGTCGCGCGGCCGATCCTGACGGAGCCATGGCCCATCCGCACCGGTTTCCGTGGACACCCGACAGCGGCAACGGCGAGTACCGCAACCCCGTCATCCACGCCGACTACTCCGACCCCGACGTGATCCGCCACGGCGACGACTTCTATCTCGTCGCCTCGAGCTTCTGCTGCACGCCCGGCCTGCCGATCCTGCACTCACGCGACCTGGTCAACTGGACGATCGTCAACCACGCCCTGCGCCGCCTCCCGCACGCGCGCTACACCGAGGTGCAGCCCGGCTGCGGCGTGTGGGCGCCGGCCATACGCCACCACGCCGGCCGCTTCTGGATCTTTTTCCCCATGCCCGACGAGGGCATCTTCGTGACCACCGCGGAGGATCCGCGCGACGAGTGGTCGGACCCGTGGTGCCTGATCGAGGCCAAAGGCTGGATCGATCCCTGCCCGTTCTGGGACGACGACGGCCGCGCCTGGATCGTCCATGCCTACGCGAAGTCGCGCACGGGCATCCGCAACCGGATCGTGCTGCACGAGATGCTGCCCGACGCGAGCCGTCTCGTCGGTGAAGGCCGCGTGATCATCCACGCCGAACACCAGGACGTGCTGGAGGGCCCGAAGCTCCACAAGATCGACGGGCTCTACTACATCCTCGCGCCCGGCGGCGGCGTGACCGACGGCTGGCAGCTCGCCTACCGCTCGGCGTCATTGCAGGGTCCCTACGCGGAACACCTCGTGCTCGAGCGCGGCTCGACGGGCATCAATGGCCCGCACCAGGGCGCGCTCGTCGACCTCGACGACGGCGAGTGGTGGTTCATCCATTTCCAGGACGCCGGACCCTTCGGCCGCGTCACCCACCTGCAGCCCGTGCGCTGGATCAACGGCTGGCCCGAGATGGGCGTCGACCACGACGGCAACGGCGTGGGCGAACCTGTCGCCCGCTGGAAGAAACCATCCCTGCCGGCGGCTGGCCAGGTGGCCACGCCGCAGACGACAGACGAGTTCGACCAGTCCTCCCTCGGCCGACAGTGGCAATGGCAGGCCAATCACGAGCCCGGCTGGGCCTCGCTCGACGCGCGCCCCGGCTGGCTCCGTCTCGCCTCGCGACCGCGCGCCGATCTACGGCTGCCGCTCGCCCAGCACCTGCTCGGCCAGAAGTTCCCGGCCCGGGAATTCGACTGCGTCACCCTCGTCGACATCAACGAGTGCCGCACGGGCGAAGTGGCGTGCCTGGCCGTGGCCGGCGGCGGCCACGGCGCGGCGATCGGGCTGCGCCGCGGCGCGGACGGGGCGCACGAACTCGTCTTCATCCATGACGGGACGCTGCACTCCGTGGCCGCCAGCCACGACGCCGTCGTCCGCCTGCGCGTGCGCGTCGCCGCGGACGGATGTTGCACCTTCGCCTGGTCCTGCGGCCCGGGCGGGTTCGAGGATCTGCCCGTCGTGTTTCGCTCCGAGGAGCACGGCTGGATGGGCGCGCGCATCGGCCTGGTCGCCCTCGCGCTCGACCCGGACGCGGCCCTCCGCGGCTCGGCCGATTTCGACTACCTGCGCTTCAGCTGAGCCGTTCTCGCTCGGGGATCACGGTCTCGAGCACGCGCAGGTCATGGTCGAGCTTGGGATCGCGGGCCCGGCCGGCGATGACGCCGCTGCCCTGCCGCCGCGCCTGCCACTCGCCGACCGGGTGGCTGACGCGAAAGCGCACACCCTCGAGCTGCGCCCAGCGGGCGGGATCGAGGTAACCGGGCACCGTCGCATGGCGACCGGGCGTGCCGATCGCCGCGCCCTCCGGGATGACAAGCACCGCCTCCCCGGTGGCGTCGCGCTCGAGGAACACGATCTCCACCGCCCGTCCCGTGTGGGGCTGGCGCCAGTGCGTGAGCCATCCTGTATCCTCTGTATCATAACCGAGTGCGCGGAGGTCCGCCGCGATGCGCTCGCGGTCGCCGGCGAGGGCATTGAGATCGATGTCGCCGTGCGGGCGGGTCCAGCGGCCGGCGAGGAAGTCGACAGCCACGCCGCCGAACAGCCAGAGCGGTGGGCATACGTGCGCCGCCAACTCGCGCAGCGTCGCGAGGATCACATCCGGATCAAGGTGGGCCGCGCCGCTCATCGCCTGCTTGTGCCAGCATCCGGGCCCCGACCTGCTTCGTCAGTCATGCAGGATCCCCTGCCCGACCGGCACGTCGTGGAGCAGTCGATCCATCACCTCGCCCAGCAGGTAGATCGAGCCGGTCACCACGACCGTCTCGCCCGGGCCGCCGAGCGCGCATCTGCGACGCGCCGGGAAGAGCGCGTCGACCGTGGTCCGCCGGACCTCGCCCGTGTAGTCGCCCGGCACACACGCCGCGAGTTCCTCGTGCGAACACGCCCTGGGCTGATGCGGCACGACGACAAAACTGAGCGAGCGCGCGTAGCGCGCTGCCACGGGCACGATGGCCTGAGCCCGCGGCACGCCGAGCACGCCCAGCACGATGTCGGGCCGGCGACCGCCGGAGGCGTGCACGAGGCGGGCGAGGTTCTCCTCCAGGCACTCGGCGCCCTCGGGATTGTGCGAGGCGTCGAAGATGATCTCGCGGTCCCCGAGGGCGAAGTGCTGCCAGCGCCCCGGCCAGTCCACGGCGGCAAGTCCGCGCGCGACGGCCGCATCGGCGATCTCGAAACGCGGCCGCAGGAGCCGCGCCGCGAGCGTCGCGGTGGCGGCGTTGATGCGCTGGTAGCTGCCCTCGAGCCGCGTCTCCGGATACCCGGCGAGCGCCTCGCCGAAATGCTCGACCACGCTCGCGACCGGAGCAGCCCGCTCGGCCGCGACCGCGCGGATCACCTGCTCGGCCTCGCGCGGCAGCCGGCCGAGCACGACCGGGCGGCCGGGCTTGATGATGCCGGCCTTTTCCGCGGCGATCTTCTCGAGCGTGTCGCCGAGGATCTCCATGTGGTCGTGGCCGATCGAGGTGATGACCGCGAGTTCGGGCTGCACGACATTGGTCGCGTCGAGCCGGCCGCCGAGACCGGTCTCGATGATGCCGATGTCGACGCGCTCGCGCTGGAAATGGAGGAACGCCATCGCCGTCATGAACTCGAAGAAGCTCGGGTAGTCATCCGGATCGTGCGCGCCGAGCGCCGCGGCGATCGGCTGAAGCTCCTGCGTGTAGCGCACCACCTCGTCCTCGGTGAGGATTCGCCGGTCGACCTGCACGCGCTCGCCCTGGCGCACGAGATGCGGCGAGGTGTAGAGTCCGGTACGATGACCGGCGGCGCGCAGGATCGCGTCGAGCATGGCCGAGACCGAGCCCTTGCCGTTGGTCCCCGCGATGTGCACCACCGGGTAGGAGCGCTCGGGATGCCCGAGCCGCTCCGCGAGCAGGCGCATGCGGTCGATGCCGAACTTCGCGCCATGGTGCTTGAGGCTGTAGAGAAACTGCCGGACCGCCGGGTAGTCGTGGAGCGGAGGGGAGAGTGGATCGGCCATCGCCGCCACGGTCAGC
>JACSRI010000206.1 GCA_014879845.1 Opitutaceae bacterium
CGCTGTGCCGCACGCTCATGGGATGCCGAGCGACTTCATGCCAGCCTTGATGAACCCCATCGCGAAAGCCATGCCGGCGTGCCAGGGCGCGGCGCAGCTCATCTGCGGGGCGTGGTCGGGGATGATCACGCCGTCGAAGTTGTGCTTCCGGAGGATCGCAAGCACGCGCAGCACGTCGACCTCGCCATCGTCGATGAAGGTCTCCTTGTAGTGCGGGACCTTGTCGCGGACATTGCGCAGGTGCACGTAGCCGAGGCGCTGCTGGCGCGCGTACTGGTCGACCACCGCGTAGATGTCGCCCTCGGTCATCTCGGCGAGCGAGCCGACGCAGAACTCGAGTGCGTTGGCCGGGCTCGGGTTGAGGTCGATCACGCGCTGGTACATGGACGGCTGATACACCAGACGCGGCTGGCCGCGAATCGTCGGCATGGGCGGGTCGTCGGGGTGGAGTGCCATGCGCACGCCGGCCTGTTCCGCCACGGGCAGGATCTCGTCGAGAAACCGCTGCAGGCGCGACCAGAGCTGCTCGTGCGTCGCAGGCGGGATCGTGCCAGCCGGGCGGAGCGGCGCGGTGGGATCGACGATCATGTTCCACGCGAGGCCGTTCGGCATGGGCAGGTCATAGGGCCCCTCCATGCCGACAGAGGGCGCGTCGCCGCGCGCGTAGTTGCCCTTGGTGCGACCGGCCACGCCGGCGATGGAGAAGTTGTAGCCGAAGATCGGGATGCCCGCCTCACCGACGCGGCGGATGATCGTCTTCACGTTCTCGATGTGGAGCGCGCGCTTGGGACCATCGAGGAGGATGTCGTGCCAGTGGGCGGGGTCGAAGTTCTCGATTGCCTCGAGCTTGAGGCCGCACTCCTCGGCGCCGCGGCGGATGGCGACGAGTTCCTCGAGAGTCCAGAGCTTGTCCGGGTCCCCGGCGAGGCCCCAGCCCCAGTCCGTGCCGAGCGGCTGGTCGTCGGTCGCGGAGTGTCCGCCGCCGCGGAAATAGTCGACGAGGTGGGCCACGATGTGCGTGGCGCCGGCCTGGCGCGCGAACTGGAAATTCTCGCGCGTGAGCATGTGCCGGTAGAGGCCGAGTCCGAGTTTCATGCGATGGGCGGGAATTGACCGATCTGGCGCTAGATCAGACGAATGCAATTCCGGTCAACGTTGACCGATCCCTCCGCCCGCGGCCCGGCCGATGCGCGGCAGGGACGGGCCGTCGACCCACTGGCTCTCCACCAGTTCGGTGCGCGGGTGATGCGGCAGCCCGAGGTCGTGTTCGATGATGCGCGAGGTGAGCAGCTCGACCGCGCGCGCACCCATGAGTTCCTGGTCCTGCTCCATGCCCGCCAGCCCGGTGCCCTGGACGAAATGCGTCACCGCGGCGAGCCCGACGTCCTGCGGGATGCGCACGCCCCGGGCGCCGAGCATGGTGGTGAACTCCGGAATGGCGTCGCCCGCGTGCACGAGAACGATCGCATCGGGCTGGTGCTGCTCGAGCCAGCGCGTGACCGGCTCGGGCTCCGCGCGCTCGACGTGCAGCACCGGCACGGCGCTGGCGGAACCGAGGTGGCGATCGCACCAGGCGAGGTAGGCGCCCGCATGCATGTAGCCGGTGCGCTGGGCCTCGTGGCGCGCGAGGATCATGCCCGGGCGCCGGTAACCGCGGGCGCGGACCTCGTCGAGCGCGCGCCAGGCATCGGTGTAGAACGAGCAGATCACGCGGTGCAGGGGCGTGCGGATGCTCAGCCCGACCACCACGATCGCATAGTGGTCGAGCGCCTCGGGAAAGGGCGCGAGCGGGTCGTCGCTGCCGAAGCAGATCAACCCCTCGATGCCGCGCGCGTCGAGGATCTCGCGAAACCGGCGTTGCGTCATGCCCGGAGCCCGCAGCCAGAGCGGCTCGAGGCGGTAGCCGAGCGCCTCGGCCCGCCGCGCCATGCCGGCGTGGATGCGGCCGAGGTGGGTGGACCGCTCCCACGGCCGGGCCTCCGGGTAGAGCGACATCACCCCGAAGCACGCCTGCGTGTCCTTGCGCCCCTGCGTGCTGCGCACGCGTGCCATCAACTCATGGATACGCGCGTCGGGCCGGTAGTCGATCTCGCGGGCGATGGCGAAGATGCGCTCGCGCGTCTCGGGCGAGATCTTCTCGCTGCCGCGGAGGGCGAGCGAGACCGTCGAGGGCGAGACCCCGGCTCGGACGGCGATGAGGCGGACGCTCATGATGTCATGGTAACGCGTAGACCTCCACCAGCGCGACACCGGACGAGCCCGGCGCACCGGCGAGGTGCACGGTGTAGCTGCCCGGCTCGAGCGAAAGCAACAGGCACGCGTCGCGGCTGTAGGGCTCCAGGCCGAAGGCATACACCTGCGCGGCGGCGGCGGCGATGGTGGCGCGGTCCTGCCCCACGCACCAGTCGTCGTTGCTCGCGATCACCCGCGAGACCCCGGGTTGGCCGGGCACGGGCTCGAGCACGGTCAGGCGCGGATCCGGGAGTATGCCGGACACGCCGAAGGCCGTCAGGCGCGGGCCGACGCCGCGCACGAGCACCTTCTGGGGCACTGTCCCGCGCACCCAGAAGCCGCCGATGAGGATCTCGTCGCCCTGGCCGACGAAACCGCGGGTGGAGATGTTGGTGAGCTTGAGCGGTTCGCCGGCGGCCACGTCGTAGGCCTCGACGATGCCGACGCCGGTCCCTCCGTCCTCGCTGCCGAGCTGCGCCGTGTATCCACCCGCCGGGAGCGTCACGCGCAAGGCGGCGGACAGGGTGTCGGCATTCTCCCCGGTTCCCAGCCCGAACGCGCCCACCTGCGAGAAGACCGGGGCGAGCGCGGGATCCCAGTCGAGGTTCTCATGGATCTTGGCGTTGTCGCTCGTGCGGTAGAGTTCGAGCCGCGGGTTGGCCAGTGCTCCCGGTACACCGAAGGCGGCGAGCCGCGGCCCCACGCCGCGCAGAAGGACATCCTTTTCGCCGTCGATGTAGAAACCGGCGATCATGACCGCGCTGCCGGCGAGGACTTTGCCGCGGGTGGAGATGTTCACGAGCTTCTCGGTGCGCTCGGACGGCGCGCGCACGCCGATCTTCACGCTGCGCGTGCGCGCGGTGCCGGCGGAGTTGACTGCCTCGCCATAGTAGGTCGCCTCGTCGCCGGCCGCTGCACTGGCGATCGAGAGCGTCGCGCCGGCCGCGGGCAGGGCCACGCCGTCCTTGTACCAGGCGAACGTCGGCGCAGGGCTGCCGACCGCCTCAAAGCCGAGCATCACCGGCTCGCCAGGCGACACGATCGCCCCGACGGGCTGGTGGACGATGCGCGGCGCGCCGTCCACCGGGATGTCCACGACCACCTCGGAGACCACGCCATCGGCATCAATCACCGCAGTCGCGTTCACCGTCTGTCCACCCGCCGTCACGGTGATGTCATAGTCGCCCAGGAAACCACGACCACGCACCCGACCGTCGGCGGCGCTCACACGCGTCTCGTCGGTCTGCCACTCACCCAGCACCAGGCGGCGCCACTCGGCCGCGGAGGCCTTTTCCTGCCAGTTGGCGCGGACCATGGCGGCGCGGGGTTTCCAGTGTGCGTTCTCCCAGAAGCCCCAGACCTGAAAGCCGGTGAACTTCGGGTGACTGAAGACCAACGTGAGGAAGTCGCGCAGGTAGTCGGCCTGCAGCTGCTCGTCGTCGCTATCCACATCGAACTCGGTGATCTTGAACTCGAGACTCGGAAACTCCGTCGCGTAGCGCTCCATGATCGACCACGCCTTCGTCATGCCGGTCGGGCCGGCGTCGAAGTGTCCCTGGAAACCCACGCCGTCGACGGGCGCGCCGTTGTCGAGGAGGTAGCGGATGGTCGCGGCGTAGGCGTCCTGCTTGACCACATTGAGGCCGCCGCCGGAGATGATGGCGTAGTCGTTGATGTAGAGCTTGGCCGCGGGGCTGTGTTTGCGCGCCTCCTTGAACCAGTCGACCATCACCGCGGTGCCATACTTGTCCATGACGTCGTGGTTGTCATAGGGCTCATTGAGCACGTCCCACTCGGGCACGTAATCCTTGGTCGCAGGCACGATGTCGGCGATATGGTCGAGGATGCGCTGAGGCACGCTCGGGTCGCCGGCCGTGATGAGCGGTCCGAGAAAATTGGGCGTGTTGCGCACGCTGGGCCAGACCAGCACGTGACCGCGGAGGCGGAAGCCCGAGTTGGCCTGCATCCAGGCGAGCGCGTTCAACGTCTGGGTACGATTGTACCCTGGAGCCCACTCGCCGATCCACGGCGCCCACTTCAGGTCGTTGCCGGTGCTGCCACCGTTGAACAGCTCGAGCAGGCGGGCGCGGTAGGTCTGGTTGTCGGGGGTGGCCTGGTTGACGATGCGCGCCGCGTCCCATGAGCAGCCGAAGACGAAGGCGTGGCGGCGGAGCTTCATGCGCACCTGGGCGTCGGGCACAGGCAGGCCGGCGGTGTTGACCACCCGGACGGCGTACTCGCCCTTGCGATACTGCTCGATGCGGCGGGCGGCGTCGCGCCGCCAGGCCGAGTCGGGCTCACGCCCATCGTAGCGGAACGACGTGCGCGGCATCTCGTCCATCGTGCGCGTCGTGCCGTACCAAATCATCTCGGCTCCCGCGATCTCGAGGACCTGCGGTCGGGCGGAGGCGCCGAAGCCGAAGTTGAGCACGAACTGCCCGGACGTGGCCGCTTCCGCGACCTGGAACGGCAGGAAATACTCCACCCACTCGGGCCCTGCACTCACCACCTGGGAGATCGACTTGGTATAGCTCGGTCCCGGGCCCTCCGCATACACCTGACAGAAGACCGCGCCAGTCTCGTCCGTCGTCTGGATCGCGCGCATGAAGAAATGGATGAGCACCACGTCGTTGACTGCGACCGCGCGGTTGCTCGGCGAATACAGGGCGCTGTCCCAGAACTGGCCGGTGGGCCGCATCACATCGATGCGCGCCGCCTGCAGAAACGACTGCCCGGTCGCCGCCACGATCGTGCGCGCGGCCACTGCGCCACCCGTCGTCGTGCCGCCGCGGAAGCCGCCGAGTGTGGCGACGTCGGTGACATTGGTCAGCACGGCGCCGCCGGACGGGATGGTTTGGGCATGCGCACCGCTGACACCAACCGCACACCCGAGGGCGAGAACCGCGCGTCGAGAGAGAAACGAGACAGCCGCAAGGAGCGATTTCATGGGGTAGGAACGCACAGCCATGGTGTCAGATCTCCCAGGCTGCGGCAATCGAGACAAAGATGGGCCAACACTCTCTATCGGGTTAACCGCGCCCGCCCAAGACCTCAGAATTCTAACAATATTCCGTCCCTCGAGTCCACCGGCCGGCCCATGCTGGCGAGCGTTCGCCCGAGGTCCGCGCCAAGGTCGAGCGTGCCGCCCAAAGTCCTGCTCAGCTGTGAGCGATCGCGCACCCAACCTAGCGTGCACGATGTCCGACTCGGCCCGCGTCCAAAGAACGAGACATCCCATCATCCTACACCTGTAGGGTTTGCGAAGAAATGTTCTACCGTTAGCACACGACTCATTTAGCAGCATGCCGGCAACTGTGTAAGTTGACGACTCGCGGCGGGCTGTTTACGGTTCGCCCCGACCTCCTCCCTCTTCGCCCCTCGGCTTCCCCAGGCCCTCGGCTCGTCCCAAACCAGATTTAGCGCTAGCTGATCCTTCGTCGACTCGAAGATTCGCACCCGCGTTCGCCGCCTTTTCGGGGTGGTTCTCGCCCCGGTTCGATCGAAACCCAGTACCCAAACCGAGAGACACACAGGAATACATGAACGACAGGAACCTGACCAGAACAGCCGCAGCGTTGGCCATCGCGCTAACGATCTCCGGCCACGTGCGCGCCCAGCAGACGGCCGCACCCGACGCTGGCACCCCCGCGCCGGCTCCGTCCGCCACCCCGGCTGCCACCGAAGAAGAGGAGGGCGAGATGATCGTCCTCACGCCCTTTGAGGTGACGGCAAGCACCGAAAACAGCTACGCCGAAGCGAACACTCTGGCCGGCACCCGGTTGAACACCGAGTTGCGCGACCTCGGCAACGCGGTCTCGGTCATCAACAGCCAGTTCCTCAAGGACACGGGAGCGACCAACAACGAGACGGTCCTCCAGTACGCGATCAACGCCGAGGTCGGCAACGTCTACGGCAATTTCGTCGGCGGCGGCGACAGCGCGTTCATCGACGAGTCATCCAAGTTCACCAACCCCAATCAGAACACCCGCGTCCGCGGCTTGGTCGCCGCTGACAACGCGCGCGACTATTTCTTGTCCGATGTTCCTTGGGATGGAGCAACGATCGATCGCGTCGACCTCCAGCGCGGCCCGAACTCGACCCTGTTCGGCATGGGCAGCCCCGCGGGTATCATCAACAGCGGCACCAAACAGGCGCAAAACCGCAACTTCGGCAGTGCCGAGGTGCGCATCGGCAGCTGGGGTACGGTTCGCGGGGTGCTCGACCTCAATCGTGAGATTCTCGACGACGAACTCGCCGTCCGTTTCATCGCGATGACCGAGGACGAGAAGTTCAAGCAGGATCCCGCCTTCGAAGAGGACAAGCGCTACTTCGGCGCTCTGCGCTACGAACCGAAGTTCCTCAAGCTCGGCTCCGCGCGTACCGTCATCAAGGGCACGATCGAGACAGGCGAAGTGGACAGCAACCGCCCGCGCTCGCTGCCCCCGATCGACATGATCACGCCCTGGTTCGAGACGGGAACCTACGGCGGCAACTACACCTACAACTCCACGACAGGAGAGTGGACTCCCACGCGGACCTACAACCACCTGAACCGTGGCACGTTCAACCCGGTCCAACTGCAGGACGACAACACGGACCGAGTGAACCACGGTCAGGCCCGCATGCAGAGCGACTACTACCTGCCCTCGCTCGGCAACTTCGCCCAGCAGTTCGGCGGACCGATGGCCTACTATGATAGCAGCAGTTCGGCCGCTCCGGCGTTCTATCGGGTGTGGGAACCCACGACCTTGCGTGGTATCGGCTCGGATGGCGTCATCGACGGTGGCGTCGGCGGCATTCCTTACCAGCGCCCGGGAAGCGTCGCTCGCACGAGCGCTTGGGCGAAGAATGCGCAGCTGCCGTTCTGGAACTGGGGTCTCTACAAAGACACCTCCGTCACCAACTCGAGCATCTTCGACTTCTACAACAACCTGATCGACGGCCCGAACAAGTGGGAGTGGCAGGATTTCAACGTCTATAACCTCAGCCTCACCCAGACATTCTTTGATGATAAGCTCGGCGTCGAGGCCGTCTACAATCGGGAAACCTACCGCAACGGCCAGGTCTCGCTGCTTTCTGGCGAACGCCAAGGTCTCTACATCGACGTCAACTCCGTCTACGCCGATGGCTCCCCCACCGGGCTCAACGGCGAGCCCTTCGCCGACGGCGATCCCAATCCAAACGTCGGCCGCGCGTTCGTCAGCGACACCGGTCAGTTTGGCAACAACTCGATGCTCAGCGACAAGGAGGTCATGCGATTCACCGGCTTCCTCACGCATGACTTCGCCCGCAAGGACAAGAACCTGCTGACCCGCATCCTCGGCAAGCACACTGTCACGGGACTCTGGGCCAACGATGTCGACGATCGCGACTACCGGTCCTGGCAGCGCTATGGCACCGACATCAACTGGGATCGCTTCAACGCCAATGGGTCGACCCCGATTCGCAAGTTCACCGACAACCTCCTGACGCCCAACACGGTGATCTATCTCGGGCCCTCGCTCAGCAACCGGACTTCCGCCGCTGGAGCAAATCTCCCGAATGCCAAGGCGAAGGTTACGGTGACCTCCGGGATGGTGAAGGCCTTCGATTCGACCTGGAACTCCACGGTCAATCCTGCGGACGCATGGTTCAACGACTACTATATGGCGGGCGACGAGGGTGGTGAGTCTATCCAGGCTGAAAACCCCGCCAACTATGTCGGGTACACCACGATTCCGATCAACATCATCGATTCCGAGGCATCCCGCCAAAATCGCGACTACCTCACGACCAGCGCGCGCAAGACGCAGTCTGACACGACGTCGAAGGCGATGGTTTGGCAGGGTCGCTTCTGGGACAACGCCCTGATCGCCACGGCGAGCTGGCGCAATGACCGAGCCGAGGGACGCCAGGTTGTTCTTAACACCAACAACAGCGCCAGCCCCGACGGTCGTCTCGACCTCTCGCCGGCCAACTACAGCTACAGCGGCGATGCGAACATCGTCGATGTCGACTCGAAGAGCTGGATGCTTGTCACCCACCTCAGCCAGGTGCCGGGCCTCGACAAGCTGCTCGAGCGCAGCCCGGTGGACGTGACGCTCTTCTACAACGAATCCGAAAACTTCCAGCCGGCCGCGCTCCGCGTCGACCTGCTGGGCAACCCGCTCGCCCCGCCTTCCGGTGAGACGACCGACTATGGATTCCTCCTCGAGACCAAGGATCGCAAGTATTCGCTGAAGGTCACCAAGTACGAAACGGCTGTGATGAACGGCTCCAGTTCGGCGATCGGCGGCGCGTGGTTCCTTGGCAGCTCGCAAGCTTGGGCCGCCAACTGGGTCAACCGCTTTGAGTACAACTGGCAGAGCGACTTCGCCAACCCGGTCAGCGCGGACGGCATGAATCCGAGCCACTGGTCCTACAGCCAGGCCAACTACGCGATCGACAACAGCCGCAACGAGACGATCGAGCAGGCTCAGGCGCGTGAGGCTTCAGTGGTCCAGGCTTGGCGCGATTGGCAGGCACGCGTCCAGACCGAGTTCCCCGGCTTCTACGAGGCCTGGGGTATGGACTACGAATCGCTGGACGACGAAACCCGCACGACTGGCGTTTCCTCGTCGAATCCGTCCGGCTTCGCCGTCACGGAGGACAGCGTGTCGAAGGGCTACGAAGTCGAGTTCAACGCCCAGATCCTGCGCAACTGGCGCTTCACGCTCAACGCGGCCAAGAGCGAGGCGGTCCGCACCAACATCGGTGGTGATGCGATGCGGCGTTTCGTGGCCGCCTACCAGGAAGAGCTCAACAGCGGCGTGGGTGGCGTAGGCGACCTCCGCATCTGGTGGGGCAATCCTGACAGCGAGTCCACGCTCTACCAGTGGAACACCAATGTCGGCGCCGAGTGGGCCCAGCGAGCCCTTCAGGAAGGCACCAATGTTCCGGAGCTGCGCGAGTGGCGTGTCAATGCGATCTCCACCTACGACTTCTCCACGGGTTGGCTCAAGGGAGCCTACGTCGGAGGAGGCGCACGCTACCAGTCCTCGAATGTCATCGGATACCGTCCTGTCGTCGGGGAGACGATCAACGACATCACCTTCGACATGGCCAATCCGTATGAGGGAGACTCCGAGACCGACTTCGACCTGTGGATGGGCTACAGTATGAAGCTATCGGACAAGATCCGCTGGAATATTCAGCTCAACATCCGGAATCTTACCGCCGGAAATGAGTTGATTCCGATCACCACACAACCCGACGGGACGCCGGCTACCTACCGGATACGACCGCCGCGTGTGTGGACGTTGACCAATACGTTCAACTTCTGAGCTAGATTCTGTGTCCTGATCAAAAGGGCCTCCGGCGCAAGCCGGAGGCCCTTTCTCTTTGCCGGACGCTGAGCCTGGCGGACGAAGTCGGGACCACAAATGAAGGCAGACAACCACGTAATCCAAACCGACCGCTTCATTCACCGCGCAGGCAGGTCACCTCGATCCCGCAGGTCTCGGATGTCCGTGTTCATCCGTGCAATCCGTGGCTCTTCTGAACTCAGGAGTCTCGAGGTTGTCCGAAGACCACGATCAAGGCAGGGCAAGGTCTCTGGCCGAGCCGCGGCTCACCGGACAGATCCGCCCCTGCGAGTGTCCGGTTCACATGGCTTGGCGATCCTGGCCGCCTCCAGGCCGTGCCGGAGGACTCCGACTCAACGCAGCTGGCTCAGGATCTCGCGGCAATACGCCGCCGTGGAAGAGTTGCCCGCGCGCTCCGCCTGCTCCGCCCCCTCCGTCAGAACCACACGCGCCTGCTGGGTTCGCCCCAACTGCGCGTAGGCCTGCCCGAGAAAGAGCGCCGTCTGGGGATTGCCGGGCTCGAGACGCCGATACGCCTCGAGATGTTCGAGAGCCTGTGCAACTTGCCCGCGCAGCAGCAACATCACACCCAGGCTCGCCTGCAGCTCCGGGTTGTCTGGATCGAGAGACACACCCGCGCGAAAGTGCCGCTCCGCCGCCGCCTCGTCGCGCCGGGCCTCGGCCGCACGGCCGGTCATCAACTCCCACTGACCGAGCATCCACCGTGCTTCAGCCAGTTGCGGATACGCCTCGTGCAGGGTCCGCAGGTGTCGCTCGGCCTCCGCCATGCGACCGTCCTCAAGTTCCAGACGTCCCAACATCGAGAGCGACCTCGGGAAGGTCGGCTTGAGCGTGAGTGATTGCTCGAGCGCGACATAGGCCTCGGCCCGCCGTCCCTGACCCAGAAGCGCGACGGCGAGGTTGAAGTTGGCATTGGGATCGCCCGGGCTCTGCGCGACGGCGGCACGAAAGGCAGCGATCGACTCGTCCAGGCGACCGAGATCGCCGAGCACCATGCCCAACTCGTCGAAGAGTTCGAAGGCCTGCTCATGATAGGCCCGACCCTGCTCAAGGACACGCAATGCCGCCTCCGGCTGCTTGAGCAGGCGCAGCGCGTGGCTCAGGTTCACGAAGACCATGACCGGCGGCTTGCGGTCTACCCCTCGCGCCGCGAGACGCAGGCTCTCCTCCAACGCAGCCCGAGCCGGTCCGGGCTGGTCGAGCTTGATGAGCAGATCTCCGAGCGCCGCGTATCCATCCGGATCCTCCGGAGCAAGGCGCGCCGCACGCTCCATCAACGCCACGCCGCGGTCGCCGCGCTCGATCTGAAACTCCACCGTGGCCAGCATGCGCAGGCGTTCCGCGTCGTAGCACCACCCGACGAGTTCATCGCGCCAGGGGTCGTCCGCTTCGAAGAAGCGGATGGCAACCATGCCCAACTGCCGGTGTCGCGCGGCCCCGGCTTCGTCACCCGCGGCGGCGAGCAACTCCGCAAGCAGGTTCTGCGCGGGCGCAAATCGCGGATGGTCGCGCACGACCGCCTCGATCATGCCGCGAGCGCCGACCCGATCGCCGCCTTGGAGGACGATGCGCGCCAGTCCGAGCTGCGCGTGCGCGTCACCCGGAATCAACTCGAGACGGCGCACGAACGCGTGCCTCGCCTCGTCGAACCGGCCCGTCTTGAAGCAATAGTTGCCGAGCTGCAGCCAGGCGGGCGCGTAGTCGGGTGCCAGCCCCACGACGTCACGCAACTGCGCCTCCATCGCCTCGTAGTCGCTCGCGGCCCGCCGCACATCGGCGAGCAGGTGCGCCCAGCGCGCCACCCGGGGCTGCTCGGCGCGCAGGAAGGCCCAGCACGCCCCGGCCTCGGCCATGAACCCATTGGCATGATACAATCGCCCCAGCTCGGCCATGCCGACGATCGCACCGCCGCGCGAGCCCGCCTGCGCCTGCGCCGCCGCGACGCGCGCTCCGAACTCAGGCGGCCACCCGGCCGGCACGGATGCGATCGGACGCGCCGCCTCGACCCGCGCGGGCAGGGAATACCAGCGCCACGCCCGGTCGGCGCCCAGGCCGAGGCCCGCGCAGGCCACGAACACGGCAAGCCATCGCCACAGTCGGCGCCGCCGCGCCTGCGGCGGCGTTCCCGCCGGCACCACGACAACGGGCGGGACGACGCCTTCCTTCCGGTCCCTCCGATTGCCGGCAGAGAAGCGTGGTCGACGACGCTTCATTTCCGACGCCAGACGGTGACTGAACTCATAGATTCAAAGGGTGGATACGCATAGAAGCCGCCCGTGACGATCTCCGGCACGCCGTCGTCGTCGAGGTCGCCCACCGCGGCGGTCACCAGCTGCGTCGGGCGATTGGCCAGGGGCACGGGCGAGAACCGTCCGGTGCCGTCGTTGATCAGGGCCATGAGCGAGACCGATTTCGGGTCATCCCAGTCGGCGAAGCCGCTCACCGCCACGAGGTCGAGGTGTCCGTCGCCGTTGAGGTCGGCGGCACACGGCGCGTACGCGCCGGGCATGTCGGCGATGCGATGGAACCTGAACCGGCCGGAGCCGAGGTTTTCCAGCCATTGCAGACCATGCCAGGCCCGGAATCCGTAGCCCGCATAGTCGAAGCCGTCGCCGTTGGTGTAGATCAGGTCGGGCCGGCCGTCGCGGTTGAGGTCGACGACGTCGAGGCCGCTGCTCCCGTAGTCCTCATTGGTCGAGCCCCAGATGATGGACTCGCTGAACTTGCCGCCCCCCTGGTTGCGGAAGAGGTGGACCTCTTCCCACTCCTGCGAGATCAGCGCGGCAAAATCGGGCCGACCGTCGCCATCGAAGTCCGCCACCGGCGTGTGCACGCAGCCGGACTGGCTGTTGACGATGCGACTCTCGAAGGTCCAGTCGCCCTTGTTCTCCATCCAACGCGTCTCGCCCTGCGCATAGCCGAACTGGCCCACGACGAGGTCGAGGCGGCCGTCGGTGTGGCCCATGAGGTTGGCCGCGCGCACGTCAGTGACGCGCGCAATACGTTCGATGAGCACGCGCCGGCGGAAGGTGCGGTTGTCCAGGTTCTCTAGGACGACGACCGCGCCGATGCGATCGTTGCTCGGCGTGATCTGGCCCATGCCGGCCACGAGCACATCCTTGCGTCCGCGGCCATAGAGGTCGGCGACCTCGACGTGGGCGGGGCCGGCGACCTCCCCGATGACCACCTCGGTGAACGTGCCCCGGGGCGACTGCCGTATCCAGCGCACGGAGTTGCGCTGGCCCTCGCAGTAGAGCACATCCTTGAGCCCGTCCTGGTCGAGGTCGGCGATCGACACGTGCGAGACCATCGGCCGGCCGAACTCGCCCACCGGCGCGCCGAGCGGCTCGGCGAGGTAGGCCAGATCGGTCACAGCTGCGGGCGGGCGGCGGGAGCCCGTTGGCTGGGAGTCGGCCCGACCGACCGGTTCCGAAGGCCGGCACCCGATCAGACCGCAAAGCACTGCCACGAGAACGACGACTCGCCCGGCGGGTGTGCTGTGACGCCACCTGGGCAAGGCGTACGACGAACCGGCCTGCTGGCGTGCGGCGAGATCAAGGGGCGTCATGGTGTCCTTCCGCTTCCATCAGGGCGCCTCAGACTCCCGAGGCAACAGCGCATCCACGGTCTTCCTCAACTCGGGGTCCGAGATTTCGAGCCCGAGGGTCGTCAGCAGCGCAAGATACTGCTGGAGGTTCCGTTCGGTCAGCGTTCGAGGCAGTGACGGTTCCATCTCATCGAAACACCGCTGCGCCTCGACACGCGCTAGTTCGTGCTGTCGCGCCGATGCCAGGGCCAGGGCGAGACTGACCCGGCGGTCCCAAGCCAGTCCCTCGCTCCCGCCTTCCTCAATCAAGCGCGTCAACTCGTCCATGATCTCGCGAAACTCGCCAGCATCGCGACGCACCCAAGCCACTTGCGCACGGGCGATGAGTGCCGACAGCTCCGCCGGAAACTGCTCCCTGAGTACTCCAGCCAGACGCACCGCTTGCGGCATGCGGCCGGTTTCGATGAAATACTCGGCCAGTCGCCCCAGAGCGGTGGCATTGTCCTGCACATCGACGACCTCGAAGACGGCAATCGACGCATCCACGAGCCCTTCGACACGCGGAACGACGTAGGGCACGGGGCGCAACCAACGTGGTGGAAGCCATCGGTGCAACAGCGCAATGATGCTGTGCTCCGTCTGGTTCGCGCCCAAGCGCGCGTACTGGTCGAGAAAGCTATCCCACGATGGGATGATGACGTATCTGACATTCCGGGTTCTGGCCAGCGCCTCTCCCTCGTCCGGCGTGCTCGCCCCGGCGAGGCGGACGGAAAACCGAAAACCACCCTCGTTTTCACGATAGGGGGAGCCCAGACCACGGAGCCCGCCATGGTAGATCAACGCCGCCGTCAACTCGGGCGGCGCAAGCGTGATGGCACCAGGCTCAGGAGCCTGCCTCGCCAACCACCAAGAGAAGTCCCGTTCGATGAGCGCATGCGCCTCCGCGGGTGAGATGCCGTCGCTCGCGCCCGATCGCGGTGCAGGAAAGGCCGCGATCACACCGAAGACCAGAGGGACGCCCGCACCCACCGCGGCTGCCATTCTGAGACTGACCGACACGGATTGCTCGCGGAGGCCGGCGACGAGCGGACCGATGAGTCCGAGCAGCATCGCGGTGGCCACGCACCAGTCCCCGGGTCGAGTCATGGCTCCCGCGGCAGCCACAACCACAGGTCCCAGCGCGCACACGGCCCCGGCACGTGCACCCATCCCTCGGACCGACCGCAACACGACCGTGGATACGAACAGACCTGAAAAGACGGGCACGATCGCAGCGATCGAGACCACGGATACGCCTCGTGCCGCGAACCACGCGACGATGTTGCCGACCGCAGGATCTCCCGGGAGATCACACACGCGCGCAAGCGTCTCCCCTGTCCCAAAGAACCCCTCCTGTCCCGTGCGGATCAATTCGACCGGCACAAGCGCAATAGCAGCAAGCGCGCCTACCCAGCGGAGCATGCGCCAAGGAGTCCGACCCGGCCGCCGCGCCACCCACCGGTCCTCAAGAGCGGCCAGGCACTCCCCAAGTCCCAGCCATGCGATGGCATACAAGGGATGATTGACGTCCAGACGAGCGCCTTGCCAAGCCAGCCCACTCGGAGCATATTCAATCACCCAGGCGGCGAGGCTCACCAAAGCACCGGCCATGGCCCAGACACGCCACGCGGTTCCCACCGAAACACCATCAGGTTCCACCAGCGACACATCTCGGCGGCGTCGAATCCAAGCCGCTGCGGCACCACCAAGAAACATACCGAAGATCAACGGCACCTGCAGGTTAACCGCGACGGCGAGACCGGCTCCGCTGGCCGCACCGCCCAGCGCGAACCACCTACCTCGACGCGACCCATCCCCTGCCACCCACGCGATCGCGATCGGGACGATGCCGAGCACGGCGAGAACCAGAGCCAGGCCGAACTCGTCGGGCCGACCAGGGAAGAAGGCCGCCGTCATCGGAAAGAGGCCCGCAACACCGGCCGCCCCCCACGCAGCCCCCTGGACACCGACACCGCGAGCCAAGAGCGCCACGACCGCCAAAAGCATCCCCGCCTGGAGCCACGGATCCGCCAGGAGTGCGGCACGCTCGATCCCGATCGGAACTGGCCGGCCAGACAGCGTCGCATCCACCCACCCGACAAAAGCCAGCCACCAACGATACGGGGACGGCGTCCACACCGGACGCCCGGTCGGCGCGTTATCGTAGTCGACGTGCCTCAATCGCCACTCACCGCGTCGCACCATATCTTGAGCCTGAACGATCCACTGGAGGCTGCGTGCATCACGCTCGGGCGGAACCAGGATCCGCACGCCCCGTTCATAGCCAGTCGGAGATGCTGAATCAATCGCAACCACATCACCGCCGGCCAAAGCCGAGACAGCATCGATGTGACGCACACGCGCGCTCACCCCGAACCAAAGCATGGCCATCGCTGCCACGGGCACAACAAGCCACAGCCAGGGTAGAAAGCGACGAACAGCACGCATCAGGTCGAGGCCGCATGTTGAGCCATTCTATTTCCTGCCGCCCGAAAAAAGTGAGGCGTACGCCACCAAACTACCGCGTCGACATCGCGCCTCCTCGTTGACGCCGATGTCCCGCCCCGGTTCGATCGAGTCGACGATGTTCCTAGCACGCGTGTCGCCCGGATTTCGCATCCCTTCGTCCCTGCTCGCGGTCATCGCTCCCGCGGTGGCCTGCACCAGCACGCCAGCCTCAACCGACCCTGCGCCAGCCGGGCTCGAGTCGCGCCCCCTCCAAGCACCCTCGCATGCTCTCG
Organism: Opitutaceae bacterium; assembly: GCA_014879845.1. GTDB lineage: Bacteria > Verrucomicrobiota > Verrucomicrobiia > Opitutales > Opitutaceae > JAEWQP01. The sequence continues at coordinate 15,903 of JACSRI010000206.1, forward strand.
GGTCGACGCTGTTTGCTACGCTCGATGCGCCGGCGATCGGGATAATCACAGAAAACCGCTATGCTGATCCCGACATGTGGGGCGAGCGCTACCAGGAGTTTGCGCTCGGGGCGATCGGCACGGGCGTGGCCATAGGCGATTTTGACAACGACGGGAGCCCCGATGTCTTCGTCGTGAGCAAGACCGAACGCGCCCGCCTCTTCCGCAACCTCGGCACCTGGCGCTTTGAAGATGTAACCGAGCGCGCCGGCCTCATCCCCGGCGATACCTGGACCGACCCGGTCGAAGCCTGGAAACAGGGCGCTGCCTTCGCCGATGTAAACAACGATGGCTGGCTGGACCTGTATGTCGCCCGCTTCCGCGCACCCAATCTCCTATTCATCAACCAGCGCGACGGCACCTTCCGCGAGGAAGGCGCGCCTCGGGGCCTCGGGCTCGTCGACGCGAGCTGCACCGGCGCGTTCTGCGACTACGACCGCGACGGCTGGCTCGATGTCTACGTGCAGACCAACATGCTGGACGCTGTCGCCAACCCCGACGGCCGGCGCGACCGCCTCTACCGCAACACCGGCGACGGCTTCTTCACCGACGTGAGCGACGCCGCCGGCGTCTACGGCGACACACTCGGCCACTCCGCCATCTGGTGGGACTACGATGCGGACGGGTGGCCCGACCTCTACGTCGCCAACGACTTCGCCACCCCCGATCGGCTCTACCACAACAATCGCGACGGCACATTCACCGACCGTATCCACAAGGTGGTTCCGCAGCAGCCTCTGTCTTCCATGGGGTCGGATCTCGGCGACATCGACAACGACGGACGCATGGACTTCCTCGTCGCCGACATGGCCGCGACCTCCCACATCGCCGACCAACGCGGCATGGCCTCGGCCCGCAATCCCGTGCGGGTGGACAACGACCAGCCCGGTATCGCGCCGCAGTATCTGCGCAACACACTCTACCTGAATACCGGAACCGGCCACATGCTCGAGGCCGCCTACCTCGCAGGTCTCGATGCCACCGACTGGACCTGGACCGTACGGTTCGAGGACCTCGACAACGACGGCCGCCTCGACCTCTACATCACCAACGGCATGAACCGCGAGCACCAGAACGCGGACATGCGCTTTCGCATCTTTTCCGCGGCCAACCTGGCCGACCGCCTGCGCATCATGCGCGACAGCCCGCTGCTCGCGGAGGCCAACCTGGCGTTCCGCAATCTCGGCGACCTGCGCTTCCAGTCTGTCGGCCCCGCCTGGGGGCTCGACCTGAAGGGCGTGAGTTTCGGCGCCGCCTTCGGCGACCTCGACGGCGACGGCGACCTCGATATCGTCCACACCAACTACGAGGCGCCCGCCACCATCCTGCGCAACGATGCCGACTCCGGCCACCGCCTCGTCGTCGCGCTGCGCGGCACGCGGTCCAACCGCTTCGGCGTCGGTGCGACCGTGCGTCTCGAGTCCGCCGCCAGCCCGCAGGTCCGCACGCTCGTGCTCGCACGCGGCTATCTCTCGACGAGCGAGCCCGTGCTGCACTTCGGCCTCGGCGATGACGCGCGCGTCCAGCGACTCACGGTGTCGTGGCCGAGTGGACACACGCAGACCTTCAGCGATATCGCCGCCGACCAGCACCTCACCATCACCGAGCCCGAGGGCGCGCCCGATCCCGGGATGATGGCCGCGACAGCGACCGCCACGCCGGCGCCCGCGCTCTTCGCCGACATTTCCGAGGCCCGCCAACTCGCCCTGCCCACACGCGAGAAGCCCCTGCGCGAGACCGGGCAGCAACCGCTCATCCCCTTCACCTTCGCGCGCCGCGGCCCCGCCCTCGCCGTCGCCGACCTGGATGGCGACGCGCGCGAGGATATCGTGCTCGGCGGCACGACGGCCGATCCCGCGCGCCTTCTCGGCGCCACGGCGGCGGGCATCTTCGTCCCGCGCGACGCGTCCACCCTCGCCAATACGACCACGCTCGACGACGGCCCGCTCCTCGCCTTCGACGCCGATGGCGACGGCGACCAGGACATCCTCTCCACCCGCGCCGGCACGCTGCTCGCCGCACGCGCCGCGCCCT
>JACSRI010000226.1 GCA_014879845.1 Opitutaceae bacterium
CCACGCTGCTCGCCGCGCAGATGAACTGGCCGACGCTCACGCCGACCTGGGCGGTGGCCGGGGCGTTTCTCTTCAGCGCGGTGATCGGCGTGTTCTTCGGATTCTACCCCGCGAGGAAGGCCGCGCGGCTCGATCCGATCGAGGCACTGCGCTACGAGTGATGAGCGCTCGTCCTCGCGCAGCGCAGGCTTCCCGCCTGTCACCGCTGTCCGCTGAGGCGGGCGGGAAGCCCGCGCTACCTTCCCGTCTGTATCCGTTCCTGGAATTCGCGCAGGCCGCGCGTGAGCGGCACGCGAGCGCCGCCCTTGAGGATGACGACATGCTCGCCCGCGCCCATGGGTTGGATCTCGGCCACGGCATCGAGATTGACGAGGGCCGAGCGGCTGGTGCGGAAGAACTTCTTGTGGTCGAGTTCGCCTTCCAGCGCGGTGAGCGCGCGGCGCAGCACATGGTTCCCGGTCGGGGTGTGCAGGATCACGTAGTTGTCGGCCGACTCCGCCCACGCGATGTCGGCCGCGCGCACGACGATGTAGCGCTCGCCGGTCTTCACGAGGAACCGCTCGACCGGCGCCTGCGGCACGGTCGCGTCCTTGAGCAGCGAATCCACGCGGGCGTCGTTCTGGCCGCGGCGGCGCTCGATCGTCTCCCGCGCGCGGGCCACGGCGTCGGCGAAGCGCTGCTTGGTGTAGGGTTTGAGCAGGTAGTCGATGGCGTGGAGCTCGAAGGCCGCGACGGCGTGCTCGGCGTGGGCGGTGGTGAAGATCGTGCACGGCAGCCACTCGTCGCGCACGGCGCGCAGCACAGCCAGGCCGTCCGGCGCGGGCATCTGCACGTCGAGGAAAAGCAGATCGGGCCGCAGCTGGCCGATCGCGCCGATGGCGTCGTCGCCATTGGCCGCCTCGCCGACGATCTCGATGTCGGGCATGGCGGCGAGCAGGGTGCGGAGGCGCCCGCGTGCGGGCGCCTCGTCGTCGACGATGAGGGTGGTGATCTTGGTCACGGGGAGGAAGGGACGCGCAGGGGGATGTCGATTCCCACACAGACACCACCCTCGGGCGCGGGTGCGATCCGGAGATGAAAATCCTCGGCGTAGAGCGCGCCCAGTCGCGCGCGCGTGTTCGACAGGCCGATACGCTCGGTGAACTGCAGCGTGGTGCCGGGCGGCAGGGCCTGCGCCGTGCCCTTGCCGGTGTCGGCCACCTCGAGGTGCAGCCGGCCGGCCGCCACGCGCGCGCGCACGAAGACCGTGCCGGGCGTTCGTTCGGGCGCGACGCCGTGGATGACGGCGTTCTCCGCCAGCGGCTGGAGCAGGAGCGTCGGGACCGTGGCGGAGAGTGCCTCCGGCGCGATCTCCTTTTGCACGGACAGGCGGTCGGCGAACCGGATGCGCTGGATCGCGAGGTAGTGGTCGACGAATGCGAGTTCCTGCTCGAGCCGCACCTCGCGCTGGTTTGCGCGGGCGAGCACGGAGCGCAGCAGCTCGCTCAGGGTGGTGAGCATCTCCTCGGCCGCATCCGGATCGGCGCGCACGTAGTGCACGACGGCGTTGAGTGTGTTGAAGAGAAAATGCGGGTTGATCTGCGCCTGCAGCGCGGCGAGCCGGGCTTCGACCAGTCGCGACTCGGCTTGGAGCGCGCGGCGGTCGCGTTCGAGCGCCTGGCGATGATAGGCGAAAGCGTGCGCCACCGCGACGATCACCCAGTAGATGGGAATGGAGGCGCGCGCGCGGCCGGCGCGAAAGATAAACGAACCCTCCGGCCGCGGACCGGGACCGGGCCCCATGCGGTTCGCCGGTGCCGGACCCGTGCCGGGATCGCCGAAGCCGACGGGCGGCGGCCCCCCCGGGCCGGCCTCGCCTGGCGGCGGCTGTGGCATGTCGGGCGGCGGAATGTTCATGCGCGACTGCATGCCCGCCGGCGGCTGGCCGTCGCGAGCCGGGCGCGGCAGGCGGATCCAGTTGTTCTCAAACGCCGTCACGGCGACGAATTCCACCAGCACGGCCACGCCGATGCAGGCGCCGAGGTGCACGAGCGCCGGCAGATGCCAGCGGCGCCGCGTGAAGCGCACCCGCTGGCCGAGCCAGTAGACGAGCGGCCCCAGCACAATCCACGGGCTCCAGTCGACCACGGCGATGCGCACGGCAAGGTCCCACTCGGCCACGCGGTAGAAACGCAGCTGCAGCGCGAAGATCGCGCCGATCGACGACCAGATCGCGACGTGCAGCAGCACGTGTCGCCACCAAGGCCATACGCGTGCGTCGGGATGCTCGGATTCGGGAGAGTTCATCGTCGGATGCGCCGCGGCCGCGGTGCCTCCACCACGGCCGGGAGGAAACAATTCAATCCATGACCATGCAAATCACGAAATCGACCGGGACTCGAAAGAACCTCACGACCGCCGCGCTGGTGGTCGTGGCCCTGTTGCCCCTGGCGGCGCTCAGCTGCCGAAGCGGCCCGGCTCCGCGCGACGAGCCGGCCGTGCGGCAGGTGCCACCGGCACCGCTCATCGGCGAGGGTCGGCTGGCCGAAGGAACGATCCGGGTGAAGGCCACCGTGGCGATGGATGGCATGGCGGGTCCGGGCGGCGGCCGCGGCGGCCAGCGCCCGCCCGGCGGAGGCGGGATGCCACCGGCTGGCGGCATGGGTGGTCCGCCGCCGGTGATGGCGGGCGGCGGATCGTTCGGTGGTGGTGGCGCGATGGGAGCATCCCGGCCGAGCCATGCGCTCTCGGTGGTGTTTACCAACACCGGCGACGAGACCGTCGAGTTTGCCATCGTCGACGTGACGTCCCGCCTGGGAAACTTCCGACCGCAGCCGGACGCTCTCGCGCTTGCACCGGGGCAGTCGGGGGCGTTGTATCCGATGCGCGGCAGCCTCGCGGAGGATGTCGCCGAACTCCAACTCACCGTGACCATTCGTACCAAGGACGGGCGCACCGACACGGGGGTCATCACGCTCACACCCGACGCGGCTCCGTCCGTGGCCGGCGGGGCCTGAGCCATGGATGCGCTCCGATTGCTCATCGCCGATGACGAGGCCGTGGCGCGTGCGCGTCTGCGCGGCTTGCTCGCGCGCGAGCCCGGCATCGAGGTCGTGGCCGAGTGTCGCGACGGCGCCGAGGCGCTGGAGGCGCTCCGGCGCGAACGGCCCGACGCCGCCTTGCTCGACGTGGAGATGCCCGGCATGAGCGGACTCGACGTGGCGCGCGCCGTCGCCGAGGGCGAGCGGCCGGTCATCGTCTTCGTCACGGCGTATTCGCAGCATGCGGTCCCGGCGTTCGACGTGCAGGCGGCGGATTTTCTGCTCAAGCCCTACCGGCTGCCCCGGCTCCAGCAGGCGCTCGGGCGCGTGCGTGCCGCGGTCGCGGCGCGCTCGGCCCCGGAGGAGGATGAGGCAGCGGCCGAGCCACAGCCGCGCCTGCAGCGCCTGATCGTGCGCACGAGTGATCGCATGCTCGTGATCCCGGCGGGTAGCGTCGACTGGATCGAGAGCGCGGGCAACTACGCCGTGCTGCATGTCGGCGCGGCCACGCACGTGCTGCGCGAGACGCTCGCCGAACTCGAGGCGCGCCTGGCCGACGGCCAGTTCCTGCGTGTGAGCCGCACTGCCGTGGTCAATCTCGACCGCGTGCGCGAGTTGCGCATGCAGCCCGACGGCAGCCACGAGATGGTGGTCGAGGGTGGCGTGCGTCTGCCCATCACCCGCGGCATCCGCGAGGTGCAGGCGCGGCTCGAGCACGGGTGATCTGGACGCGAAGGCGTGGCGGGGCGCGGTCTCCCAACAGCACGCCCCGCCACGAACCCGAACCTGGGCAGGTGATGTGGTCCGGGCCAGGGCGCGTTTTTCGAACGCGCTGTGCATGTCGCGTCGTGTCCGCAGCGCGCCTGGAGTGCGCGCCCGACCCTGGGGCCCTGAGTGCGGACGGCGCGATGCAGTCAAACGTTGGTCTCGAAAAGGGACTTGGCCTCAGCGTTGGACGTGCCGTCGGCGTTGTAGCTCGAGGCGCGCTCCTTGAGCGAGTCCACCAGCTTCTGGATGAGCGCGCTCACGTCGGTGCTCGTTTCCTCGTCGTTCGCACTGTCCTGCAGGGCGGAGAGGAGCGAGCTGAGCATGTCGGTGCTGCCCTCGAATCCACCGGCGCCGCCGGAGGGCGGCGGAGGAGGCCGCTGGCCGCCTCGCTGGGCGTCGACCTGTTCGAGGAAGCTCGTATGCTCCGCCTCGGTCACCTCGCCATTGGCGTCGGTGTCCATCGCGGAAAACATCTGCTCGACCTCCGGGGCCTCGTCGCCGGTGCCGCCGGACGGTTTGGGTATGTTGGCGATCGCGTCGGTGAGCTCCTGTTTGGTGATCGTGCCGCTGCTGTCGGCGTCGGTCTTCTTGAAGAGCTGCGCGCGCATCTGTGCGGGATCGGGGCGCTGCAGGCTGAGGCTCGAGAGGGAGAGTCCGGAGATTTCCATGGTCGTGTCCTGTGAGTTGAGTGCTGCTAGAGTAGACGTCATGAGACCGGTCGGTGTGGAGGGCGTCTGCCCCGGCAAACCGCGGGTTCGCCCCGGAATGCGGCCGGTGCGATCGTTGACGGGTCGATGGCGCGGGCTGGATTGGGACTCGTCTGCGCGTGCGCGGTCGCGAAGATGACGGTGTTGACCCCATGATCCGCTCCCTCCTTTCGTTCGGCGCGAGCCTCGTGCTCGCGGTTCTCCTGCACGCTGTGCCGACCGAGACGCAGCTGCTCAGCGGCACCGGCCCCGACGACGCCGTCGCATGGGACTTCTTCTGCACCGATGGACGCAACAGCCGCGTGTGGTCGAAGATCCCGGTGCCGTCGTGTTGGGAGCAGCACGGTTTTGGCACCTACAACTACGGTGGCTCGCTGCAGTACAACACCGGCGACATCGTCGGCCACGAGCAGGGTCTCTATCGTCGCACCTTCACCGTGCCGGCGGCGTGGCAGGGCAGGGTGGTGCGGCTCGTCTTCGACGGCTCGATGACCGACACCTCGGTGTGGATCAACGGCACCTCCGCCGGCCCCACGCATCAGGGCGCGTTCTATCGTTTCCACTACGACATCACACCGCTCGTGCGCTTCGGCGCGGAGAACCTCATCGAGGTCACGGTCGCGAAAAACTCCTCCAATCGCAGCGTCAACGACGCCGAGCGCGCGGCCGACTACTGGGTGTTTGGCGGCATCTACCGCCCCGTGTGGCTCGAGGCGCTGCCGCCGCAGTTCATCGACTGGACGGCGATCGACGCGCGCGCGGACGGCTCGTTTCTTGCCGAAGTGCATCTCGGCGCGCCGCTCACCGGGGCCGCCGGCGAAGTGCGCGCGGAGGTGACTGACCTCCACGGCCGCGCGCTCGGTTCGCCGCTCACGGCCGCGATCGTCGCGGGCGAAACCAAGGCCGTGGTGCGCGGCTCGTTCCTTGGCGTGAGGCTCTGGACGGCTGAGACGCCGCACCTGCACCGCGTGCGTTTCACCCTCACGAGGCCGGGCGCCGGCGACGCCACGCACGAGGTGACGGAGCGTTTCGGATTCCGCACGATCGAGGTGCGCGAAAACGACGGCGTCTACCTGAATGGCACGAGGATCGTGTTGAAGGGCGTGAACCGCCACTGCTTCTGGCCCGAGACCGCGCGCACCGTCTCGCGCGAGCAGAGCTACGCCGACGCGAGCCTGATCAAGGCCGCCAACATGAACGCCGTGCGCATGTCCCACTATCCGCCCGACAAACACTTCCTCGAGGCCTGCGACGAGCTCGGCCTCTACGTGCTCGACGAACTCGGCGGCTGGCAGAAGCCCTACGACATCAAGACCGGCGCGCGCCTCATCGGCCAGCTCGTGCGCCGCGACGTGAATCATCCCTGCATTCTTTTCTGGGACAACGGCAACGAGGGCGGCTGGAAGGCCGAGAACGACGCCGAATTCGCGAAGTGGGACCCGCAGAAGCGCGCCGTCCTGCACCCGTGGGCGACCAACAGCGGCATCAACACCGACCACTACGAGAAATACGACAGCACCGTGAAGCTCAGCGCCGGGCCGCAGCTGTTCATGCCGACGGAGTTTCTCCACGGCTTGTGGGACGGCGGCATCGGCGCGGGCATGCGCGACTACTGGGATGTGATGGGGACAAGCCCGACCGTGGCCGGTGGCTTCTTTTGGGTGTGGAGCGACGAGGGTGTTGTCCGCACCGACAGAAACAACACGATCGACAACGCCGGCAACCAGGCGCCCGATGGCATGGTCGGCCCGCACCGCGAGCTCGAAGGCAGTTACTTCACCGTGAAGGAGATCTGGTCGCCCGTGCAGGTGACCGCGCCGGTGAACGCCCGCGGCGAGCTGCCGCGCGACTGGGATGGGACGCTGACGGTGGAGAATCAGTATGCGTTCACGAATCTGAGCGCATGCAGGTTTGAGGCGTGGTTGCACGGCAGCGATTCGCTTGTGGACGTTCCGCTGCTGGACGTGCCCGTGGGGGACCTGGCGCCTGGGATGCGAAAGACCGTGCGCCTCGTCGGCGGTTGGACCGATCCGCGCCTGCCCGTGCTGACCATGAAGGCGTGGGATCCCCAAGGCCGCGAACTCTGGGCGTGGTCGTGGTTCAGGGAGTCTGAGGCGCCGACCGCGCAGGCCGGTATGGTCGAGACCCACGCCGCGCGCCCCGATCCGACGCTGCAGTCGCGCCCGCTCGGCCAGACTCCGGGGCAGCGCATTGCTCCGGTGCTTCCGGCCGGCCCGCGCCTCGTCGCCTATCGTTATGCGAACAAGGGCTTCGTGCCCGTGACCGCCGGCGTCGCGCTCGGCGCCGTGCGCTGGACCGATCTGCCCGATGGCGGGCGACGTTGCGACTTTGCCTACACCGTCGACGCCGCAGTCGACATCCTCGGCGTGGCCTTCGATCTCCCGGAGGCGAAGGTGAAGGCCAAGCGCTGGCTCGGCCGCGGGCCGTACCGCGTTTACCGCAACCGCATGGAAGGCGTCGTGATCGACGTGCACGAGGTCGCGTTCAATGACCCCATTCCCGGTGAGTCGTTCACGTATCCGGAATTCAAGGGCTACTTCCGCGAGTGGCGCTGGCTCGAACTCGACACCGTCGACGGCCGCCTCCGCGTCGAGAATCTCTCCGGCATCCCGTTCTACGGGCTCTACGCGCCGCGCGATGGCTCGCCGTCGATGCAGGCGTTTCCCGATACCGGCCTCGCCCTTCTTGAGGTGATTCCCGCCATCGGCTCGAAGTTCGCCGGCCCCGAGACGACCGGCCCGCGCGGTGTCACCCCGCACGTGCGCGGCGAACGCTCGGGTTCGGTGGTTTTTCGCGCATCAAAGTAGCGCGGGCTTCCAGCCTGCCTCGATTCGTTTCCGGATGTAGGCTGGCGGCCTGCGCTACCCGGTTCGCACCCTCTGACTGTCCACCATCGGCGGCATTCGCGCATCCTCCGCCTCCCTTGCAGCGTCTCCACTTCCGCCATGCATACGCCCCATCGAATCGCGGCATTCTTGGTCGCCGCCTCGTTTGCCGCCTCTGTGGCCGCATCGGCGGGTTCTTCCTCGTGGACGTTTGACTTCGCCGACCCGCGCACCCGTGTGGCATTCACCGCCGAGCACGGCTACGGCTTCGATCCAGATTCGGCCGGGGCGCGTTTCTCCGTCCTCGTCCCGGAGGGCAACTACCGCGTCACCCTCACGTTCGGCCACGACACCCAGGCCGGCGACACGACGGTCAAGGCCGAGTCGCGCCGGCTCATGCTCGAGAGCGTGCGCACCGCGCCGGGCGAGACGGTCACGCGTACGTTCGTCGTCAATGTCCGCAACGATCGCGTGCCGCCGCCCGAGAAGAACGCCCCCGGCGGCGACCGCGTGCTGCTCAACGACCGCGAGGTCGGCGCCCTGCATTGGGACGACAAGCTCACGCTCGAGTTCGTCGGTCCGCACCCCGCCGCGCGCACCGTCGCGATCGAGCGCGTCGAGGTGCCGACGGTGTTTCTCCTCGGCGACTCCACCGTCACCGACCAACGCCGCGAGCCGTCCGCGAGTTGGGGACAGATGCTCACGCGCTTCTTCAAGCCCGACATCGCCGTGGCCAACCACGCGGAGTCCGGCGAGACGATCAAGTCCTTCATCACCGGGCTGCGTCTCGCGAAGGTCCTCAGTGAGGTGAAGACTGGAGACTGGATCCTCATCCAGTTCGGCCACAACGACAGCAAGAAGCAGTGGCCGCAGACCTGGGTCGAGGCGCACACCACCTACCCGGCCTACCTGCGCGCGCTCATCGCGGAGGCGCGACTGCGCGGCGCCACGCCCGTGCTCGTCACCTCGATGCAGCGCCGCAATTTCGACGCTGCGGGGAAAATCACGAACTCCCACGGAGACTATCCGGCCGCCGTCCGCGCGGTGGCCGTCGAGGAGAAGGTCGCACTCATTGACCTCGAGGCGATGAGCCGCGCCTTCTACGAGGCGCTTGGCCCCGAGCGTTCGCCGCTGGCCTTTGCCGACGGCGGCCGTGACAAGACCCACCACAACAACTACGGCGCCTACGAACTCGCGAGGTGCGTCGTGCAGGGCATCCGCGACGCGCACCTCGATCTCGCTGCGTTTATCGTGGACGATCTCCGCGACTTCGACCCCGCGCATCCGGACGCGCCCGAGTCCCTCGCCATCGCCGCGAGTCCCGGCCCCGCCGCGACTGAACGGCCGCGCGGGAACTGAAATCGGCGTTCAACCACGGATGCACACGGATGAACACAGATCCCGATACGGTGGCATCATCTGCCTCCGCAGACCGCGCAGCGCGCTGTTCTTTCCTGTCTCTCTCCGTGTTCCTTCGTGTCCATTCGTGGTAAACTCCCTCTGATCGACCTCACCGCATGCGCCCCTTCCTCACCTTTCTCCTCTCCATTGTGGCCGCCGCCCTCTGCGGCGTCGCCGAGCCCGTCGGCTACCTGTTCACCTATTTCGTGCGAAACGGCCAGGACGGCCTCCATCTCGCGTGGAGCCAGGATGGATACACGTGGGAGGCGCTCAACGGCGGCGCCAGTTACCTGACGCCGACCGTGGGCAAGGAGAAGCTCGTGCGCGATCCGTGCGTCGTCCGTGGACCCGATGGCACCTACCATATGGTGTGGACCTGCGGCTGGTGGGAGAAGGGTTTTGGGTACGCCTCGACACGCGACTTCATCACCTGGACGCCGCAGCGCGAGATACCCGCAATGGAGCATGAGCCCACCGCGCGAAACACCTGGGCGCCCGAGATCGTGCACGACGCGACGAGCGGCGAGTTCATCATTTACTGGGCGACGACCATTCCCGGCCGCTTCCCGGCCACGCTCGGCAGTTCCGAGGACGAGCTCAACCACCGCATGTATGCGACTTCCACGAAGGACTTCGTCACCTTCACGCCGACCCAGCTGTTCTACGATCCAGGCTTCAACTGCATCGACGCCACCTTCCTGCGCGACGGTGATCGCCAGTGGGTGATCATCAAGGACGAGACGAAGTTTCCCGAGGCGAAGAAGCACCTGCGTGTCGGCACGGCCGGCAGCCTGCGCGGACCGTTCGGCGAACTCTCGGCGCCGATCACCCCGCCGGGCGAGTGGGTGGAGGGACCGACCGCGCTCCGGATCGGCGACGAGTATCTGGTCTATTTTGACGCCTACATGAAGAAACACTACGGCGTGCTGCGTTCGCGCGACCTGGTGACCTGGGAGGACGTCACGGCGAAGGCGAGTTTCCCGCACGAGGGCACCCCGCAGCGCATGCGTCACGGCACGGTCATCGAGGTGCCGATGAGCCTCATCGACAAGCTGCGGATCACGGAGGTGACGGTCGAACCGCCGGCCTCGGCGGCTGAATAGGCGAGGGGCGCGGAGACGCGGACATGGCCGAAAGAACCACAGAAGGCTCAGGAGGGATCTCTTCTCTCCTGTGCATCTTGTGCCTCGTGTGGCCAACGTGGGCCCTGGGATCGGATTCTCTTGTGTCGGACGTCGCGGATGCCTCGGCCTTTCCGCTCGTGGCCGCCGGCCAGGCTGCCACGATTGTCCATGACGCAGCCGACCACGCGGTGGTCGCCATTGCCGCGCGTGACCTCGCCATGGATATCGGCCGCGTCAGCGGCGTCACGCCGGCGGTGACGACCGAGCACCCGTCCGGGCCCGGCACCTGGGTGCTGATCGGCACGCTCGGCCGGTCGCCGCTGATCGATGAACTCGCCCGTGCCGGGAAGCTCGATACAGTCACGCTGGCCGGCAAGTGGGAGACCTTCCTCATCGCCGTGGTCGAGGCGCCGCTTCCGGGCGTGGGGCGCGCCCTCGTCGTCGCCGGCAGCGACCGCCGCGGCACGGCCTTCGGCGCCTACGAACTCGCGCAGCAGATCGGTGTGTCGCCCTGGCACTGGTGGTCCGACGTGCCACCGCGGCGCAGCGCATCGCTGTTCATCCGCGCCGGTGTCACCGTCGTCGGTCCGCCGTCGGTGAAGTACCGCGGCGTCTTCATCAACGACGAGGACTGGGGCCTGCAGCCGTGGGCGGCGCAGACCTTCGCGCCGGAGGAGGGCGGCATCGGCCCGAAAACCTACCGGCGCGTCTTTGAACTGCTGCTCCGCCTCAAGGCCAACACCCTCTGGCCCGCGATGCACGCGTGCACGAAGCCGTTCAACGCCTTCCCGGAAAATGCAAAACTCGCCGACGACTACGCCATCGTCATGGGCTCGTCCCACGCTGAGCCGATGCTGCGCAACAACGTCGGCGAATGGACGGCGCCCAAGGACGACTACAACTACGTCGCCAACCGCGACGGCATGCTCGCCTACTGGGCGGAGCGTCTGCGTACAAACGGGCGCTTTGAGAACATCTACACGCTCGGCATGCGCGGCATCCACGACTCGAACATGGTCGGCCCGACGACCGACGCCGAGCGCATCGCCACGCTCGAGCGCATCTTCGCCGACCAGCGCGCGCTCATCGCCAAGCATGCGAGTCCGGAGGTCGAACGCGTGCCCCAGATGTTCTGCGCCTACAAGGAGGTCCTGGACCTCTATCGGCAGGGACTGCGTGTGCCGGACGACGTCACGATCGTGTGGCCCGACGACAACTTCGGGTATATCCGGAACTTCGCGACACCGGCCGAGCGCGCTGCGCGTCCCGGCGGATTCGGCGTTTACTACCACATCTCCTACCTCGGTCGCCCTCTCGCTTACCTCTGGCTCAACACCACGCCACCCGCGCTCATCTGGGAGGAGATGCATAAGGCCTACGAGCACGGCGCCGACCGGATCTGGATCGTGAACGTGGGCGACATCAAACCCATGGAGATCGGCACGGAGTTCTTCCTGCAGATGGCGTGGGACGTCGACCGCTGGCATCCGGACAACCTCGACCAATTCCTCCGCGCCTGGGCCGCGCGTGAGTTCGGCGAGGCGCACGCCGCGGAGATCGCGGCCATCATGCAGGAGTATTTTCAGCTCAATTTCCAGCGCCGGCCCGAGCACCTCCAGTGGTGGCTTCCGAAGGAGGTGCCGCGCCGCAGCCCGCTCACGGCGGAGGAGATCGTCGCGCGCAACCAGCTCTGCTTCGCGCTGCAGGAGCGGATTTGGCGACTTCACGCGGCGATCACGGGTCCGCAGGCCGACGCGTTTGCGCAGCTGGTCTTCTATCCTGTGCTCGGCTCGACGCTGGCCAACCAGCGGTACTTCCGCGGCGAGACCGGCGACATCGCTGGCGCGCAGGGCAAGGACGCGCGTCTGCAACTCGCCACGCAGCACCTCAACGAGATCGTGGCCGCCGGCAAGTGGCGTGGCTTCATGCACCTCGAGCCCGCCGACGACGACTGGAAGAGCATGCGCATCGCCCCCTGGCAGCCCGGCGCGATCCCGCCGGGCGAGGCACCGCGCATGGCGCCGGAGGGTTTTGTGTCGCTTGAGACGGAGTCGTTTGACGCTGCGGTGCGTGCGCCCGGGGCGACCTGGACGATCGTCCCGGGTCTCGGCCGCACAGGCCCCGGCGCCGTGGTGGTCCAGCCGAGCACGGCCGCGACCGTGGACCTTGCGCTCGCGGCGACGGAGGCGCCGCGCCTCGAGTATCGCGTCACCTTCGCGCGTCCCGGGCCGCGCTCCGTCACCGTGTATCTGCTGCCCACGCACGCGATCAGCGCCGGCGCCGACCTGCGTTGCGCCATCGGGCTCGGCGACGGACCGCTCCAGCTCCTCGCCAACACCCGCCGCGACGGCTCGCCGGAATGGGCGCAGGGCGTGCTCGCCAACGCGGTCACTGCCCGCGCCACGCTGGAGATCCCGGCATCCGGCGATCACACCCTGCGTCTCTACGGCCTCGAGCCCGGCGTGGTGGTCGACAAGCTCGTCATCCACGATCCCACCGCCGCGCTCGGCTATCTCGGCCCGCCGGAGCGCCGCACGGAGGAGTAGGGGCTGGCAGGCCGGAGGGAGAAACCACGTTGACCCCCCGGCACGTTGCCCGCTGCATCGGAGGCTGCTCACCCACATGGCCGACGCCTCCACTTCACCGACCATCCTGGTCATCGACGACGATTCCGAGATTCGCTACTCGCTCAACCGCGTGCTCGCCTCCCGCGGGTACACGGTCTCGGCGGCGGGCAGCGGTGAGGAGGGCATCGCAATGGTGCGCAAGTCCGTGCCCAATGTCGTGTTTCTCGACATCCGCATGGGCGGCATGAGCGGCCTGGAGACCCTGCAGCACCTGCGCTCGATCAACAACCGCCTGCCGATCATCCTCATGACGGCCTTCGGCACGGCGCAGACCGCGATCGAGGCGATGAAGTTCGGCGCGTTCGACTACATCATGAAGCCGTTCGATCCGGAGAAAGTCCTCCGGCTCGCGGAAAACGCGATCAAGGCGGGCGAGGACCTGCGGCGTGCCGGCGACATCCAGCCCAAGCTCAAGAGCGAGGACTGGAAGGAGGGCATCGTCGGCAGCTCGCCCGCGATGCAGGAGGTCTTCAAGACGATCGGCCAGGTCGCCGCCAGCGACGCCACCGTGCTCATCACGGGAGAGAGTGGCACGGGCAAGGAGCTGATCGCGCGCTGTCTCTGGCAGCACAGCCACCGCTCGCGCGGGACGTTCATGGCAGTCAATTGCGCCGCCATCCCGGAGAATCTCATCGAGAGCGAACTCTTCGGCCATGAGAAGGGCTCGTTCACCGGAGCGACCGGCCAGCGCATCGGCCGCTTCGAGCAGTGCGACGGCGGCACGATCTTCCTCGACGAGATCGGCGACATGACCCTTCCGACGCAGACCAAGATCCTGCGCGTGCTGCAGGAGGGCGAGATCCAGCGCGTGGGCGGCGGCGAGATCATCCGGGTCGACGTCCGCGTCATCGGCGCGACGAACAAGGACCTCGAGAAGATGGTCGCCGAGAAGACATTTCGCGAGGACCTGTATTATCGCCTCAACGTCGTGCGCGTGCGCGTGCCCGCGTTGCGCGAGCGGATGGCCGACCTGCCCGAGATCGTGGAGTTCATGCTCCAGAAGCTCGAGAAGGCGCGCAAGACGCGCGTGCGCCGCGTTTCGCCCGAGGCGGTCGAGGTGCTCCTGCGCCACCGCTGGCCGGGCAATGTGCGTGAACTGGAAAACGTCATCTACCGCAGCGCCGTGGTTGCGCAGGGTGACACCATCCTGATCAAGGATCTGCCTCCCGAGCTCCAGGCATTGGCGACCGCCCAGGCCGCGGGCGGCGGTGCTCCGGCAGCGGCGGGTGGGGCGATGCCCGCGTCGGCGGCGCTTGCCGCGGCGGAGGTGGCGCCCGTGCCGGCCCCATCGGCCACGCCCGTCGCGGCTTCCGTTGCGATGCCAGCCGTCGGGGCGGAGCCCGCGCGTGAGCCGATCGTGGCGAGCGAACTTTTCGACCGCGTCTATCAGCACCTCGTGGGCGAGAAGGCCGCGGACATCCTGCAGCGCCTGGAGAATGAGATGATTTCCCGCGCCCTGGCCCAGACGGGGGGCAACCAGGCTCGCGCAGCCGA
This sequence comes from Opitutaceae bacterium, assembly GCA_014879845.1. Classification (GTDB taxonomy): domain Bacteria; phylum Verrucomicrobiota; class Verrucomicrobiia; order Opitutales; family Opitutaceae; genus JAEWQP01. The sequence continues at coordinate 13,988 of JACSRI010000226.1, forward strand.
GCTGCTGGGCATCACGCGCGCCACCCTTAAGAAGCGCGCGACCGACCTGGGGCTCTAGCCGGCCGGGCCTTGGATTCTGTCTCGCCGCCTGGCCGGGGTGGGCCATGGAGGAATCCCTCCAAGAACGTGCACGAACGGTGAGGGGATTTTGCGCGGGCAGTTGCCAAGTCGACCACGATCTGCATCGTGACGCGCATGGCGGAGGCCCAGATGCGCGCAGATGACGCGACGACGTTTTCCACGGCGGAACCGCCGGTGGCTCGTCGTCGGCTGCGTGGGCCGATCCAGCAGAGCATCGACCTCTTTTTCGTCGATCGGCGCGGCACCAGTCGCGACCTCGACAACCCCGTCTACGACCCGCAGGGTCAGCCCAAGCGTCGCCCGGCCCGGCCCGGCGCGATGCTCAACCTGATCGCTTGAGTCAACGGCCCGGCCCGGTGGGTTCGGTCGCGCGGGGGCGGTACCTGACAGAGCGGAGCACGCCGCGCAACGTGGCGGATCAGAGATCGCTCGCGGCGATCTCGAGCAGCGTGAACTTGCCCTCGGTCTCCTCGCGGATCTCGTGATACTCGTCGGTCGCGAGACTGAGCATGGTCGCGACGAGCGGATCCGGCTCGGGCATCGGCTCGCCTTCGGCGGGCGGGCGCAGGATCGACTGCATGATGCAGCGGGCGACGTGGAGGAGGCAGGCGAGCTTGCCATGCGCGAGACAATCCAGCGGATCGAACTGACAGCGCACCGGCTCGACGATCTCCTCCGGGAAGTTCCACTGCCGCAGCACGTAGGCGCCGACCTCCGCGTGCGTGACGCCGAGCAGGCGCACCTCGCCCTCGTCGACGGGACCGGACGGCAGCGGCGACTTGTTCGCGACGAGTTGCTTGTCGACGAAGACCATGCCGACGCTGTGGAGCAGGCCGATCGTGTAGGCCGTGCGCTTTTCGCCCTGCACGAGGAGCGGGGCGAGGTTGTTCATCGCGAGCGCGCAGGCGAGCGAGCGCCGCCAGAGTTCGCCGGCCTGCAGGCCGAAGGCCCGCAGCGGCGTGCGCATCATCTGCGCGAAGGCGAGCAGCGAAACGATCCGGTAGACCTCGTCATAGCCGAGGTAGGTGACGGCGTCCTCGATGTTGGCGATGCGGAATCCAGGACTGAAATACGCGGTGTTGCTCGTCTTGATCATCCGCGCGGCCATGGCTGAATCGAGGCGGATGAGATCGAGGATGTCGTCGGGGTTGGTGTTCGCGTCCTCGATCAACTGCTGGAGCTTGGGCAGGATCTGGGGGGCGACGCTGAGCATTTTGATCTGCTCGTCGACCGACGAAAGGATGAGCGCGGAAATCGCCATGTGAGAGGTGGTGCAAGGATCCCCTTCGACGCGTGATCCGGGCGCTTGAGGCACGCGCCGCCGAATACAGGAGAAACCTTGTTCGTTTCTGGGTGTCAGCGGGTTGGATCGGCCCGGGAGTTGTCGGTGCGCGAGGGGATGACACTCTATTTACGTTTGCGGAAAACTCCCGGGGCGTGCTCAATCCGCCCGTTCCTTCCCGCCACCCATCCGCCATGAAGCCTTCCACCACCGTCGCGCCGCTGTTCGCCCTGTTTGTGGTCGTTGCGGCCTTGCTCTTCGCCGACCCCCTCCCGATTCACCACGCCGCGGCCGGGTTGGTCGACGGCAAGGGACTCGAGACCGAGACCCAGCAGGGCAAGCAACTCGTCGAGAAGCTGGGTGTCACCGAGGTGCTCGGACCCCTCGCGCCGGTGGCGATGTCGCCGTACTTTGCGCTCACCTTCATGTCCGGTGCGTCGCTCCTGGCCGACACGGGCATGTTGCCGGAGGGCGTGGCCAAGAACGCCCTGCTCGGAAAGAATAGCCCGCTGAACAACGGGCTCGTCTTCACGGGCCTGCTCGGACTCACGGCGCTCACGGCCTTACCCAAGCTGACCAAGGTGACCAAGCCCTTCGCCCAGGCGATCGATCAGGTGGAGGCGCATTCGGGCATCGTCGCGGTCCTGGCCGTGCAGGCGCTCTCGCGGGTCAATCTCGGCGAGGACGCCGGGCAGGAGGTGGCCTCGACGGTGGTGATCCAGGCGGGGTTCCTGTCGTTCACCCAGGGCACGCTCCTGATGGTCTTCTCGGCGATCAACGTGTTTGTCGTCAACACGGTGAAGTTCTTCTTCGAGATGATGATCTTCCTTTCGCCGTTCCCGACGGTGGATGCGATCTTTGAGACGGCGAACAAGTCGGTCGCCGCCGCGCTCATGGCGATCTATGTCTGGAGCCCGTGGGTCGCGACCGTGATCAACCTCACGATCTTCGCGGTCTCGCTGCTCATCTTCGCCTGGGTGCGCCGACGCGTCGTCTACCTGCGCGCGGTCTTCGGCGATCCGATCCTCGGCTGGATGGCGGAGAAGATCTTCCGCCGCCCGCAGCCGACGCTCACGTCGACGAAACTCTCGGGCGTGCTCGCGCAGCTGTTCCCGGAGCCCACGCTCGTGCTGAAGGCTTTCGCGGCAAAACGCTTCGGGGGGCTGCGCATGAAGACGCGCGGTTTCCTCGTGCAGGCCGACGGCAAGCTGCACTTTGTGCGTCGTCGTTTCCTGCGCGCGCCGAAGGTGGTGCCGCTGCCCGTCGCCGGGCACACCGTGCGCGTCGACAAGGGTTTCCTCGTCCACGCGGTCGTGCTGGAAAACGATGTGGGTGACGTGGCCGCCAAGGTCTCGTTCAGCCGCCGCTACAGCGACCTGCTCGACGGGATCCGCCGGCAGCTCGGCGCCACGACCGAGGTCGTGGTCGAGGCCGAGACGGTGCCCGGCACCGGCGTGATGGCAGTGAGTCGGTCCCTCGGCGAGGCGGTCAAGAGCGGCAATCGCGACACCTTGCGCGCCGAGCTCGCCTGAGCCGGCTCGACATGATTTCCCGCGCCCGCTTCCGAACCTGCCGCATGCGCCGCCTCGTGGCCATCGCGTCTGTGACGATCGCGGGAGGTTGGGTCACCGCGAGCGACGGGCCGGAGGCGACGGGGCTCTACGCGCCGGTCGCCTTGGAGGTCGTCGACGTCGATGCCACCGTGGCGATCGCGATCAAGGCGGGCGAGCATACGCCGATCGTGCTGGCCCACGACCCGGGGATCGCGCTCGCCGTGGTGGAGAGCTTTGATGCCGCCTTTGTGCAGACTCGTGCGGCGTTCCTGGCGCGTTTGCAGGCGACTCTTGGGGCGCCGGTGCTCGACGCCGCCGCCGTCGGCGAACAGGCGTTTCGCGACTTCCGGGCGGACTTTCAGGAGGACAACCCGCTGTTCCCCGTCAGTCCAGCGCTGGCGCAGAGCTGGGCCCGCGGGTTTGACGGAGAACCCGTGCGCGAGCGCATCGCCGGGCTCCTGCGCGCCTTTGAGCGCGAGCAATTGATCGGCGCGATCCGGCCGGCATCCTCGGCTTTTGTCGTGCCACCGGGTGCGGGCGACGGCGCACGTACTTGGGGCGAGGTCGCGTCGCGCGCGCGTGCAGTCGAGCCCGCGACGGTGCTGACCCCCTCGGCGGCCGGCGAGTTGCTGCGCCGGATGAGCGATCCGCTCGACCGCGCCGCCGGCGGGTACCTGAGCGGACTCTTGCGGGAGAATGTGGCGGAGGACCGTTATCTCACGGGGCTGCTCCTGCGCGAGCGACTCGGAGCCGCGGTGGTGCAACGCACGATTGGCTGTGGGACGAAACTCAGCGAGGCGGGCCGACCGGTGGATCCCTGGGCGGCGCTCGCTCTCGAGCACATGCGCCGCCTTGGCATCCAGCCAGTCGATACGATGCGCGTCGACGAGGCGCCCCGGCAGCCCGGACGCGCGGAGACCGAATCATCCCTGGACTCGGGAGACGGATCGGGTGGGTGGGGCCGGTTGGCCGGCGCGTCCGTGCTCGTCCTCGGGATCGCGGGGGCGGGACTGATCCT